>CAIQKV010000074.1 GCA_903872505.1 uncultured Opitutia bacterium
CCTTCGTGGCCCTCGCCGCCAGCGACCTCTGGATCGACCGCTACTACGCGGCCCAGTACGGCTACACGTGGGAGCTCGGCGGCTCGCTGCTGCGCATCGCCTGCTTCGCCGCGGCCCTCGGCATCGGCGCCCTCGTCGCCCGCCGCCGCACCGCGCTCAACGTGGTCAGCGGCGTCCTCGGCTGCTCCATCCTGTTCTACCTCGCGAGCAACACCGCCGCGTGGCTCGGCGACGCCTACTACGTCAAGACCCTCGCCGGCTGGTGGCAGGCGATGACCATCGGGCACGTCGAGTTCCCGCCGACCCTGTGGTTCTTCCGCAACACGCTCGTCGGCGACCTGCTCTTCACCGGCGTCTTCGCCCTGGTGATGGCCCGCGCCCGCGTGACCCAGGTTCGCACCGCCTGAGCTTTTGTCAGTTGTGTGTTCGGGGCCGGTCATCGGACCGGCCCTTTTTTTTTGGCCGCGGCGCGCCCTACGGCTGCAGGCCGGCGCGGAGGACCTCCACCGTGCCGCTGCCGGCGGCGGTGGACATGAGGTAGACGCCCGCCCACCCCTCGCGCACCAGCCAGCGGATCTGCTCCGCGGCGATCTCCCGGCCGGCCTTCGTCTGGTCGGCCACGTTCGGCAGCGCCGCCAGCCGCTGCAGGATCGCATCGGGAATCACCACGCCGGGGACCTGGGCCGCCCGCTGGGCCTGCTCGAAATTGGTCAGCACCATCACCCCGATGAGGAAGGGTTTCCGGCCGCGGAATTTTTCGAGCGGGGCCAGCGCCTCGGGGCGGAAGGCGGGCTGGGTCATGATGTAGTCCGCGCCGCTGTCGAGTTTCTGTTGCAGCCGGGCCAGCTCACGCGGCATGTCCTGCGCCTCCAGCTCGACGCCGGCGCCGATCGTGAAATGCGTGCGCGGGTCGGCCTGCTTCCCGAGCGGCACGCCGCCGAAGTCCACCCCGGCGTTCAGGCAGGTATGCGTCAGCCGGATCATCGCGATGGAATCCAGGTCGAACACCGCCGTGGACCGCGGGTAGGTCGGCGACATCTTCGGCGGGTCGCCCGTGACGAAGAGCACGTTGTGGACGCGGTTGGCGTGATAGCCGACCAGCCGGCTCTGCACGCCCATGACGTTCAGGTCGCGGCCCGTGAAGTGCGGGATGAGTTCCACCGCGTCGCCCGTCGCGGCGGTCCAGCCGAGGCGTTCCCGGAGCAGGTGGATGTAGTCCCCGGGCGAAATCAGCGGGATGCCCCGCGAGCCGTCGGTGAAATCCACCGCATCGATCAGGCCGCTGGCGGCCAGCCCGGCGAGGGCCTCCACTTTCCGCGAGATGACGCTGTCGTCCGTCCCGCGCGGCGGCAGCGCCTCGATGCTGACGACAAACTTGCCGTCCTTGAGCTTGCGTGAAAGGGTGCCGTTACGCCGCTTCTCGGCGTCGCCCGCAGGCGGCAGCGTGCTCGCCACCGCGACGGTCGCGACCCGTTCGCCGGCCGACCGCGACTGCAGGTAATTGTGCATCTCTTGGATGTGCGGCGGATGCATCTCGCAGCAGCCGCCCACCAGCCGCACGCCGCGGTCGGACAGGCTGCGGGCCATCTTGCCCGCGAACTCCGGGTTGACTGCCGTCATCAGCCGGTTGCCGATGCGCTGGAAGCCACCGGCGTTCGGCATCACGACCAGCTGCAACGCCCCCGAGCGGACCGGCGCGGTGTCCCGCACCGCGTCCACGAACACGTCGGCATCCCACGGTGCGCAGCAGTTCACCCCCGCCACGGCCACGCCCAGCGCGGCCACGCGGTTGACGAACGTCACCGGGTCGGGCTCCAGCGGCTGTCCCGCGCTGGCGCCGCGGATCGTCATCTCCGCGATCACCGGCGGCATCCCGGGCAGCGACTTGATCAGGCCGACCAGCAGTTCCAGCTGCGGCAGGGAGCTGAACGTCTCCAGCAGCAGCGCGTCCGCGCCGGCGGCGGCGAGCGTCTCCAGCTGCTCGCGGTAGCACTCTGCCACCGCTTCCGCCGCGGCCAGCGGGCTGGCCGTCGGCCCGACCGAGGCCAGCACGAAGAACGGGCCCGGGGCGCGCGCCTGCGCCTGGTAGGCCGCGATCGCCCCGCGCGCCAGCTGCACGCCCGCCCGGTTCAGCGCCGCGACGCGACCCTCCAGCCCGAACGGCCGCAGCTGCTGGCGGTTGGCGCCGAAGGTATTCGTCTTGAGGCAGCGCGCCCCGGCGGCGAGGTACGCGAGGTGAACTTTCTGGATCAGCTCGGGCTGCTCCACGTTGAACGCCTCGTAGACGTGGTTCGTCTCCGACAACCGCCCCGTCAGTGTGAACAGGTAGGAACCCATCGCCCCGTCGGCGAGGAGCGGATGGTCCCGGAGCGCGGTCAGGAAATCAGCCATGCGCGACGGTTTTTCCATCGCGCGGCACAACAGTCAAAAGCAATGACACAAGAAATCCCGTCAGGAGCAGCCCGGCGCCGAGGGCAAAGGCGTACCCCGACGCCTGCGCGCCGTAGCGGTCCTTGAGCGCGGCAACGACCTGCGGGCCGACGACCCCCGCCGTGGACCAGGCGGTCAGGATGCAGCCGTAGAGCACCGCCATGCGCGGGGCCCCGAAGGTGTTGAGGACAAACGACGGCATGATCCCGAAACCGCCGCCGTAGCAGAGCAGCACATAGCAGATCAGGCTGACGAACACCCAGGCGTTGCCCGTGAGCATGAGCCCGATGAACGCGACCACCTGCGTGGCGAGGAGAATGCGGAAGGTGTTGAGCTGGCCGAGGCGGTCGGAGAGGCCGCCCCAGGCGAACCGGCCGATGCCGTTGAACACGGAGCTGACCGCGATCAGGGTCGCCCCGTAGGCCGCGAGCGCGGCGGGCGTCGTGAGCGGGTGGAGTTTGCGCCAGAGGTCCTGCAGCAGCGGCGACTGGAAGCTGATGATGGCGATGCCGGCGGCGATGTTGCAGAAGAAGACCAGCCACATCAGCACGAACTGCCGGGAACGCAGCGCGGGCCAGGGCGATTCATCGCCGGCCACGGCCTTCGTCCGGCCCGGCGGGTTGTGGAGGAAGTGGGCCGCCACGAACCCGGTCACCCCGAGGATCGCGCCGCTCCCGGCGAAGACCAGCGGCAGCGAGCCGTGGAAGGCCGCGGCGAGCGTCGGCGCGATGACCTTGCTCATCAGCAGCGCGCCAAAGCCGAAGCCCATCACCACCATGCCGGTGACGAGGCCCTTCTTGTCGGGGAACCATTTCGCGACGGTGGCGACCGGCGTGACATAGCCGAAGCCCAGGCCGATGCCCCCCACCACGCCATAGCCGAAATACAGCAGCCCGAGCGATTTCGCCTGCAGCGCGAACGCCGCCAGCACGTGGGCCACGCCGTAGAACAGGCAGCCGATGGCGGCGAGCTTGCGCGGACCGACCCGCGGGAGCAGCACACCGCCGCCCGCGGCGGCCAGCCCGAGAAAACCGATGGCAAGGCTGAAGGTCCAGGCCACCTGGGAGTTGGTCCAGCCATACGTCTCCACGAGCGGCTTCTGGAAATAACTCCAGGCATAGACCGAGCCGAGACAGAGCTGCAGCAGCGTGCCCATCACGGCGATCAGCCAGCGGTTCCGCGGATATGCCCTGACCGGCCGCGGGAGACCCGGCGTCCCCTCCTCCCGGCGCGGCACCACCGCGGGACTGACCAGCGTTGGCTGCTGATCCGCCGGCGTGAAAGCCAGGACGGGGGGAAGGAGGAGCCGGATGAATTTCATCAGAAGAGACCCACGATCTGGCCCTCGGCGTCGAGGTCGATGGCCTCGGCTGCGGGGACCTTGGGCAGGCCGGGCATGGTCATGATCTCGCCGGTGAGGCAGACAATGAAGCCGGCGCCGGCCGAGACGTTGACCTCGCGGATCTCGACGTCGAAGCCGGTCGGGCGCCCGCGCAGGTTGGGATCGGTCGAGAACGAGTACTGCGTCTTGGCCATGCAGATCGGAAATTTCCCGTAGCCGGCCTTCTGCAGGTCCTCGAACTTGGTCTTCACGCGGGCGCTGGCGGTGATGTCCTTCGCGCCGTAGATCTTCTGGGCGATGGTGCGGACCTTCTCCCAGAGCGGCAGGTCGTCGGGGTAAAGCAGCTTGAACGTCTTGCCCGGTTTCTCCGCGGCCTCGATGACCGCGCGGGCGAGCGCCTCGGCGCCAGCGCCGCCGTCGGCCCAGTGCGTGGCGGGCACGGCCTTCACGCCGAGCTTGGCGCAGCGTTTCTCGATGACGGCGAACTCCTCGTCCGTGTCGGCGGTGAAGCGGTTGATCGCGACGACCGCGGGGACGCCGTAGCCGGCGATGTTTTCCAAATGCTTCTCGAGGTTGGCGAGGCCCTTCTCGACCGCGGCGACGTTGGGCGCCTTGAGGTCCTTCTTGTCCACGCCGCCGTGCATCTTCAGCGCGCGCACGGTGGCGACGATGACGATGGCGTCGGGGGCCAGGCCGGCAAAGCGGCACTTGATGTCGAGGAACTTCTGGGCGCCGAGGTCGGCGCCGAAGCCCGCCTCGGTGATGGTGTATTCGCCGAGGCTGAGGGCGAGCTTGGTGGCGAGCACGCTGTTGCAGCCGTGGGCGATGTTGGCAAACGGCCCGCCGTGCACGAACGCGGGGTTGTTCTCCAGCGTCTGCACGAGGTTGGGCGCGAGCGCGTCCCGCAGCAGCACGGCCATCGCGCCGTGGGCCTTGAGGTCGGCGGCGGTGACGGGCTTCTTTTCCCGCGTGTAGCCGATCACGATCCGGCCGAGCCGCTCGCGGAGTTCCTTGAGATCCTGCGAGAGGCAGAAGATCGCCATGACCTCGGAGGCGACGGTGATGTCGAAGCCGGACTGGCGGACCACGCCGTTGGCCACGCCGCCCATGCCGACGACGATCTCGCGCAGGGCGCGGTCGTTCATGTCCATGACGCGCTTCCACACGATGCGGTTCGGGTCGATCCCGAGCGCGTTGCCGTGGGTGAGGTGGTTGTCCACCATCGCCGAGAGAAGATTGTGGGCGGAGGTGATGGCGTGGAAATCGCCCGTGAAATGAAGGTTGATGTCCTCCATCGGCATGACCTGCGCATAACCGCCGCCGGCCGCGCCGCCCTTCACGCCAAAGCTGGGCCCGAGCGAGGGCTCGCGGATGCAGACGATCGCCCGCTTGCCGATCCGGTTGAGCGCGTCGGCGAGGCCGACCGTCGTCGTGGTCTTGCCCTCGCCGGCCGGCGTGGGCGAGATGGCGGTGACGAGCACGAGGCGGCCGCGGGGCTTCGCCAGCTGCTTTTGGTAGAAGCTCAGCCCGACCTTGGCCTTGTACTTGCCGTAGTGCTCAAGCGCGTCAGCGGGGATCTTGAGCTTTGCGGCGATCTGGTCGATCGGCAGCATTTTTGCCTGGTGGGCAATTTCGATGTCGGAGGGGACGATTTTTGTGGCCATGGCGGGTACGGGTTGGAGGGGGGTTAGCTCGAGTAGTATTCCTGGACGCGCATGATGACGTCGAAGCCCTCGAGCTTGAGACAGTCGGTGAGGCAGAGCATCGCCGGGTGATCGGGCGCCAGCACCGCGTAATTGCGCTTCACGGAGCCGATGACGTGGTCCATGCCGAGCGGCACCGCCATCGTGAGGAACGCGCTTTCCAGCGGGCCCTTGGTGGGCGAGCCATCCGCGCGCTTGGGCGGGAGCATGACGCTGAAATTACTCAGGCCGACCGACATGTGGACGCCCTTGAGCGCGGGGTCGCCGTGGATCAGGTTGATCGCGCCCATCAGGCAGTGGAACCGGCCCTCGGAATCGGCACCGATCGGCGAGATGGCGGGGTCGATGATGCAGTGGTCCACCGGGATGCCGTGCTGGCCCGCCTCGGCCACCAGCTCGCGCGCGGTCTGATGGACCTCGGCGGCGGTGTGGTTGGGATGGCTGATGCCCTTCTCGACGCGCTCGGAGGCGAGCAGGATCGGCATGAACGGCATGATCTTCGTCAGCCCGAACATCTGGCGCCGGGTCTGGGCGATCGAGTTCAGGACGGGAATCTTTCCGCCGGCGCGGGCCCGGTCGTAGGCCCGCAGCCCGGCCTCGGCCATGACCGGATCCGGCGTGTCGATCGAGAGCGGCTTGGCGGTCACGCCCTGGACGTGCCGCACCATTTCGGCGAGGAACTCCGCGGAGCGCGGACCGACATTGACGTCGATGTAGCCGGCGCCGCCCAGGTCCTGGGACTTGGCGAGCTCCTTCAGGCCGGCAATGTCACCGGCCTCGAATAATTTGTTGGTCGACGGGACCGAGTCGTTGATCGATTCGCCGATGATGGTCAGGTTGGGGATAGGCATGGGTGTTTTCTGTTGAAAGGATAGTGGGTCAATTGGCCGGAGTCAGGGTTTTCTTCTCCGGCGGGGGGCCGCCATTGCCCGCCGGCGCCGGCTTGGCGGGGGCGGTGTTGTGATGGTGGTCGCGTCCGAGGAAATTATTCGCCCAGCCCGAGGTGCCGCTCAGCGCCGGGTTGGCGAAGACGGCCGGTCCCTCGATCATGTGCTGCGATTCGCCGTAGTATTTCAGCCGGTCGTAGGCGCGCGACCAGATGCATTCCTTGTCGTCCAGCTCGCAGCGGCCGTCGGCCGACCCGCCGCAGGGGCCGTTGCGCTGGGTCTTGGAGCACGAGGCGCGCGGGCAGAAGTACCCGGTGTCCGGCAGCGAGCAGTCGCCGCAATCCTTGCACCCGAACATCAGGGTCTTCGAGAGGTGCTCGATCCCGTGCAAGGCATGGAGCGTCGTGCTGTGCTTGCCCTGCTCGAGGCGGTCGTAGGTTTTCTGGACCGCCGGAAACAGCTTCTTGCCGGGCGTGAACGCCACCTTGTGCATCAGGCGCGTGAACCGGTAGGCCAGGGTGACCTCGGCGGGCTTGGCCGGCTGCTCGAGGGACTTCATGTACGCGGCGTTGACCCGCGAGCCGTCGCCGAGCCCGGTCGCCTCGTCCCGCTCAAAGAGGTAGAATTCGTCCGGCTTGGGATACTGGATCTCGCGCGCGAATTCCTTCCAGTCGTTCGGCCTGTAGCTTTCAGCGAGGTCGATGATCTGCGCGAATGCTTCCGCCTTGTGGATGCCGCCGAGGTAGCCGGCGGCGAAGCCCATGCCCTTGAACACCGCGAGCTGCTTGGCCGCGAGTTCCGTGAAGAACACCTTTCCCTTGTCCGGCCCGGCGGCGTATTTCTCGACCTGCGCGTAGAGCGCGTCGCTCACCACGCAGCCCGGGATCTTGTTCTGGTTGAACATGCGGGCGACGGTCTTGTTGAGCACGTAGACGTTGCCGACGATGGGCGCGGCGAGGTTCGTCCACTCGAGGAACAGCCGGATTTCATGGAATTTCCGCATGTCGTAGCCGAGCTGCGGGATGACCCATTGCGCGCCGCACTGGAGCTTGCGGGCCAGCTTGAAGTACTGCGGCATCAGCTCGCGTTCCTGGCGCTTGAACGGCGCCACGGCGCAGCCGGTGAAAAAATTTGTCTTGGGCAGCCGCTCGGTCTTCCCGTTGGGCTTGGTCACCTCCAGCCCCTCGTTCATGGAGCGCAGCATCGAAATCAGGCTCACCGAATCCAAATCGAACACCGGCAGCGCCGGGCCGCGGAAACCGGCCACCGGGTAGTCGCCCGTCAGCGCCAGCAGGTTGTTGAAGCCTTCCGCTGCGTAACGCCACGCGGCCGACTCGAGTCCGTTGCGGTTGAGATCCTTGCAGGTGAGGTGGATGACCACCTCCTTGCCGCGCGGCTTAAGGAGGTTGGCGATCCAGTCCGCCGGGATCATCGGGTTGCCGCCGGGATTGTCGGTGATGGACACCCACGCGATCCGCGAGTCCGCCGCCAAGCCTTCGCCGAGCTCGACGAGCTTGGGCTTCTGGTCGGGTTCGGGAATGCCGCGCGTTGTGACCAACTCGGCGCCGTAGATAAACCGGCCCGAGGTTAGTTGTTCGCGAAAGGAGGAATGAGGGGTGGTTTCGATCATGGGGTGTGACCACCGCCCGGCCACCTTCTGCCCCAAGGCAGTCAGCGAGGGCCGGTGATTACTCCCAAAAGATACACGAAACCCGCTTGAGGGTCTTGTGTTCTGGAACGTTTCTTTGGTGATTCGGTGCAGCAGCAACCACCCTAATATCATCTCTTTGTCCTGTGAATAAGACCGGGCGGGCGGATGGGGAGGACCCCCTTGATGTTTTCTCCGCCAAACCACACAAACTCACCACCAAAATATACATTAATATCGCCCCCGTGCCGCGAATCCGGCGATTTCGCAGGCGTTGGGGCAAAAACCGCGTCCACCCCACCCTTAGGCCGGGTAAACTTCCCTTATTGGCAGAGTTACGACCTGGGTGAACCGCCTGCCCGGGACCTGGCCGCGGGCAGGACCGGCTGGCCCTTGCCGGCGTCGCGATACTGCTTCGGCGTCGTTTTTTTCAGGTCCTGGAAGACGTGGGTGAAATAACTCTGGTCGCAAAAACCGGAGTCGAGAGCGATCGCGGCGACGGTCATTTCGGTCTTCACCAGCAACTCGCAGGCGCGCTCGATGCGCGCCTCACGGAGCAACTCGGAGAAGGAGCGGCCGGTGCGTTCCTTGAGCAGGTCGGTGAGGTTCCGCGGGGAGATTCCGACCTGGCGGGCGACCTGCACCCGGGTGAGCGTGCCGCTGGCGCCGGTGCGGATGGCCTCCAGGGCCTTGCGGACCGGCTGCGGGACCTTGCCCGCGCGGCAACGTTCGACCGCGTCAAAAATCCGGAGCACCGCCTCGCGGAGCCAGCGCGACAACTGCTCGTCGTCGGTGATGGCGGCCAACTCGGTGAGATGCAGATAACGCAGGCCCAGCACCTCGGTCTGCGGCGCACCGGCCTCGACCGCGGCGCGCGACATCATGACCACGAGTTCGAGCAGGAGCCCTTTCAGCAGTTCGCTGCGCTCCGCCCCGGCGCTGTAGATGTGGACCAGGATGAGATTGATGATCCGGGTGGCCTGCTTCCGGTCGCCGCGCTGGATCGAGGCAAGGAGCGCCGGCTCCTCATACAGGTAGAGTTCCCGGATGCGGTCATAGGGCTGGCTGGGATTGACCGCCACCGGCGGAAAATCATTGGGGTTTTTCGACGGCGATTGCCGGGCAATCATCGGGGCTATCTGGGCGGGGGGTGGCGGGTTGAGTCAAGTTGCTTCCACGCCCGGCTTTCCACCGGTTTTGGCTCCAACTCGCTGGCGCGGCCCGGCCGGCAGTTTGCTATTCCGCTGTTTGGCGTATGTTTGCGGATGCGCCCAGTGCTGCGGCTCTTCCTGCTGCTGATCCCTTTTTTCCCCGCCATGGCAACCGAACAGGCCTTTCCTCCCACCGCACCCGGCGTCGCCGAGTTCAAGACCCTGCCCGCCGGGATGCTGCTCAAAACCACCGCCCAAGGCAGTTACTTCGACCAGTCGGGCCAGCTGTTCCGGCCGCTTTTCAGCTACATCTCCACGCACCAGATTGCGATGACGACGCCGGTCGAAGCCAAGATCGACGGTGCCGCGATGTATTTCTGGGTCGCCGCCAGCGAGCAGCCGAAGGTTGCCGGGAATGCCGCCGGCGTGGAGGTGATCCGGATCCCGGAGCGCCGCGTCGCCAGCCTGGGCGTCCGCGGGGCCTACACCCGGGCAAACTTCGAGCAGGCCCGGGGTGAACTCCTCGCGTGGCTGGCGCACCAGCCGGGCATGGAGGCCGCCGGCGAACCCTACGCGGTCTACTGGAACAGCCCGTTCACCCTCTGGTTCGTCAAGCAATCCGAGGTGCACGTTCCGGTGCACCCGCGCCCCACTCCCTAGGGTCCGGACGCGCCCTCCCCCGGTCAGCCGCCGCGCTCGATGGCCGCCGTCCGCTGCTGGGCGGCGTGCACGCGCCGCAGGTCGAATTTCTTCCGGCGATCGAAATAGAAGATGCCGTTCTGCTCCTGGTGGACATCAGTGAGCTGCGTGTAGCAGTAGCCGAACATCCGGGGGTTATCGAGCAGCACGCGGCAGAGTTTTTCGAACCGCGTGTAATACTCCTCGAGCGATTTCGGCCGGTCGCCGTAACCCCACGAGGCGTCGCCCGGCTTGGCGCGCGGATTCCACCAGATGCCGCCAAACTCGCTCACAAAGTACGGCTGGCCCCGCCACGGCACCGACTCATGGCGGACGGTTTCGGTCCGATAGCCCGTGCCGGTCATCAACCCGGCGTGGCGCCGGGCGAGCGTTTTCGGGTTCTGGTCGTAGTCGTGGCCGTCATAGACGTCGCTCTCGGGCACGCGGTGGCAGTAGCCCGACACGTCGAGCACCGGGCGCGTGGCGTCGTAGAGTTTCGCCGCGAGGAACATCGCGCGCATCATGTCGTCGTGCGTGGTGATGCGCTCGTCGCGCCGGCTCGCGCTCTCGTTGAGCGGGCACCAGCCGACGATCGCCGGGTGGTTGAAGTCGCGCGACAGCACCTCCAGCCACTGCGTCGCATAGGTCGCGGGGTAGTCGTGGCCGATGTGGTTGCCCGCGCGGATGTATCCGCCCGCGGCGTCCTGCTGCCAGCCGCGCACCGCCTCCGCGCCCGCCAACCCCCAGTCGCTGAATTCGCCCCACACGAGGTAGCCGAGCCGATCGGCGTGGTAGAGAAACCGCTCCTCGAACACCTTCTGGTGAAGCCGCGCGCCGTTGAAGCCCGCCGCCAGCGACAGCTTGATGTCGCGCACGAGCGCGGCGTCGCTCGGCGCGGTCAGGATGCCGTCGGGATAATACCCCTGGTCGAGCACGAGCCGCTGGAAGACCGGCCGGCCGTTCAGCTTCACCGCAAACCCGTCGATGCTCACGCCGCGCAGGCCGGCATAGCTCTTCACCGCGTCGACAACCTCACCCGAGGCGGTGTCCACCAACTCCAGTTCGAGATCGTAGAGATGCGGGTCGGCCGGGGACCAGAGCCGCAGCTGTTCCTGCGGCACGCCCAGGTCGAGCCGCGGATAAAATCCCGCGCCGCAGACGCACTTCGCCTCGCTGATGACCTGGCGTCCGTCGCGCAACCGCGCCCGGTAGGTCAGCCCGGCCTGCGCGCCTGCCACCGGCTGTTCGAGGAGAAACCGCCGGTTGGCGAGGTCGGGTACGATCTTCGGTCGCAGCAGGTGCGCCCGCTGCGGCACGGGCTCCAGCCACACCGTCTGCCAGATTCCCGTGGTGCGCGTGTAGTGGCAGCCGGAATTGGCGAACACCCACGACTGCTTGCCGGCGGGGGCGGATTCGCGGGGATTGTCCCGCGCGCGGACGACCAGCGTCACTTTCTTCCCGGGCACCGCCACCTCGGTGAGGTCGCAGCTGAACGGGGTCATGCCGCCGCGGTGCCGGCCGACCTCCGTGCCGTTGGCCCAGACGAAGGTGTCGTGATCGCTCGCCTGAAAATGCAGCAGAATCCGCCGGCCGCGCCACGCCCGCGGGATGGTGACCTCGCGGCGGTACCACACGGCGTTGAGATAGTCGGTGTTGCCCACCCCCGAGAGCTTCGACTCCGGGCAGAACGGCACGATGATCGCGCCGCGCAGCGGCCGTTCGAGCAGGCCGCGGTCGAGCCCGCTGTCGCCCTGGTCGATCTCGAACTGCCAGCGGCCGTTGAGGCACAGCCAGTCGCGCCGTACCAACTGCGGGCGGGGATATTCGGGACGGGGCATCGCGGGGAGCTTCGGCATGGCGGGGTAAACTGGTGTCGCACACCGCACCGCCCAGCCGCGAGCCTTCTTTCAAAGCCGATCCTACTACCCGATCCAGCTAAGGCGTGGGGGCTTTAAAACCAAAAGGCACCCGCACTCGGACATCCACCGGCTGACCGCCTTTTCGTGGCGGGGCAAACCGCCATTGGCGCACTGCCGTCGCTGCGGACCAACCGAATTCGGCCTTCGTCGCCGAGATAATTTTTGGCAGCCGCACCCAGCCATCACGGTCAATGATGACTTCAATGACCGTCTCACCAGCCAGACCTTCGCTGGCCAGGGCCAGCGGATAGTTTGGCGAGACCTGATGCTCGGGGGTGAGCGCGGCATCCAATTCCCCGGCACTGCTGAATTTTTGGCCCTTTCGGATCAAGCCCAGCAGCCGGATGTCGCTCTCGCCCGGAGGTTGATACAAGTCGAAGTTGGCCGTGAAACGCCCGACCGCCTTCGCCGGTTTGCCGTGAAGGGTAGCGGGTTTGAAGTGCCAACCTTGTATGGCGGCAGCCAAGGCGTATCCAAATACCGGCTCCGAGGCCTCCCAAATCTTGATGTCAATCACCCGGCCGGTCTCATCGACCGCATAGGCGACATTGGCATTCCCGCTAACTTGGTTCAGCCACTGTTCGTAGGGATAAATTGGACGGGGATTGTCCTCCGGCGCCGGCGCTTCGTCATACTGGTAATCGGACGGCAGTTTTTCCGACGGCTTGGCGGGAAACCCAAAGATGCGTTTATCCAGGTCCTTCACACTCTCGCCTTCGAGTGTGAAGAAAATCGGCACTTGGACGACAAATCCAACCGGGGTCCCGTTCTTGGTCGCCGGAAAATACTGCCAGCGGCTGACGGATTCGTAGGCCGCCTTGCCAAAAGCGATATCCGACTGGCCCACCACCTCGCTCTTTTCAACCTGGCCCGCCGCATTCACGTAGCTTCGCACCACCGCCACACCTATCACGCCATTCGAACGCAGCTCATGCGGGTACTTGGGCGCCGGAATCGACTTTTGCTTCAGCCGGCCGTCCAATTCCTTGATCAGGAAAACCTCCGCCGTTGCGAGGTTGGCAATACCCAATCCGAGCAACCCAGTCAGAAACCAACAATTGGCACGGCGGCGCATGAGTTCCAGTTACGCCGCGCGCCCCGGATCACGCAATTCATTACCCCACCGCGAGCCTTCTTTCAGAACTGATAGTTAACCACAGAGGACATGGAGGGCACAGAGAAGTAAAAAGTCCTCGATCTGGTTGGTCTGAGCTTCGTGCTCTCCGTGCCTCTGTGGTTAGGAGTATTATGGATCAGAGCGCGATCCTCGCCTTGCTCGCGCCGGTTTCGGAGCGCGGTGGTGAATCCTGCCCGCCCCGGGTTGCGCAACACCGATCCCTCCCCCGTTCAACCGCCGCCGGTGGCCAAAGGTTGGTGGCTGGCTTAATCGCGAAAAAAATGAAACCCTGCCTTCGCTTTTCCATGAATCCTCCTTCCGCCCCCAACCTCGCCGCTCTGGGCAACTGGTTGCACTCCTGGGTGCAGCCCGACGGTGCCATCCACGGCTTCCACAATCACCCCGTCTGGGGCGTCAACCCCTACCGCCTGGCCGACTTCACCGCCGGCCACACCACCTGGGCCTCGCCCTTCCTCGCCGGCCTTGCCGAGGCCATCGCCCTGCGCCCCGACCCGCGCGCCAAGGCCCTGCTCGAGCGCCTGGTCAATTTTCAATCCACCACCTTTCTGCCCGACGGCCAATACGACCACATCGGGTTCAACGCCGGCGAGATTTGCAAAAAGGGGCTCATCCACAACGCCGTCCCCAACCTCTCGCTCGGTCTCACCGCCCTCTCCGCCCGCGACTGGCTGGCCCCGCGTCTGCTCGACCAGATCCGCGCCGCCATCCTCCGCAACATGGAGGTCGGCTGCCTGTCCTACGGCAAAAACGGCCGGCCGGATGCGAGCTCCGTCGCCAACCAGGATTACGCCCGCATCTGGGGAAAATTGCTCTTCACCCGCGCCTTTGAGGACCGCCGCTGGTATGACTCCACCCGCGAGGACCTCGACTACATGATCCGGACGTTTCACCTCGCCGGCATGCCCGACGCCGACAGCGCCGGTACCCTGCGCGTCCTCGGCATCAAGGACATCCTCGAGCCCTCCGAGTACTACGGCCTCATGATCTGTCCGCTGCTGCTCGCGGCGGAAATCTACGGTGATGGGCGCTATGTCGAGGAGGCGGGCAAACTCTGCCGGCATGTCGTCCGCTCTCACTGGATTGACGAGCGCGGCCAGACCCGCTGCCACCGCATGTGGTATTTCGCCGGCAACCGCTGGCACCTCAACCGGGGCCCGATGCTCATCGCCGGCATGGGCGACTCCCTGGAGGGCATCCAGCGCTACGTTCGCCTGCGGCCGGACGCCGAACTGGAGGCGTTCCTCGTGGCCTGCGACCGCACCTATGCAACCTACCAGCACCCGCGCGGCTTCCTGGTTTCGGGCACGGGCTGGCAGAGCGAGGTCGACATCGCCCCCAGCACGGGTTGGCAAAGCCACGATTTCCGCCATCTCGTGCATCGCCACGGCATCGACGCCGGTTTCTGGGATGCGTTTTTCACGCCCGATCTCCGCACCTCGGTGCTGCTCGGCGACCAGTGCCTCTGGATCGAGCAGGGCCAGCACTGGGCCATCGGCGACTACCTGTGGCAATGTGTCTTCGGGCTGGTCGGGCGGAAGGACCGCGTGCGGTTTGGCGTCGACCTGCCCGACTGGATCGAGGGCGGCTGGCACCCGCCGAAGGACTACGCGATGCCCGGCCGCCCGGTCTTCATCAAGACCGACGACCAGATCGCGCTCTGGACCGGCTCGCGGGACAATCTTGCCGTCGCCTCCATCGCCCGGCACCCGTACGTCCCCGGTCCCGCCCTGTCCGGCCAGTCCGGTTCGCCGTAAGCCGGCGGCGCTCCCGCCTGCTCCGGTCAATGCCGGGGTGGTGGCGAGGCTAATTCCGCGCTCAACTCCCAGCCGGTGCTGGCGCGGCAGGCTTCGGCGGGTCAAATCCCAGCGGCATGCGCACGCGCACATCCACCGGATGCCCCTTGATCGTTGGGATCGAATAAAACCATTGCCCCACCGCGGTCACCGCGGCCCAGCCAAACTCCGGCCGCGTCGCCGAGACAATTCGCGGCAGCACCACCTGTCCGGTGTGGCTGATGATGAATTCCACCACCGCTTCTCCCGCAATGCACTGTTTCTCGTCCGCCACGGGATATTTGGGTGCCACCTGGTAAATCGGATGGGGCCGGTGGTCCAGCGCCTTGAGCTCCACCAGGTCCTTGCCGCCTTTTTTGAGCAGATTCAGCATGCGCTCCTCGGCGGCGGAAAGGAACGAACCGCCGGGACGGAAGCGCTGCCGGAAAACGACCATGCTTTTGTAGGCGTATCCGCCTTCGACGGTGGGTTGAAACCGCCAGTTTTCGACGGCGGCCAGCAAGGCCGCGCCAAATTCCGGGCGGGTGGCAGACAAGACCTCGCCGCTTTCGAATTGCCCCTGCTCATTGACCACCCACTGGACCTCCGCCTCGCCCTTGACGTCTTCCAAGAGCAGTTCGTGGGGGTAGGCAGGTTCACAATAATACGTGAGCGACGGCGCGGATGTAATGGGGTATTCGGGTAGGGGTATTTTTGGCCGGCGCGGCAAGTCCGGCTCAAAACCGCTGCCCCGCCCCGGGCCATACTTGATGACAAAATTGATGCTGGTGGCATAGATGCACGCGATCGGCCGGCCCGCCATGAGTCCCGGGGTAAACTTGGCCTGATTTACCGTGGTGAGAGCCGATTTCACCATGGCTGGATGAGGGGAACTCATGATCCGCGCCTCGGTCAGGTTTCCGCGCTCGTCCAGGACCACCGCGATGACGACCGTGCCTTGAACGTAGTTAAAGGTGTTGAACAGTTCGCGCGGATATTGCGGCACGGGCCACCAAGTTAACTTGGGTGGCGTATCCACCTTCCGGCCGTCGAACGTCAACGCCTGCGGTTCCGCCCGCAGCGCCAGTGGCAGGATGAGAAAAAACAGCCAATGTCTCGCTTTCACTGGCCGGCCATGGTGCCCACCCTTTCGCTTCCGGCAATGCCGGAGTGGGCGCTCTCAACCATCGGGGTGGAGTCGCGCTGCGCCCGATCCGCGAGGGTGTGGCAAGACTGCACCCCTGCGTCCATTCAGCCACCCGAAGCAGGAATTGACCGCCGCCGCGCGGCCCGCCATCTCTGGCAGGCTATGTCCGACACACCCGCTCCCACCGCCGTCTCGATGGACAACATTGTCGCGCTCGCCAAGCGCCGCGGCTTCATCTTCCAGTCGTCCGAAATCTACGGCGGGCTGAACGGCTTCTTCGACTACGGCCCGCTCGGCGCCGAGCTGAAGAAGAACATCCGCGACTGCTGGTGGAACGACATGGTGCGCCGCCGCGACGACATCGTCGGCCTCGAGTCCTCCATCATCATGCACCCGAAGGTCTGGGAGGCGTCCGGCCACGTCGCCGGCTTCACCGACCCGCTCGTGGACTGCAAGGTGAGCAAGCAGCGCTACCGCGCCGACCAGCTGTTTTTCGCCGCCGTCGTGGTCGAGGGCAAAACCGTCGGTTATGTCTCCGCCCTCGAAAGCGAGAAGACCGCTGCCGAGCTCCAGGCCGCCGCGGAGTCATTCAAGCGCAAGAAGGCGATTCAGGGCTCCCTGCTCCCCGTCGTCGTCAAGGACATGACCGAGGCCCAGCCCGACGAGATCGCGCTCATCCCCTCGCCCGCCACCGGCGAGCCCGGCAGCCTGACCGCGCCGCGCTCGTTCAACATGATGTTCCAGACGAACGTCGGCGCGATGACCGACGCCTCCTCGGTCGCCTACCTGCGGCCCGAGACCGCCCAGGGCATGTTCGTCGATTTCAAGAACATCGTGGACACCGGCCGCGTGAAGCTGCCCTTCGGCGTCGCCCAGATCGGCAAGTCGTTCCGCAACGAGATCACGCCGCGCAACTTCATCTTCCGCTCGCGCGAGTTCGAGCAGATGGAGATGGAGTATTTCATCCACGAGGACGCCGACTGGGCGAAGTGCCATGAGGAGTGGATCGCGTGGTGCGAGGCCTGGCTCAAGACCATCGGCCTGCCCGCCAGCCACCTCTCGCGCTACACCCACCCGAAGGAGAAGCTCGCGTTCTACTCGCGCGGCACCGTCGACATCATGTTCGCGTACCCGTTCGGCGTGCAGGAGCTGTGGGGCATCGCCGCGCGCGGCAACTACGACCTCACCCAGCACGCCAACGCCAGCGGCAAGCCGCAGGAGATCTTCGACGAGGCCACGAAGAAGAAATTCGTGCCGCACGTCATCGAGCCCGCCGTGGGCGTCGACCGCATCCTGCTCGCCGTGCTCTGCGCCGGCTATGCGGAGGAGGAGATCAAGGACGAGAAGGGCGCCGTGGAGAAGCGCACCGTCCTCCGTTTCTCCCCGCGCATCGCGCCGGTGAAGGTCGCCATCCTCCCCCTGCTCAAGAACAAGCCCGAGCTCGTCGCCGTGGCCCAGAAGCTCCACGCCAAGTTGAAGCGGAAATACGCCGTGTTCTACGACGAGGCCGGCGCCATCGGCCGCCGCTACCGCCGGCAGGACGAGATCGGCACGCCGTGGTGCGTGACCATCGACTTCGACACGATCGAGAAGCCCGGCGAGACCTTCACCCTCCGCGAGCGCGATTCGATGAGCCAGCGCCGGATCACCGAAGCTGACCTGTTCGCCCTGCTCGACGAGCAGGTTTACTGAGTCCCGCGGCGTCCCATGGAATCAGCCGCGTTGTCCTTTGAACTCATCGAGGCGCCCGACACCCCGGTGATCGGGCCGGATCATCCCGGCCTTGCCGGCAACCGCTATGGCTTCGAGGGCGGCTGCGTCGTGAAAGAGGCCGGGGTCTACCACCTCTTCACCGCCGAGATGGCCGGCGACCCGTTCTGGGTGAAGATGCGCCTCGCCCATTGGACGAGTCCCGATGCGCGAACCTGGCGGCGGATCGGAACCCTCTACGAGACCGAGGGCCGGATCACGCCGGGCGACCAGCGGTTCTCCCTCTGGGCCCCGATGGCCGTGTTTAACGACGACGAGCAGCGCTGGAACCTGTTCTACATCGCGTACCGCCCCGGCCAGGGCGAGCGCGAGGGCCTCCACATGGAGGGCAAGATCTGGCGCGCCGTCTCCACCGCGCCCGGTCGCGCCGGCATCGGCGGACCCTACCGTGACGCGGGCATCATCCTGCAGCCGGACGCCCACTCCCAGCCCTGGGAGGGCCAGCAGGGCACCGACTCGTTTTATCCCTGGCGCGTCGGGGCCAAGTGGTACGCATTCTACGGCAGCCACCAGCACTGGCCGTTGGGAACCTGGCCGGTCGGCCTCGCCGAGGCCCCGGCGCTGGCGGGGCCGTGGACCCGTTGTGTCGGCCTTAATCCCTCGCCCATCGAGCCGGTTTTCATCGAGAATCCGCTGGTGACCCGCGTCGGCTCCCAATTTGTGGCGGTCTATGACAACTGCGCGCCGGGCGACACCTATATCCCGGAGGGACGCCACGTGGGCTGCTCCGTCTCCCTCGACGGCATCCACTGGCCCAAGGGCCACGATCTGCCGGTGCAGCCCGCCAGCGGTCCGGCCCAGTGGTCCGACGACCTCCGCACCGCGCTGGGCCTGATCGCCGAGGACGACGGCACGTTCACGCTGCTCTACACGGGCCAGCTGCGCGGGAAAAAATTCTGGCCGGTCGGATTGGCGCGGCTGCGGCCCAGGCAGGCTTGAGCCGGCCGGCGTTTTACCCTGACCGGGGCCCCGGTTTTCTGCGCCCCCGCGGCACTACTTCACCGCGGGCTTGCCGATCAGCTTCCAGTCGAGCTGCGCGGCCTGGAGCGAGAGATTCACGTCCCCGATAAAAGTGATCATCGACCCGATGAGGCCGAGCATCGCCACGCAGAAGATCGCCACCAGCACCGCGACCATTTCCACCTGCCAGAGCGCCGCGACGAATAGCCCGAGGATCAGCACGCCCGCGCAAAGCACGGTGATCGCAGCCATCGTGATCGACAGCCGCAGGATCCGGGCGCGCCGGTGCAGGATCTCGATCTGGTCGTTCATGTTGGCCACGGCCGCGGGTGACTGACCGCCCTCGGAGATTTCCCGGATGATCGCCCGCGAGCGGTCGAGCATGCGGCCGAAGCGGTTGGTCAGCGTGAGCAGGAGGAGGCCGACGCCGGAAATCAGGATGACCGGGCCGACCGCGAGTTGCAGGATCGGCACGAGTTGGGTGAGGGAGAGGTCTTTCATGGCAATGGTAGTGTGGTGCGTCGGTCCCGCCACCGGCCTGCCCCGTCGCGACCAGTTTCAAGCTAACACGTCCTGCCACCCCCTGCACAGGGATAAATCGCCCTTCGAACCGCCGCAGGACGAGATCGGCACGCCCTGGTGCGTGACCATCGACTTCGAGGCGATCGAGAAGGACGGCACGTTCACGCCCCGCGAGCGCGCCTTGATGGCTCAGAAATGAATCCCGGAGGTCGAGCTTTTTGCTCTGTTCGACGAGCAGGTTTATTGATCCTCGTGAGCCGGCCGAAGCGCGGTCCGGTCCTAGGGCTTTTCCAGCTGCTGCAGAAGCGCCACACGCTGGTCTTCGGTTTTCCAAAACGCTTCGTTCAGTTTGGTGAAGGCCGGCAAGCTCACCCGAAATAGCAGCTGGCCCACCGGATCCTTAATCCGCCAGTCGCTGGCCTCTTCCACAAAGGCACTTATCCGCTTCTGGTTGGCTATCATCTCCCGCTCGCTCGCGTTGCGAGCAAACTCATGCAAAAACTCCGCGTACTCCCTTTCGCTACGGTTGGGATTAAAAAAGAGCCGCCAAAGGAAGTGGTTGGAGGGAATCATGGCCTTCTCTTCCGGCACCAGGGTTCTGACCATTGCTCCATAGTCGCCTTTCAACACGTCCATGCCCGTTCGGGCAAAGGCCTCTTCCCCGAGGTAGGCGTGGTCAAAGACCAGCGACAGCGGAGGTGCCTCCTTTAATACCCCCGCAATGGAGGCCCGGCTGGCCGGCGACAGCTTGCCCGACGCCACCAGCAATTCCAATTGGTTGTAAGTCCGGCGTTGGATCGCTACCGCAACCGCGGCGGTGACGAGCAACGCGCCTCCGCGCTCGAAATGATAACTTGCCCGCAAGACTGGCACGAGTAACGCCGCCGCTTCGTCGTCTCGCTGATCCAGCATCAACACCTGCGCATATCCCGCGCGCGCGTCCGTAATGTAACGGACGGGCGCATAGGCCAGAATGCCCGCCCCTGATGCTTCCACGGGCGGCGGATAAATTCCCTCTGGCTCGGCCCGGGCCATCGCCTCGATCCAATCCCGGCCTAGCGTGTCATTCGCCACAGCCTGCGTGAAAACCTGCCGGTGCTGCGCGGCAAACTCGGCCCATTTTGCGTGATCCGCAGGAAAGTGTGGCAACTCAGGCTTCCCCTTAAATTCGTTGATCCGGCTGTGCGGGTCCTTCTTGAGGTACCAGCGATAGGCGCCATAGCTCGCCGAATCCGGCGGCGTAATCATTCCCAAGTTCGGCGGAGGCGGCCGAACGGGATCGTCCCGAACGAGGTAAAATATCACGCCGCCGCTCAGCACCAATGCGGGCAGCAGCAGAGCATAAGGGGCTTTCTTCCAAATACCCCAGGCGCCGAGCAGGATGAGGATCACGGGCAATGCGAAGGTGATCCATTTTACCAGTAGATCGAACGACGAAGACCGCAGCCCGACGCTGCCCACGGCAAAAAACATTACTGCTCCGAATAGAATCAACGTCACCAGCAGCGTCACCGTGTGCACGCATCGCGGGAGCAATCTCATCGGCTTCAATGCTCTCTTGCCGGGTCGGGAGTGGCGAGACGGAAACATTTGTCCGCGCCCAACCCCGCCGGTCGTTTCAAGCGGTGGCTTGCGGCCCGCTCTCACGCGCGTTTCAGTCGGTTGATGGATACCCCCACCCGCGCCCGGGAATTGATCGATGCCGCGCACGCGGCCGATCCGGCGCGGGCCGCCGACGGCCGGCCGGCGGAGCTGGTTTATGCGGAGCGCGTCGAGGCCTGGGTCGGGCGGCTTGTGCCGGACGCCGCGCCGCTGCTGCGGCTCGCCGCGCGCTGCCAGCACCTCGAGCGCTGGTCCGTGCCGCGCGCGAGTTTTCCCGCGGGCAAGGCGGGCTATCTCGCCTGGCGCAAATCACTTTATGTGAAGCAAGCCGCCCGGGCGAAGGAGCTGCTGCTCGCCGCCGGCGTGTCCGCCGCCGAGGCGGATGAGGCCGCCACGTGGGTGTCGAAGACCAGCCTGAAGACGAATCCCGGCACGCAGGCGCTCGAGGATGCCGCGGTGCTGGTCTTTTTGGAAAACGAGATTGGCGCCTTCGCCGCGTCGCACGCGGAGTATCCGCGCGAAAAATTCGTCGAGATCCTCCGGAGGACCTGGCGCAAACTCAGCCCGCGCGCGCAGGAGCTGGCCGGCTCCCTCGCGCTGCCGCCGGAAATTGCCGCCTTGGTCCGCGACGCCGTGGCGGAAAATTGACCGGCTGGCCGGCGACCCCGGCCATGCGCACATCTTGCGGCGGCAGGCTGTTCATCCTAATATCCCCTTTTTGCCCTGCATCGGGCTTCCTTTGTCCGGCCGGCGAAATAAGGTGACTGGGCGTATTGGTCCTTGAAGCGCCCGCAGGCCCTGCCGGTTGGTGCCACCTCGGCTGGTTGCATTTTCAATTTTATGGCACATCCGGTCATCATTCAGGGCGGCATGGGCGCCGCGGTCTCCAACTGGGAATTGGCGCGCGCTGTTTCGAAACTGGGCGCGCTGGGCGTCGTGTCCGGCACCGCGCTGGCGAGCGTGATCGCGCGACGCCTGCAGAACGGCGATCCGACGGGCGAGATGCGCCGCGCGCTGGCGAATTTTCCCCTCCCCGCGGTGGCGGAGCGCGTGCTCGCCGCCTACTATTTTCCCGGCGGCAAGGCGGCGGCGGTGCCGTTTGCCCCGAATCCCCTGCCGGTGCTGCAGCCCGGACCCGCCCTGACCGAGCTGACGGTCGTGGCCAATTTCGCCGAGGTGTTTCTCGCAAAATCCGGGCACCCTGGCGTGGTGGGCATCAACCTGCTGGAAAAGATCCAGCTCCCGACGCTGGCTTCGCTGTACGGCGCGATGCTGGCCGGAGTGGACTACGTGCTGATGGGCGCTGGCATCCCGCGCGCCATTCCCGGCCTGCTCGACCTGCTGGCGGCGGGCGAACCCGCGACGCAGAAGATCGATGTCGAGGGCGCGCTGCCCGGCGAGGACTTCACCATCCGGTTTGACCCGGCGGCATTCTGGGGCGGACCGCCGCCGCGGCTGCTGCGCCCGCAGTTTCTCGCGATCGTGGCCTCCGCCACGCTGGCCATGACCCTCGCCCGCAAGTCCAGCGGCCGGGTTGACGGCTTTATCGTCGAGGGCGACCTGGCGGGCGGCCATAACGCGCCACCCCGCGGCCCCCTGCAGCTGGATGCGAACGGCGAACCGATCTACGGCCTGCGCGACGCGCCTGACCTCGCCAAGATCCGCGAACTCGGCCTGCCCTTCTGGTTGGCGGGCAGCCAGGCCCGGCCGGACAAGCTGGCAGCGGCACTGGGTCTGGGCGCCACTGGCATTCAGGTCGGCACGGCGTTCGCCTTTTGCGACGAGTCGGGCGTCGAACCCGGCCTCAAGCGGCGGATGATACAGGCCAGCCGCGCCGGCAACGCCCGCGTGTTCACCGACCCGTCCGCCTCGCCCACGGGCTTTCCCTTCAAGGTCGCGGAGTTGTCCGGCACCCTGTCCCACGCCGAGGTCTATGCGGCGCGGGAGCGTATCTGCGATCTCGGCTACCTGCGGCAGGTGTATCGTAAACCCGAGGGCGGCGTCGGCTACCGGTGCCCCGGGGAGTCGGTTGAGTCCTACGTGCGCAAGGGCGGAGACGGCGCCGACACCGTGGGTCGGAAATGCCTGTGCAACGGGCTGATGGCGACCGTGGGGCTGGGACAGGTGCGCGCCAACGGAACCGAGCCGGCGATCATCACCGCGGGCAACGAGGTCGCGGACCTCGCGCGGCTGGTGGACGACGGCGAGGAGCACTACCGGGCGGAGGACGTCATCCGTTACCTGCGCGGCGCAACCGCGTGAGGGCGGACGCCGCCTAGCTGGTGACCACCGCCAGCGTGAAACCGTCATAGCCCTTGCTGCCGACGGTCTGGAGGGTGGTGGCACTCACCCGCGCTTCGGTCGCGAGCATCGCGTTGAGCCGGCGCACGCCCAGGATGCTGGGGTCGGTGCTGGCGGCATCAGCCACCGCGCCCTTGCGGATAACGTTGTCGACGATGATGACGGTACCGCGACGCGACAGCTTCAGCGCCCAGGTGAAATACTCGGGTATACTGGCCTTGTCGGCGTCGATGAAGATCAGGTCGAACGGCCCGCGCCCTTCCCTCGCCAGTTGCGGCAGCGTCTCGAGCGCCGCGCCCACGCGCAGTTCGATCATCTTGGCGAGACCCGCCCGTTCAAAATTGGCGCGCGCGACCGCCGCGTGCCGGGGGTCCAGTTCCAGGGTGACCACCTTGCCGCCCGCCGGCAGCATCCCGCGGGCGAGCCAGATCGTGCTGTAGCCGCCGAGCGTGCCGATCTCGAGAATGGTGCGCGCCGCGTGAATGCGCGTGAGCAGGTGCAGGAATTTACCCTGCGCCGGTGACACGTTGATCGCCGGGAGTCCGGCGTCCGTGCTGGCCCGCAGCGCCACCTCCAGCACGGGATCCTCCCCGATCAGCGCCCCGCCGATGTAGCGATCAACCTCAGCCCAAAGTTCTGGATCCATGATTTCAGAATCCACGTCCGCGGTTGGCGGTCAATCGCCGGGCCAACTCGCTCGACTTAAAGCGCGATTGCGGTTCGAATAATCGGACGTAATGGCGACCTCCGAAGCGAAGAAAATCTTTGTGCCTGGCGTGATTTTTGGACTCTGCATTCTGGCCCTGTGTATGATTCCAAGCCCGCTTCAGCTGTTCGTTCTTCCCTATCATCTCCTTGCGGCAAGAACGCCGGGCGCAAGTCATACGGCGGCTTATTGGCACAACATCTTCTCCGCGGATGTGGCTGCGAAATTGGACATCGCACACTGGACAATTGTCACCGCGATCTTCGCGTGGTTCGCTCGCAACGTCAGGTGGCGATTCATTATTCCTTTGGCTGTTGCGACGATTGCGGCTGTTTTTTTCGCGATGCTTCTGATCCTCCGCCTGTTCGGGATGGGGTTCTACTGGGACATTTGGCACTAAAGTGTCCCAATGAATGCTGGGCATAGGATCAGCGCGTTAGCGATGTAATGGTCCACGACCATCGACGGCGTGGAGGGCTACAAGAAACTTGACGCCTCACCACAACTGCGGCCTTGGCGAAACCAAGAGAAGCTGAAGAGGGACGGTTAGCTGTTCTCGAACTAACCTTCATCCTGCTGGGTGCAGCCGGCCGGCATCTGCGCTGGAGGGCTACAGCTTCACCTCGAGCCGCACGGCCAGGAGTGCGAGGTTCATGTCGCGGATGAACGCGAGCATGGACCCGATGAGACAGAGCTGGGCCACGCAGAACACCGCGGCGATAAAGACCCCCAGCTCCAGCTTCAGCCACGCCGAGAGGAACAGGAGCAGCATGAGCACGGCGGCCAGCAGCACGGTGACCGCCCCGAGCGTGATCGCCAGCCGCAGGATGCCCGCGCGGCGCATCAGGATGCCGATCTGCGTGCGGAGCGCCTCCGCATTGTCGGCGGCCGGGTGCGTGCCCAGTTCGTGATTGAGGAGGCGCGCCCGGTCGAGCAGCCGGCCGAAGCGGTTCGTCAGGGTCAACAGCAACAGGCCGACGCCGGAAATCAGGATCACGGGCCCGATGGACGACTGGAGCATCGGCAGGAGTTCGGAAACGGCGGTTCTCATGTTCGGTTGGTGGCCACTTGGGGCGCTGGCATCGCACCTGCCGCCCGCTCACCCCGCGGGGCGCAGCTTGACGATCAGGTCCTTGGATTCGACGGTGTCGCCGACGGCGGCGTGCAGCTCGGCCACCACGCCGTCGGCCGGCGCGTAGATCGTGGTCTGCATTTTCATCGCCTCCATCATGAAGAGCTTGTCGCCTTTCGCGACCTTCGCCCCGACGGACGCGGACAACACCACGATGAGCCCCGGGATCGGCGCGGCGACCGACAGCGGGTCGGCGAGGTCGGCCTTCGGGCGCGCCTTGGCGGTGGCCGTCACGCTCTTGTCCGCGATGAAAACCTCGCGGGTGATGCCGTTCAACTCGTAGGTCACGGGGCGGCGGCCGTCCTTGTCGGACTCGCCCACGCTGATGAGGCGGATGATGAGCACCTTGCCCTCCTCGATCTCGACGGAGATTTCCTCGCGCGGCCTGAGTCCGTAGAAGAACGCCGGCGTCGGCAGCACGCTCACGTCGCCAAAGTCGCGCTGGTGCTTCGCGAAGTCGGCGAACACCTGCGGGTACATGAGGTGCGAGTAAAATTCATCTTCCGTCGGCTCGCGGCGGAGTTTTTCGGCGAGGGTCTTCTTCAGCGCGGCGAGCTCTGCCGCGGAGGCGGCAATTTTCGAATTTCGATTTTCGATTTTCGATTTCTTGCGGGCACGTCTCTTCTCCGCCGCGACGGCGGCGAGATACTTCGCGTGAGCTTCCTTGAATTTTTTCTCGCCGAGCACCGCCTTCCACATCGCCACCGGCCAGCCGCCGTCAGGCCAGCCGAGGCCGCCGGTCAGCATGTCGATCACGCTCTCGGGGAACGGCGTGGCGCCGGGCTCGAGGTTGATGACGTCGGCGGGCCGGATGCCGCGCGCGAACAGGAAGAGCGCCATGTCGCCGACGACCTTCGACGAGGGCGTGACCTTGATGATGTCGCCAAACAGCTGGTTCACCTCGGCATAGGTGCGCGCGATCTCCGGCCAGCGGTGCGCGACGCCCATCGAGGCGGCCTGCTCCTTGAGGTTGGTGTATTGGCCGCCCGGCATCTCGTGCAGGTAGACCTCGGCGCTGCCGGTCTTCGGGGCGGTGTCGAACGGCCGGTAATATTCCCGCACCTGCTCCCAGTAGTCGGAAAACGTGTTCAGGGCGTCGAGGTCGAGGCCGGTGTCGCGCGGCGTGTGCTGCAGCGCGGCCACGAGGGAGTTGAGGTTAGGCTGCGCCGTGCTGCCGGACATGGATGCCGTCGCGAGGTCCACGATGTCCACGCCTGCATCAGCGGCCCGCAGGACGGAGGAGGAGGCCACGCCGCTCGTGTCGTGCGTGTGGAAATGGATCGGCAGGCCGACCTCTTCCTTTAGTGCCTTCACCAGCAGGTGCGCGGCGTAGGGGCGGCAAAGCCCGGCCATGTCCTTGATCGCAAGCGTGTGTGCGCCCATGCGCTCGAGCTCGCGGGCCATCTTCACATAGTATTTCAACGCAAACTTGCTGCGGCCCGGATCCAGGATGTCGCCCGAGTAGCAGAGCGCGGCCTCGCACACGGCGTGCGTCTCCTGCACCGCCTCCATCGCCACCCGCAGGTTGGGCAGGTAGTTCAGCGAGTCGAAGATCCGGAAAATATCCATGCCCTCCGCGGCGGCGTGCTTGACGAAGCCCGCGACCACGGCGTCGGGATAATTGGTGTAGCCGACGGCGTTGGCGCCGCGGAACAGCATCTGGAAGCAGATGTTCGGCACCCGCGCGCGGAGGTGGCGCAGCCGCTCCCACGGGTCCTCCGAGAGGAAGCGCATGGCGGTGTCGAAGGTCGCGCCGCCCCACATCTCGAGCGAGTAGAGCTCCGGGGCGCGCCGCGCGAGGAAGCCGGCGCAGGCCAGCATGTCGTAGCTGCGCACGCGCGTCGCCATGAGCGACTGGTGGGCGTCGCGGAAGGTGGTGTCGGTGACGAGCAGCCGCTTTTGCTTCAGCGTCCATTCGGCGAATTTTTTCGGCCCGAGCTCGAGCAGCAACTGGCGGGTGCCCGGCGGCGGCGCGCTGCGGTCGTCCTGGCCCGGGGCGGTCACGGCCGCGAGGGGCTTCGCCGGGCGGTAGCCCTTGGCGTGCGGGTTGCCGTTGACGACGACGTTGCCGAGGAAGTTCAGCAGTTTCGACGCGCGGTCGCGCCGCGGCTTGAAGGTGAACAGCTCCGGCGAGGTGTCGATCAGCGCGGTCGTGGCCTGACCGGCGCGGAAGAGCGGGTGCGCGATGACATTCTCGAGGAACGGGATGTTGGTCTTCACGCCGCGGATACGGAATTCGCTCAACACGCGGCGCGCGCGGGCCAGCGCGATGTCGTAGCTCTGGCCGCTGGTGATGCATTTCACGAGCAGCGAGTCGTAGAACGGCGTAATGACCGCGCCGGCGTAGCCCATGCCGCCGTCGAGCCGCACCCCGAAGCCGCCGGGCGACCGGTAGGCGATCAGGCGGCCGTAATCGGGCACGAATTTATTCTCCGGGTCCTCCGTGGTGATGCGGCACTGGATGGCGTAGCCGTTGCACGGCACCTGGTCCTGCAGTGGCATGCCCACCGCGGCCGAATGCAGCGCATGGCCCTGCGCGATGAGGATCTGCGCGCGGACGAGGTCGAGGCCGGTGACGACCTCCGTCACCGTGTGCTCCACCTGGATGCGCGGGTTCATCTCGATGAAGAACCACTCGTGGCGGTCCAAGTCGTAGAGAAACTCGATGGTGCCGGCGTTGTCGTAGCGCACCGCGCGGGCCATCCGCGCCGCGGCCGCGCAGAGTTCACCGACGACCTTTTTCGGCAGGCCGAAGCTCGGGGCGACCTCGACGACCTTCTGGTGGCGGCGCTGCACCGAGCAGTCGCGCTCGTGGAGGTGGATGACGTTGCCGTGCTGGTCGCCGAGGATCTGCACCTCGATGTGCTTGGCGTGGGTGATGTATTTCTCGAGGAAGACGGCGGGGTTGCCGAACGCGCGCTCGGCCTCCGCCTGGGCCTCGTCGAGGAGCGTGGCGAGGTCGGCGGACTTCTGGACGACGCGCATGCCGCGCCCGCCGCCACCGAACGCCGCCTTGATGATGAGGGGGAAGCCGATCTCCTTCGCGATCTTCAGCGCGGCCGCGCGGTCGGTCACCGGCTCCTCGGTGCCGGGGAGCACGGGCACGTGGATTTTTTTCGCGAGGGCGCGGGCCGCGGTCTTGTCGCCCATCATTTCGAGCAGCTCGGGCCGCGGGCCGACCCAGATGATGCCGGCCTTTTCGCAGGCGCGGGCAAACCCGGCGTTTTCCGAGAGGAAACCGTAGCCGGGGTGGATGGCCTGCACGCCCTTTTCCTGCGCGATGCCCACGATGCCCTCGATGTCGAGGTAGGCCGCGACCGGGCCCTTGCCGTGGCCGACCGAGTAGGCCTCGTCGGCCTTGTACCGGTGGATGCAAAAACGGTCCTCCTCGGCGTAAACCGCCACGGTGCGCAGGCCCAGCTCGGTGCCGGCGCGGAAGATGCGCACGGCGATCTCGCTGCGGTTGGCCGCCATCAGCTTGGTGAGCGGGCGGATGGTCGGGGCCGCGGAACTGGGATTGGCTTGGGTCACGGGGAGGAAAATTCAACCCTGCCATTAAGGGCAATGGCGCCGGACGCCAACCAGAACCTCGCGTTATGCCATTATTCCGGCACGCGGTCGTGCTTGGCGGCCAGCTCGCCCTCGCACTGGGGCGACCCGCGGGCGAGGTCGCGGCAGACCTGCGGCCGCCGGTCGTAGAGCGTGCAGAAATACTCGGGGGCGCCATCCGCCGTCCGCCGGAGCTCGAGCGCCGCGCAATGGCTATCGGTCATTTTCATGTACGCGCGCTGGCTGATGAAGTGGGCCGCCCGCCCGGCGGCGTCACCCAGCCGTGCCCAGTCGTCGCCGGTCACGCGCACGAAGGTCTCTAGCCGGGAAAAGCAGCAGACACCGCAGCGAAGACAGGGACGGGGCGGGTTCACGGGCGGGGTGAGCCCGGAGTCTGCCGTCGGCCGCGGCGGGCGCAACCGTTTCACGCCCACCGCGTCAAAGTAACCTAATAGGTTATGCTGGATTGGGGGTGGGGCCGGCCGGGATGCTCGCTTGCCGGCGGCGCCACCCTCATCCCTAATTGCTGTCCGTTCCCTCATGAAATTCAAAATCCTGCTCGGGCTCGCCGTGGTTTTCCTGGCGATGCAAGCGTTCCGCCCGGCCAAGAATCTTTCCGCCGCCGCGCCATTTGCCGGCAAGGATGAGGTGACGGTGCTGTTCCCCGCCTCGCCCGAGGTGAAGCAAATCCTTGCGACCTCCTGCTACGACTGCCACTCGAACCAGACCCGCTACCCGTGGTATGCGGAGATCCAGCCGGTGGGATGGTGGCTCGCGTCGCACGTCAAGGACGGGCGGAAGCACCTGAATTTTTCCGAATTCGGCGCCTATCCGGCCAAGCGGCAGATGAAGAAGCTCGAGGAGATCGGCGATGAGGTGCAGGACCGCGGCATGCCGCTGAAATCCTACACGCTCGTCCACCGCGACGCCCGGCTCACCCCGGCCCAGGCGACCGCGCTGTGCGACTGGGCGGAGGCCGCGCACGACCGGCTCGCGGGGAAGTAAGCTGGCGGCGCATTTTCGCGTTACTTGCGGGCGGATTCTTTCATCCTGCGGGCAGGATGAAAATTTTCCCGCTTCGTTACGCCGTCATCGGCATGGGCGGCATCGCCCAGACGCATCTCCGCGACATCGCCACGCAGCCCGGCGTCACCGTGGTCGGGCTCGCCGATGTGACCGATCCCCAGACCTGGAAAGTGGCCGCCGAGCACGCCGCGGTGCCGCGGTTCCAGGCGGTGGAGCAAATGCTCCGGGAAACCCGGCCGGACCTCGTTTCCATCTGCACCCCGAACAAGTTCCACCACGCCTACACGCTGCTGGCGCTCCGGCACGGCGCGCATGTCACCTGCGAGAAACCCATGGCGATGACCGTGGCCGAGGCGGAGGCGATGGAGGCGGCGCGCGCCGCGGCTGGGAAGCTGGGCGGCATCAATTTCTCCTACCGCAACATCGCCGCCTTCCGCTTTGCCCGCGAACTGATCGCCGCCGGCGAACTCGGCCGGCTGCGGCGGGTGCATGCCGTCTACCTGCAGAGCTTCCTGGGCGCCCAGGCGGCGCCCTATTCCTGGCGCAACGACGCCGGGCTCGCGGGCTTCGGAGCGCTGGGCGACCTCGGCGTGCACATGATCGACGGCGTGTATTTTCTCACCGGCCTCGACTACCGCCGCGTGACCGGCCTCGCCCAGATCCTCCTGCCGGAAAAGGCGGACGCCGCCGGCCGGATGCACCCGGTCACCACCGACACCAACGCGGCGTTTCTCGCCGAGTTGTCCGGCGGGGTCGTCGCCACGTTTGAAACGACGCAGGTCGCCCCCGGCTACGGCAACTATTTCCGCATCGAGATCTCCGGCGAGCGCGGGACCCTGGCCGTGTTGTCCGACCAGACCGACGCGCTCTGGTTGCGGGCGGGTGAGTCGCTGACGAAATATGCGACCTGGAAAACCGACCTGCCGCTGCAGCAGCTGCCGACGGATTTCATCGCCCGCGGCGCACCCCCGACGCCGGGCGCCATCGTGCCGGCCATTCGCGGCGAAAAAGTGGATCTCCCGACCTTTGCCGACGGTCTGCGGGCGCAGCGCGTGCTCGGCGCCATCCTCGACTCGATGAAAACCGGGGCGTGGCAGAAACTGGGGTGACCCGTGCGCCCGCCGGAACAGTTCACGACACCGCGGTTGCTGGGCCGAAAACCCCGCGCGAGCGACGCGTCGGCGGTGTTCGCCGCCTACGCCAGTGATCCCGAAGTGACCCGCTATCTCGCCTGGAAAGCGTATCGCGAGCTCGGGCCGCTCGCTGAGTTCCTGCAGGCCCGGGCGGATGACTGGGAGAAGGAGGGCTCGCAATTCGCCTACCTGCTTTGCCTCCGCGAGACCGACACACCCATCGGTTCGATCGCGGTCCATCTCAACGGCAGCAATGCGCTGTTCGCCTACGTGCTCGGCCGGGCCCACTGGGGCCAGGGCCTGATGACCGAGGCGCTGCGTCATCTGGTGGACTGGTCGCTGGCGCAGCCGGAGATCTTTCGCGCCTGGGCGTTTTGCGATGCGGCCAACCCGGCGTCAGCCCGGGTCATGGAGAAGGCCGGCATGACGCGTGAAGGCATTCTCCGCCGGTGGTTTCCCTGCTCGGGTTTCGGCCCGGAGCCGCGCGACTGCATCGTCTGCGCCAAGGTGAAATAGCCCGGGCGGCCGGCCAGATGGGTGTTTCCCGGGGTCGCGGCGACGATGCCCGCGCCCGAGGGTTACACGATCGCGCAAGATTTCGTGATTTTTTTCCGCCGTAATTTGCAACGGCCCGCGGCCAGGCGCGTCTCGTTGGCCATGTACCCTAACCCTTGTTCCTCCATGAAAAATCGCCTCTCCTTCAAGCTCGTCTCCGCCGTCATCCTGACGGGCGCCTTCCTCGCGTTGTTCAGTTCCGCCCGCGCCGCCCAAGCCAAGCCGGCGCACACCAAGACCCACACCGGCACCTACTCGGGCAGCAAGGGCAACAGCGGGACGTTCAGTTCCACGACCACGCACACGGCGGGTGAAACCACGCGCACCGGCACGGCGACTAACCAGGCCGGCCAGACCGCCACCCACACCGCCGACCGCACCTGGGACAAGGCCACCGGCACGGGCACCGTCACCTCCTCCACCACCGGCTTCAACGGCGGCACCACCACCCGCTCGGGCACCTCGGTAAAGAACGCCGACGGCACCATCTCCAGCCAGGGCACAGTCACGGGCCCGAACGGCAAGGTCGCCACCTACGCTGCAACCACCACCAATACGGCGACCGGCAGTACGACCACGGGCACGATCACCAACGCCAACGGGAAGACCGCCACCGTCGACTCCACGGTGACCCGGGCCGGCCCCGGCGACGTGACCCGCGACACGACCATCACCGGGCCCAACGGCCAGACCGCCGACAAGGTGGTCGCCACCAAAATTAATCCCGACGGCACCGGCACCCGCGTGATCAATGTCACCAAACCCGATGGCACCACCGAGACCCGCACCGAGACGTTTACCATCACCCCGGCGCCGAAAGTGCCCTGAACTTGCCCGTCGTAAAAAACACCCGGTTTCGCCGGGTGTTTTTTTACCCCACGATCATCTCCCGGAGCCGCGTGGCGTAGTGGCGGAAATTCGGCCACGAGACGTCGTCCGGCACATGATGGTCGAGATCGGGGATGTAGCGCCCGGCCGCCAGGGCCGGCCGGATGCGCTCCAGTTCGGCGTCGATCGCCGCCGGGCCAAGGGCGAGGGCGCGCTTGTCGATCCCACCCATCAGCGCCAGCCCGGGGTATTTCCGCCGGAATACGTTCACATCGGCGCCAGCCGCCACCTCCATGGGGAAGAGGAAATTGACCCCGGCCTCCAGCATCGGCGGGACAATAAGGTCGGGCTGACCATCGGTGTCCACCGAGATGACCGGGATGCCGTGCTCGCGGGCGAAGGCGTGGATGCGCCGGTAGCATGGCGCCATGAATTCCCGCCAGTGCGCCGGTGAAATGAGCGGGCCCTGCTTGCCGCACATGTCCTCCCACAGGTGGATCAAGTCCACCCGCACCTCGCGCACCACGTGGCCGAACACCTCCAAATAGAGCCCCGTCATGTGTTCCATGATCTCGTGAACCAGGCCGGGCTCATCGCAGAACGCCACCAGGCACTCCTCGTCGCCCAGCAGCCAGCGCAGCGTGCCGAAGATGCCGCAGTCGGGAAAATGGCCGAGCTGGATCGGGATGCCGGCGGCGGTCCATGAGCGGCAGGTTTCGCGCCAGTTCGTATCGAGCCGGAGCGGATCGCGGGGATTCAGCCGCTCGTCGCGGTAGCGCCGCCAGTCCGCCGGCGACTTCACTGGCCAGTCGAGAAACTCGGACATGCCCTCGATGCCCTTGAGGTTGCGGCGCCGGATGCCCCAGCTGTCGATCGAGGTGACGGAGTCGGCGTCCTCGCTCACCTTCGCGGTGAAATCCGGCAGCGGGCCCAGGCGCACGGGCACGGCCCGCGGGACCTCGTCCGCGCCGAAATGTGCGCGCACGTCGGCGAAGGACTTGAACTGTTCGGGCAGACCCTCGTGTTTCCAGCGCTCCCAGGTGGAGGGCCAGATCCACCAATACAGCCAGTAGGGTGGCCGGTCGCGGGGCCGGTCGAGCACGGTGGCGAGGAAGCGTTCGCGGGGGGTCATGGGTGGGTTTCGCTCGGGCGGGACCAGCGGCGGGCTCAGCCCTTCAGGGCGCCGGCGGACACGCCCTTCACGATGTGGCGCTGGAGCAGCAGGTAGAGGATGAGGATGGGCAGGGTCACGAGCACGAGCCCGGCGAACAGCATGCCGTAGTCGGTGTGATATTGCGCGGTGATGGACAGGTTCGCGAGGCCGAGCGGCAGCGTGCGCGCCTGGTTGGTGGTGTCGCCCCCGGTCAGCATGAAGGCGAAGAAATACTCCTTCCACACGCCGATGAACTGGAAGATCGCGACGGTCAGGAGACCGGGCCGCGCGAGCGGCAGCAGCACGCGCCAGAACGCCGCCAGTTCCCCGCACCCGTCGATCACCGCCGCCTCGTAGAGCGAGCGCGGCAGCGAGCGGAAAAAGCCCGCGAGGATGAAGATCGCAAACGGCAGGCCGTTGGCGGTGTAGACGAGGATCAGGCCGAGCTTCGAGTTGAGCAGGCCGAGTGCGCGCAGCTCAAAGAAGAGCGGAATGATCGAGAGCTGCACGGGGATCATCAGCCCGGAAAGGAACAGCCAGAATACGGCCTTGCCGAGCGGGTGGTAGAACCGCGCCAGCGCGTAGGCTGCCATCGAGCCCAGGACCAGGATGGCGCCGACCGAGACGCACGTCACCAGCACGGAATTGAAAAAATAATCGCCAAAATGCGCCTCGCGCCAGGCGTGCCCGTAGTTGTCGAACCGCAGGTCGCCGAACGCCGGCAGGGCGAACGGCGCGTGGGAGATGGCGGCGTCGGTCTTGAGCGACGAGTACACCATCCACACCATCGGATAGACCACCCAGGCGGCGTAGCCGAGCAGCACCGCGAGGATCAGGCCCGATGAAACGTGGCGCGCGCGCTTCATGCGTCCACCGCCTCCCGCCGGAGCCCGCGCATGACCGCCGCGCTGCCGACCAGCACAAACAGGAACATCATCACCGCGATCGCCGTGGCGCGGCCCACCTGGAATTCCTGGAACATCGTCGTGACCATCAGCGTGCTCAGCGTGTGCGAGGTGGTCCCGGGCTCCTGCGAGGTCAGCAGCCAGACGAGTTCGAAGGCGTTCAGGCCGCCGATCACGATGAACACGGCGGAAATCACCATCACCTCCCAGATCAGCGGCAGCGTGATGGCGAAAAACTGCCGCCACGCCGGCGCCCCGTCCATCTCGGCCGCCTCGTACAGCTGCGGGTCGATCCCCTCCATCGCCGCGAGGTAGAGGATGAGGTTAAACCCGCAGGCCATCCAGATGTAGATGGGGATGAGCGAGCCGTAGAGGTGCGCGGGCGAGAGCCAGGGATGCGACGCGAAGGAGCGGAGCCAGTCGTTGTCGAGCAGGTTGCCCGCCGCGACGAACGCGGCGTTGGCGATGCCGCTGTGCGGCTCGTAGGCGCTCATCCAGAGCAGCGTGGCGGCGATCCCGCCGATCAAATTTGGAAACAGGAACAGCGCGCGAAACGTTTTCGCGCCCCAGACCCCGCGGTGAATCAGGCAGGCGAAGAACAGCGACAACGGCACGACGACCAGCGCCGGCACGATCATCAGGTAGAGATTGTTGCCCAGTGCGGCCCAGAACGCGTCGCTCTCCAGCAGGAGCGACTTGAAGTTCCGCCATCCGACCCAGGTCCGCGGCCCGATGCCGTCCCAGCCGGTGAACGCGCCCACGAACGAGGCCAGCCCGGGCAGCACGACCAGTGCGCCGAACAGCACCAGCGCCGGCCCGACAAAGCCCAGCGCGAACCCCCCGCGCAGCGGGGCGAAGTAGCCGCCCTCGATGGCCGCCTCCTCCCGCGCGCTCCGCCGGCGGCGCCAGCGCCAGCCCAGCCAGAGCACCGCGGCCGTCATCGCCGCCAGCAGGCCGCCCGCAGCCCAGGGGTGGCGGACATTGACGCTGGATGGATCTGCCGCCCGGGCGCGCTCGGCCGTCACCACGGCCTCGAGTCTTTCCCCAAATTGCTGCGCTGTGATCCGCCCGGAGAACAATTGCTGCCGCGCGTCGATGAGGGTCTGCGCATAGCCCGGCGGCACCAGCATGGTCAGCGGGGCGCTGTACGTGGCCCGGGCGGCGGCGATGAGCCGCCCCGCATCGCGCATTTGCGGGGAAAACCGGTCGAGCGGCACGCCGGCCACGGCCACCGGCGAGTCGATGGCGCGCACCGCCGCGTCCGCCCGCTCGCGGGAGGTCAGGTAGCGCAGGAAATCCACCGTGAGCCGCTCCCGCACCGGATCGCCGCTGGCGAACACGAAGAAGAAATCGCTGCCCGACTGGATCGTGCTGGGATCCGCCACGCCGTCGGCAAACACCGGCAGGTTGACCGTGCCCAGCTCGAAGCCGGGCGGAAACTTGCCCTCCATCTCGTGCACCATCCACGTGCCGGAAAAATTCATCGCACAGCGGCCCTCGAGGAAAGCCAGCTGCGCCGCGGTGTGGGTCATGCCCTCCCAGCCCGCGACCATGGATTCGTTCGTGATCCGCCGCGCGACTTCCACCGCCCGGTAAAACTGCGGGTTCGCGCGGGTGCCGGCCTGGTAGTCCAGGTAGTCGCGCCAGCCCGCGGGCCCGGTCAGGTTGTAATAGCCCGCGTTGATGATCATGTCGCCGTAGCGCATGTAGACGCCGGGCAGGCTGGCGGGCGCGATGCCGGCCCGGCGCATCTGGGCGGCGAGCGCGAAGAACTCGTCCCAGGTCCGGGGCGGGCTCCAGCCGTGGGCGCGGAACAGGCCCTTGTTGTAGAACAACACCCAGGCGGCGTTCATCAGCGGCAGGCCGTAGTGGGCCCGGCCCACCTGCCAGCTGGCGAGCGCGCCCGGGATGAACGTGTCGCCCCAGCGCGCATCGCCCTCCCAGTTCGGCCCCGCGAGGTAGGGCGTCAGGTCCAGCATCTTGCCCGCCCGGATCAGGTTCGGCCAGTAGAGCGCGGCAGTGGTGGCGTCGGGATAATCGCCGCTGAGCACGCGGACCCGGACCTTGTCCCAGATCCGCGGGTCGCCGTAGAGGTTAACCTTCACCCCGGGGCGCAGCGCCTCGAAGTGGCGCGCGCTGTCCTCGAAGAACGCCGTCCCGAAGCCGCCGGAAAAAATCGGCACGTCGATCTCCGTGACGGCGGAAAGCCGCAGCGCCGCCAGCAGGAAGGCGAGGACGCCCGGCAGGAGGCGGACGTGGGACCGGAGCGTCATTTCGCCACGACGAGCGGAAAGCCGTTTTTCTTCAGCGCGCGGTGCAGCGCCGCGACGTGGGCGCGGTTGCGCGTCTCGATCGTGCAGACCGCGTGGACCGCGGAGACGTCGGGCCCGCTGAAGGCGCGGTCGTGCTCGATGTCCTTGATGCTCGCGCCGGCGTCGGCGATCACGCGGGCCAGCACGGCGAGGCCGCCCGGCCGGTCGCTGATCACCGCGGTGAAGCGCGTCAGGCGGCCGTCGTTCACGAGGCCCTTCTCGATGACGCGGCTGAGGATCGCCGGGTCGATATTCCCGCCGCCCACCACGAGCACCACTTTTTTGCCGCGCAGCTGCGGCAGCCGCCCGGCCATCATCGCCGCGAGCGGCGTGGCGGCCGCGCCCTCGACGACGGTTTTTTCCAGCTCGAGCATGCGGAGGATGGCGAGCGAGATCCAATCCTCCGACACGGCCACCACCTCATCCACGTGGCGGCGGGCAAGCGCGAAGGCGTTGGCCCCCATGGTGAGCGTGGCGAGACCGTCGGCCAGCGTGGGCCGGCGCGCCACGTTGACGGGCCGGCCGGCGCGCAGCGCGGCGGCAAAGTTGCCCGTGCAGGTGCTTTCGACCGCGATGATTTTCACGCGCGGCCGCAGGGATTTCACCGCCAGGGAAAGACCGGCGATCAGGCCGCCGCCGCCCACCGGGCAGACAATCGCGTCGACGTCAGGCACCTGGCGCAGGATCTCGAGCCCGATCGTGCCCTGGCCGGCGATGATGTCGGGGGCGTCGAAGCCGTGGATGTAGGTGAGGTCTTTCTCCGCGACGAGCGCATCGGCCTGCGCACGGGCGGCGGCGAAATCCTGCCCGTGCACGAGCACCGTGGCCCCGAGCCGCTGGCAGGTGGTGATCTTGATCAGCGGCGCGTAGTCGGGCATGACCACGGTCACCGGGATGCCGAGCAGCCGCCCGTGGTAGGCCAGGCCCAGCGCGTGGTTCCCGGCGCTGGCGGCGATGACCCCGCGTTTTTTCGCGGCGGCGGGCAGCCGGAGCAGGGCGTTGCGCGCCCCGCGTTCCTTGAACGAGCCGGTGCGCTGGAAGTTGTCGAGTTTGCAGCTGATGCGCGCGCCGGTGATCTCCGAGAGGGGAATCGAGGTGGGACACGGCGAGACGATCACGCCGCCGGCGATGCGGCGGGCCGCGGCGCGGATGTCGGTCAGGGAAACGGGCATGCGGGAGGTGTAGCCCGCCGGCCGCGGCGTGGGAACCAGAAAGATGCCGGCGGGCTTTGGAGATGCGGCGCCCCGCCGCTTTTCCCTCCTTGTCCGCGGCGCTCGCGCCGCGGCTCCATTTTCAGTTATTCAATTTCCCCGCCTGATACTCAGCCTTGAGTTCCTGGCGCATGGCGGCGCGCTCATCCTCGTCGAGCCGGCCGTCATGATTTTGGTCGAACCGCTGGAGGAAATACGCCTGCGCCTCGGCGCGTTCGTTCTCGTCCAGCCGGCCGTCGCCATTCCGGTCGAATCGCCTCACGATCATCGCGCGAATTTTGCTACCCGGTTTGCCCTCCGCGCGGCCGCCCCGGCCTGCCTTGAGCATGCTTTCGTGGGCGGCCTCCAGCTCATCCTCGTCAAGTTTGCCGTCATGGTTCAGATCATAGCGCCGCAGCAGTCCCGCCTCGGCGGGATCCAGCGCGGCCGGTGGCGCGGTTTTGGGCCCGTCTGCCCGGGCGGCGGCAAGGAATAGCGTTGCCGAGAGGAGGCCCAGAGGTAGAAACCTCTTTTTCATGGGTGTCCGGAGCCAATTTTTGCGCGTGCTGCCATCTTCCGCCAAGACGCCGGAGGGGTGGCGCGGTTACGCATCCGCCTGATCCATCGCCATGTACCAGGTCACTTTTTCCGAGCAGAGCATGCGCGAGCTGAACCGGCTCGACACGATGGCCCAGCTCGCACTCATCGACCCGATCAGCAGCCTGAAACCGGCGGATCTCGCCCACCCGCGCGAGCCGCTCGGCCGCTTTCACCGCGGGGAACGCGAATATTACCGGCTGCGCTCCGGCGACTACCGCTTTTATTTCGAGGTGCAGGGCGACACGCTGCACACCCATTACATCCTGCATCGGAACTCGCTTGAGGACTTTCTGTTGCGCAACAAGCTGCCGGTGTCCGAGCAGCAGCTGGTCGAGCAGAACTCGAAATTCTGGAAATACCTGGAGAGCCTGACCAAATGAACTTCCGTCGCCCTGACCCCGAGGATCTCTCTGCTCGCGAGGACCCCTACAATGTCACGCAGGCGAGCCGGATCTATTTCCTGCCGAACCTGATGACGGCGGGAAATCTCTTCTGTGGTTTCCTGGCGGTGATCGAGTGCATCCAGGCGCGGCTGGCGGAAACCGTACCCACCGGCGAATACCTGAACCAATCATCAGCCCAGCATTACACTTGGGCGGTTTGGCTGATTTTTGGCGCGGCGGCTTTTGACGCGCTGGATGGCCGTCTCGCGCGAATGGGCGGCCGCGAGTCCCTGTTTGGTGCCGAGTTTGATTCGCTGGCGGATGTCGTCTCCTTCGGCATCGCCCCGGCCCTGATGATGTTCTTCCTGATTCTCTCACCCACCCAGGGTTATGAGATTTTCCGCAGCATCGGCTGGTTCCTGGGCTTCATCTACCTGCTGTGTGCGGCAGTGCGGCTGGCGCGGTTCAACGTCATCACCAACCCGCTGCTCCACGGGTCCAAGAAGGACACCAACAAGGATTTTGTCGGCCTGCCGGTGCCGGCGGCGGCCGCCACCGTGGCATCGCTGGTGCTGTTCCTGCTCCACCTCTCTTCAATGGACAAGTCCCTGCGTCTGTGGGCCCTGGCCCTGCCCCCACTGATGCTGTTGATCGCGATCATGATGGTCAGCACGGTCCGTTACCCGAGCGGCAAAAACCTTAATCTCCAGACCAAGGCCCGCCTGCAGTTTCTGATCGGCTTCGTTATTTTAGCGGGCTTGGTGGTGCTCTTCAAGGAGTACGCCCTGGTGTGCGGCTGCCTGGGCTACATTTTCTTCGGCCTCATCCGCCAGTGGCGCCGGCCTGCCCGGATCAAACCCCCGGCCAATACCGTGTGAACAAGCTGCCCATGACTTGCTCGCAACTCCCCACCTGCGAATAACCCCTTGATTACCCTCCGCTCACCCTCAGTTCCTCACCACGCCCGACCGCTTGATTTCCAGAGTCAAAACCCGGGGTTATTGGTGTTCCTCACCGCCTATAATAATACTGCTTTAATTACTTATTGAACCCTTATCCTATTAGACTTTGTTAGCTTCTCAAAGACGGTCCCCCGTCCCGCCCTCATGAAATTCAAAATCAACCGCGATCATTTCGCCAACGGCCTCGCCCAGGTGCTCAATGTGGTCGGCTCCAAGGCCACGATGCCGATCCTGAGCAATGTGCTGATCGAGGCGGAGAAGGACCAGATTTCCCTCACCACCACCAACCTCGACCTCGGGATTCGGTGCAAAATCAAGGCGGAGGTGAAGGAAAAGGGCTCCGTCACGCTGCCGGTCAAGCGCCTCGCCACCATCGTGCGCGAACTGCCCAACGTGGATGTCACGCTGGATGCGTCGCCCAACCACCAGGTGAAACTCACCTCTGGCGGGTCCAATTTCCGCATCATGGGCATCGGCCGGGAGGAGTTTCCGCCGCTGCCGGAGTTTGGGGACGAAAAAGCCTACACCCTCGAGCAGGCCGAGCTCACCGCGATGCTCAAGAGCGTCGCCTACGCGCAGTCGAGCGACGAGACGCGCTACATCCTCAACGGCGTCTATTTCAACTTCAAGGACGGCAAGCTCTCGCTGGTCGCGACCGACGGCCGCCGCCTCGCCTTGGTCTCGAAGGAAATGGAAGTCCCCGCGGCCTCGGCCGGGGCGATCATCCTGCCCGCCAAGACCGTCAACGAGCTCACCCGCCTCCTCGACAAGGGCGAGAAGCTGAAGATCAACTTCAACGAGCGCCGCGCGGCCTTCCAGATCGCGACGGACAAGGACACCAGCGGGCTGATCGACCACGTCTACCTTTACTCGAAGGTCGTCGAGGGCAGCTACCCGAACTACAACCAGGTCATCCCCAAGGAGACGCACCAGCGCATCAAGCTCGAGCGCGAGCTTTTCCTGCAATGCGTGCACCGCGCCGCCCTGGTCTGCTCGGAGAAGTCGAATTCCGTGAAGATCAAGCTGAGCAGCAACCTGCTCGAGATCACCGCGCAGAGTCCCGACTTCGGCGAGGCGCACGAGTCGATGGCCATCGGCTACAGCGGACCGGAGCTGCAGGTCGCCTTCAACCCGACCTTCGTGATGGACCCGCTCCGCGCGCTCACCAAGGACGAGATCTTCTTCGAGCTGAAGGACGAGGTCAGCCCGGGCGTGTTCAAGACGCTCGACAGCTTCATCTGCGTGATCATGCCCGTGCGGCTCAGTTGATCTTTTCGCTTCCGCCGGCTAAGTTTCAGGCGCCCGCTACGTCCTGCCTTTTGCCGGTTCGCGCCCGGACCGCTCCGCCATGGAAATGCCCTACCTGATTCTCGCTGCAATCCTGCTCTCGCTGGTCCTGGCGCAGGTCAACCAGCGGGTGCCCTCCCCGCTCCTGGCCATTGCCGACCGCTGGCTGCGCTGGCTTGTGTTTGCCTTCGGCGGGGCGCAGATCAGCCAGGACTTCGCCTGGATCGACCGGCCCTACTGGGTGCTGGTCGTGGTGTTCTTCCTGCTCTGGTTCCTCGGGGAAACCCTGCTGAACTGGCTGAGCATCCACGCGCTCAGCGTGAGCCCGCTCCCGCTGTTTCCCCGCTACGTCGTCAACTCGGCGGGCGACGAGTGGCCGACCCAGCCCCGGCTGCTGCGGATCAAGGACTGGCTGCGCGCGCAGGGCTTCAAACAGGCGCAGGCGCTGAAGGCCGAGATCGGCGGCGGCATCTACCTGCGGGCCTCGGTTTACCAAGACCCCGCGGCCACCGCGCGCGTGCAGGTGACATTCATTCCGCGGTCGAACGGGACCGTGAACATCTGCTTCGCCGTCACCTCGCTCACCGCGGACGGGAACCGTTACGTGACCGACAATCTGTTCGTGCCCTTTGCCGGCTTCTATCCCGAGCAGTGGTTTGTCGAGCGCGTGCCCCTGTGCCGCACGCTGCCGCGGCTGCTGGCGCGCCATCGCGCGCGGCTGGCCCGCGCCGGCGAGACGGCGGTGCCCTTCACGGTCGATCCCCAGGCGGACCTCAATGACACCCAGGGCGAGCTCGACCGGCTCAACACCGAGCTCGGTTTCCTGCACTCCCACCCGGACCGCGAGGACCGGGGCAAGATCACCCACGAGGGCTGTTACCGCGTGTGGAAGGAGCTCTGGATGCTGAATTACTTCGGGCGCGCCGCGCGCTACGAGTAGGCCGCCGCCGCGGGGGCGGCGCAGAGAAGCCTCGTCTTTTTTTCCGTGGCCGGCACGCTCGCGCGAAATCCCCGTCCATGGCCCTACCCCAACTGACCGACGAGCAGATCCGCACCTGGACCCGGACCCAAAAGGACCGCTGGTGGTTTGAAAACGTCTTCCGCGGCGACATGCCGCAGCTGACGATCCGCTCCGCGATCACCGGCTTCCTCCTCGGTGGGATTCTCGCGGCCACCAACCTCTACATCGGCGGCAAGACCGGCATCACCACCGGCGTGGGCCTCACCTCGGTGATCCTGGCCTTCGCGCTCTACCGCGGGCTCGCCAAGGGCGGGTTCGCGCAGGACTTCACCATCCTCGAGAACAACTGCACCCAGTCGATCGCCACCGCGGCGGGCTACATGACGTCGCCGCTGATCTCCGCGCTGGCGGCCTACATGCTCGTCACCGGCAAAATTATCCCGTGGTGGCACATGCTGTCCTGGATGCTGGTGGTGTCCGTGCTGGGTGTGTTCATCGCCTTCCCGATGAAACGGCGCTTCATCAACGAGGAGCAGCTGCCGTTTCCCGAGGGCCGCGCCGCCGGTGTCGTGCTCGATGCGCTCTATCACGGCAAGGCGGAGCAGGGCGTGTTCAAGGCCCGGCTGCTCGGCTGGACCGCCGCGCTCGCCGCCTTCGTTAATTTCATCTCGGGCGACGGCTGGATGCGCCTGGTGCAGTTCACGCTGCTGCGGATGAATTCCTGGACCGGGCTGAAGGAGCCGTGGATCCTGCAGGAACGGCTCGACACCTACTACTACAACCTCGCGACGCGGCTGCACCTCTGGATTCCCAAGATCCTCGGCACTGACATCCGCCAACTCGGGCTCCGGCTGACACTCGACCTTTCCATGATCGGCGTGGGCGGGCTGATGGGCATCCGCGTGGCGACCAGCTGCCTGCTCGGGGCGTTCATCAACTACCTCATCCTCGCGCCGATCATGATCCAGCGCGGCGAAATCGCGCCGCGGGTCGCGGCCAACGGCGCGGTCATCGCCATCTCCCGCGCCGAGATCGTCAACCAGTGGTCCCTCTGGTGGGCGGTGGCGATGATGGTGGTCGGTTCCCTGGTCGGCCTCCTCGGGAAACCCGAGCTGTTCCGGGGTATCTTCAAGCGGAAGGCCGCCGCCACCGCCAGGGAGCCCGACGTGCTCAAGCACATCGAGCTGCCGCTCTGGCTGTCGGCCATCATGGTGCCGTTGCTCACCGTGCTCGGCGCGACGGTGTCGCACCAGTTTTTCGGCGTGCCGTGGTTCCTGGCGTTCATCTCCTTCCCGCTGATCTTCGTGCTGGCGATCATCTGCACCAACGCGATGGCGCTCACGTCCTGGACCCCCACCGGCGCGCTCGCCAAGATCACCCAGTTCACGATGGCGGCCTTCGACCGCACCAACCCGGCGAGCAACCTCATCCCGGGCGGCATGACCGCGGAGGTCTCCGCCAACGCCGCCAACCTGCTGTCCGACATCAAGCCCGGCTACATGCTCGGCGCCAAGCCGCGCCAGCAGGCCATCGGCCACGTCATCGGCATCTGCGCGGGGGCGATGGCCGCGGTGCCGCTGTTTTACCTGCTTTTCCTGCCGCCGGCGCGGGATGGCACGCGCACCGTGACCACCCTGGTGTCCGACCAGTTCGCCATGCCCGCCGCGGTGCAGTGGCGGGGTGTGGCCGACCTGATCGCCCACGGGCTGAAGTCGCTGCCCACCACGGCGGTGGTGGCGATGATCGTGGCGGCGGTCTGCGCCGCGGCGATCGAGATTGCGCGGATCGTGACGCGGGGCCGTTTCCCGCTGAGCGCGGTGTCGATCGGCCTCGGCGTCGTGCTGCCCCCCGAGTATACCTTCACGATGTGGTTGGGCGCACTGCTCTTCTGGTGGACGAGCCGGAAGCATCCCGAGCCCGGCACCAAGGGCCATGATTTCTGGGTGGAGGGCTGCGAACCGATCTGCGCCGGCCTGATTTCCGGCTGGGCCCTCACCGGCATCGCCAACTCGGTAATCAACGTCCTGCTCTACTGAACCGGCGGGCCCCGGCCCGCCCCAGGCGTCCGTCATGCTCACCCCCGCCGAGGCCGAAAAACTGATGCGGGCGGCCCTCGCCCCGTTTCCAACCGAGGGGTGCCCGCTGGACGCGGCCCACGGGCGGGTGCTGCGCGCCGAGTTGCACGCGGACCGCGACCTCCCGCCGTACGACCGGGTGATCCTGGATGGCTACGCGCTGCGCACCGCGGCGCTCAACGCCGGCCAGCGCCGGTTTCGCATCGAGGCCACGCAGGCCGCGGGCATGCGGCCGTTCCAACTCGGGCCGGCCGACGACGCCTGCGTCGAGGTCGCGACGGGAGCCGTGCTGCCCGCCGGCGCCGACTGCGTGGTGCCCTACGAGGACACGAAACCTGACGGCCCGGCCATGACGGTCCTGCCGGGAGCCGAATGGGCGCCCCAGCGCGCGATCCATCGGCGGGGCAGCGACCACCAGGCGGGCGAGGTGATCGTACGCGCCGGCACGCGCATCACGGGCCGGGAAATTGCCGTGGCGGCCGCGGTCGGGGCCGTGACGCTGACCGTGACCCGGATTCCCAGCATCGCGGTGGTGGCCACCGGCGACGAACTGGTCGAGGTGGGCGACGCGGTGGCGCCGCACCAGATCCGCCGGAGCAACGATTACGCGCTGCGGGCAGCGCTCGCGCAGGCGGGTTTTCCGCGGGTCGAGCGCTTTCACCTGCGCGACATGCGGCACGAGATCGAGCACATGCTCTGGCACATCATGGCGGAGTTTGACGTGGTGCTCATCACCGGTGGCGTCTCGAAGGGAAAATTCGATTTTCTCCCCGCGGAACTGGAGGCCCAGGGCGTCCGGAAGATCTTCCACGGCGTCGCGCAGCGGCCCGGCAAGCCATTTTGGTTCGGGCTGAACCCCGAGGGAAAACCAGTCTTTGCCCTGCCCGGCAACCCGGTCTCCGCCTATACCTGCCTGCACCGCTACGTGCTGCCCGGGCTGGCGCAGGCGAGCGGACTCACCCCTGTTGCACCTCAGATGGTGGCCCTGGCCGGGCCCGTGACCTTCCGGCCCAAGCTCGCGTATTTCCTGCCGGTGCGGATCAGCAGCGGCCCGCGCGGCGAACTGCTGGCGACACCGGATCCGAGCAACACTTCCGGTGACTTTGCCGGGCTGGTGGGCACGGACGGGTTTGTCGAGCTGCCGGCTGCATCCACCGAATTTCCCGCCGGCTATCTGGCCCTGTTCCGCCCGTGGGTCTGACGCCGGCCGGTTTCGGCTCGTCACGCCGCCGGTGACCGTTATTTTTCCGGCATGCTGTTCCTCGCCGCCGCCACCGCCCTGGACAAACTGAAGCAGGTTCCCACCGCCTTCTGGTGGAAAGTCGGCGCGGCGGTGCTGTGCGTGATCATCCTGGCTGCCGTGCTGCAGCGGGTGGCGCAGATGAACAAGGTCGTGCTCGCGGTGATCGTGCTGGTCGTCTTCACGATCGTCGGGGTCAACTGGATCTACGATCGCAATGAGCCGGCGTTCATGACGCCGATCATCAATAAGATCGCGCCGTTCCTGCCCAGCAAGGGCAGCTACTCCACGAAGCAGCAGGCCGCGCCGGGACAGAAACCCTAGCCCGCAAGCGCCGGCCTGACTCAGGCGGTGCCGGCGGCCCGGGCGCGGGCCTTGGCCAGGATTTCCAGCAGCGCCGCGAAATCCTCGTCGCGCGTGCGGCTGTCGATCACGAAGTCAAATTTAGGGGCCTCGCGCAATTCGCGCTCGGCCGTCCGCATCCGGCCGGCGATCTCCGCCTCGTCATCCTGTGCCCGCTCGCGCATCCGGGCCACCAGCCGGTCGTGGTCGACCATGATGAAAATCGTGGTCATCCGCCGGCCGAGCAGCGGGTCGGCCGCGGCCGCGCGGCGGAAGCTCTCCACGCCCTGCACATCGACGCTGATCACCAGGCTCTGCCCGCGGGCCATCGGCTCCCGCACGCTTGAGGTGAGCGTGCCGTAGCGGCGCTTGCCATGCACCCAGGCCCACTCGAGGAAGGCGTTGGCCGCGAGCTTGGCGTCAAACTGCTCGGGGGTGAAGAAATGATAGTGCACGCCGTTGATTTCCCCGGGCCGCGGGGTACGGGTCGTGGTGGTGACCACCCGGGAGAAGCCCGGCACTTCCGCCACCAGCCGGTCGCACAGCGTGCTCTTGCCGGAGCCGGCCGGGCCGGCGAGGACGAGCAGAACGGGGGTCTCGGTGGTCACGGCAGCGATATCAGTAGGTGAAGGCCGCGGCCGCCAGCACCAGCCCGTAGGCCAGCAGCGCGCCGCCCAGCCCGCGGGACCGGCCGGGCCGGAGGAAGAGCCAGTTGAAAAAATCCCTCAGCCGGTACGGCTGGACGCCCAGCCAGATGGCCGCCGCGATCAGCAGATAGACCGGGGTGACCAGCAGCAGCCGCTGGGGATGCTCATACTCCATGTAGGCGGCGTTCAACAGCGGCGCCGCGGCCAGGAGTACCAGCACGCACAGGCCGCGCACGGCCAGGAAATCCGGCACGCACTTGAACGCCAGCACGGCGACCGCCGCGAAACCGACGGTCAGCAGCACGTGGTATTCGCCAAAATCGGCCGCCGACAGGTGCCAGACAAGCCAGAGGAACCACAGGGCCCCGCCGCCGAAGAGGACGAGCGCGGCGGAGGACGAGCGCGGCAGGAGCTGCAGCGACGCCACCACCGCCGGGCGGTTCGCCAGCAGCGTCGCACCCAGCACGGCGAGGAACAGGCCGGGAAGGAGCGTGGCGAGAAAAAGCGACATATGGAGAAGTGACGGGCGTGCGCGGCTGGTGACGAGGTTAAATTATGACTGGGCGGAGACCGAAAGGTTTCCTTCGCTCCCCACCCCGGCCAGCACCAGCTCGCCGTACAGCGTGCTCACACTGGCCCGCGTGATCGCCAGCGGCACCAGCGAACCAATGAGCCGCGCCTCGGCCTCGAATACGCACACGCGGTTGCCGCGCGTGCGGCCGGTGAAACGCCGGCCGGACTGGTCCGGGCCCTCGACCAGCACCTCCTCGACCGTGCCCACCAGCGTGGCGTTGCGGCGCTCGGAGTTCCGGCGGAGCACCTCGAGCAGCGCCTGGTTGCGCGCCTCCTTGGTCTCCTCCGGCACCTGCCCTTCCATCGTTGCGGCGGGCGTGCCGGTCCGGATGGAATACTTGAAAACGTAGGCCATGTCGTAGTTGCACGCCGCGAACAGCTCGAGCGTCTGCGCGAAGTCCTCGTCGGTTTCACCGGGGAAGCCCACGATCACGTCGGTCGAGAAATACATGTCGGCCCGCACCGCGCGCAGCGCGTCGACGATCTCCCGGTAGCGTTCCCGCGTGTATGGCCGGTTCATCGCGCGGAGGATGCGGTTGCTGCCCGACTGCATCGGCAGGTGCACGTAGCCGCAGAGCTTCGGCAGCCGGCCGTAGGCCTCGACCAGGTCGTCCTTGAAGCCGCGCGGGTGCGGCGAGGTGAAGCGGATGCGCTCCAGGCCCTCGATCGCGTGCACCTGCTCCAGCAGCTGCACAAACGGCGTCACGCCCCCGGCGTGCGCGTAGTCGCGGCGGCCGTAGCTGGTGACGATCTGGCCGAGCAGCGTGACCTCCTTCACGCCGCGCGCCGCGAGGGCGCGGCACTCGGCCACGATCTCCGCCATCGGCCGCGAGCGCTCGTCGCCGCGCGTCTTCGGCACGATGCAGAACGAACAGTCCATGTTGCAGCCCTGCTGGATTGAGACGAAGGCGTTCACCTGGCGGTCGGCAAGCTCGTGGTCGCGGATGGTGTTCTGCGAGCCAGCCTCCTCGGCGATGTCGACGATGGTCTGTCCGAGCGGCACCCCGGCGTCGCGCGCCGCCCGGAGGTTGTCGAGATAGTCCGGCACCTGGTGGAATTTCTGCGTGCCGACGATCAGGTCGACGTCCGGCAGCTGGTCGAGGAGTGCCGCGCCGCGGTTCTGGGCCATGCAGCCCAGGATCCCGAGGACGAAGTCCGGGTTCTTCCGCTGGCGTTTCTGCACACTGCCGGCCTTGCCGATGGCCTTCTGCTCCGCCGCGTCGCGCACCGAGCAGGTGTTGAGCAGCAGGATATCGCACTCCTCCTCCCGGCCGACGATGCGGTAACCGCGGGCGCGCAGTATTGCCGCGACCGCCTCGCTGTCGCGCTCGTTCATCTGGCAGCCGTAGGTTTTGATGTGGACCCGGTTCACGGAGGGAGCGGCCCTAATTAAAGGGGTCCCGAGGGGGGTCAAACGGTAAACACCCCGGGCTGGCCTGCGGCCGCGCAACCTGCTGGGCTGGTGGCGGTCAGACCAGCCATGCGCCGACTCCCCATTATTGCCCTGATTGCGGTTGCGACCGGTTTTGCCGCCGAGCCGCCACCCGCGCCGAAACCGGCCGAGCCGTCCGCCGACGAGGCTTATGACTTGGGTAAGTCGCTCTTCGACCAGTACGCGCCGGCTGAGATCAAGGAGCAGTATGAGTTTCCCTCGCGCGAGCGCTGGGATGAGTTTGCTGGGCGGCTGCAGCAGGCGCTGGACAGCGACAACCTCGCGGAGCTGGCCACCTACGAGCCTGAGGCCAGATCGGCGCTCACCGCCCTGCGCGCGCTGCCCGGCTACGAGGACTATGCCGACTGGCTCGCCGCCCGCATCGACTACATCGAGGCCGCCAAGCTGGCGACGCGGCTCCCGCCACCACCGGCCAAACCCGGCCAGCGGGCGCCCAACATTCCCTACTACGACCTCTGGATGCAGCGCGTGCGCGCCCGGCCGGTGCCGGCGCGCGCCGACGAGCTGATGCCGATCCTGCAGGCGGCCTTTGCGGCGGAGGGCGTGCCGCCCGAGGTGGCCTGGCTGGCCGAGGTGGAGTCGAGCCTCGACCCCGCGGCGCGCAGCCCGGCCGGCGCCAAGGGTCTATTCCAACTCATGCCCGTCACCGCCCGTTCGCTCGGGTTGAGCACGCTGCTGCCGGATGAGCGCGCCAACGTGGAAAAATCCGCCCGCGCCGCCGCGCGCTACCTGCAGGCCCTGCGGGCGAAATTTGGCGAGTGGCCCCTCGCCTTCGCGGCCTACAATGCCGGCGAGGGCCGCGTGCGCCGGATGCTGGCCGCGCGTTCGGGGCACAACTTTGGGGATATCTCCGCCGCGCTGCCGTCGGAGACGCGCATGTATGTGCCGAAGGTCTGCGCCACCATCGCGGTGCGCACGGGGATGACGCCGGAAAAACTGGCCGCGCCCCACAGCTAAGCCCCGCTGGAACCGCCCATCCGGCCGGAGGTTATCAAAAACCCGTATTTTCCCGGCGGCCGGGAGACGGGGCGCGAATTTTCGTCGCCAGCGGACGGCCCGGCGCTTTGCTCAAACCCATGGGATTTTTCGATCGTTTTGCCGGCAAGAAACCCGCCCTGTCCGCCGCCCCGGCTACGGAGGAAACCGCCGCCCCGACCGCGAGCGCAGTGATGCCGCAGCTGATCGAGGCCCGGGAAAAACTCGAGGCCAAGGACCTGCCTGGCGCGCTCGCGCTGTATGAGGAGGCGCTGTTCCTGGCGGGCGACCGCGCCGACGTGCTGGTAACAATCTCGGGCGACCTCGGCGTCAACGGCCACGTGCGCCAGATCATCGAGCTGGTGGCGCCACGCTACGACGCCGAGCGCCACGGGCCCGCGACGGGCCTGAACGTCCTCCAGGCGTACCTCGCCGTGCGCAACGCCGAGGCGGCGCAGCACGTGCTGGACATCCTCTTCGCCCTGCAGCGGCCCGAGCTCGAGGAGCGGCTCCACGGCTTCTCCAACGCCATCGCCGAGATCATCCAGAAGGACCTGCCGCCGCTCGACACGGCCGGGGCGCCTCCCGAGCCGGACAAGGTCAACCTCGTGAGCATCAGCAAGCCGATCTGGTTCTACGGGCTGGAGTCGCTGGCCGGGCAGATCCTGCCGGCGAAAGGCAGCGGGCTGCGCCGCGTGGCGTTCACCCAGCTGGCGCTGCCGGGCGCCGGCGACGTCGCCGCCCTGCAGCGACGGGCGGAGGACGAGCTCGGCCGCCTGAGCCGCACGCTGCCACTGTGGCTGGCGGAGACGTTTTATTTCTCCCCGCATTATCTGCCGATCGCGGCCGTCGCCCTGATGAACCAGCGGCACTACGCGCTGTTTGGCTCGGAATGGACGATGGACAACCTCCGGCAGTTCATCGACACGACCGAGGGCGGGCTCGACTATGTGTTCACCGGCGCAGTTCACCAGACCGGCAGCGACTACGAGCTGCTGCTGCGGGTCTGGGAGGTGAAGAAAATGCGCGAGCGCAAGCTGTTCACCCTGCGCTGGAATCCCGCCAGCGCGGACACCGACCTCACCCAGTTGCACGAGCAAATCCGGGCGTTCATGGAATGGTCGCCGGATACGACCGGCGTCACCTACGCGCCACCCGCGCGGCCCACCGTCTGGCTCGATACGCTCGGCGCGTCCCTCTCGCTTTTCCTGAACGGGAAGGGCCTCTTGCCCAAGGAACAGGTCGTGCTGCCCGCGACCTTGGTGGATGTTGTGGCGGAGCAGGCGGCGACCAGCGAAGCGGCGTCGCTCGCCTGGTTGAACTTGAAGCACACGGCGACCCAGCTCGGCTTGGTTCGCAACCTCGCCGAGGTGCAGGTCCGCCCCACCGCAGTGGTCAAGCAGGCGCAGCAGGCCCTCGCCTAGCGCCGGCGCCGCCCCGCACAGAAAAGGTGGCGGCCGGGCCGGCTGTTGCTACGCTGCTTTCTCCCTTGATGCATCCGTCCACCGCCGACCTGCGCATCCGCGCCACCAAGCCGCTCATCGCGCCGGCGTTGCTGGAGGAGGAGCTGCCGCTCGACGATGCCCGCGCGACCCTCGTCGCGCGCACCCGCCGCGAGATCGAGGCGATCCTCACCGGCGCGGACCCGCGGTTGCTGGTCGTGGTCGGGCCCTGCTCCATCCACGACCCGGCGGCGGCGGTCGAGTACGCGCAGCGCCTGCACGCGACGGCCAAGAAATATGCCGGCGAACTGCTGCTCGTCATGCGGGTGTATTTCGAAAAGCCGCGCACGGTCATCGGCTGGAAGGGGCTGATCAACGACCCGTTTCGCGACGGCAGTTTCCAGATCAACGCCGGCCTCCGCCTCGCGCGAAAGCTGATGATCGATGTCACCGGCCTCGGGCTGCCGGTGGCGACCGAGTTTTTGGACACGACCCTCGGCCAGTACTACGCCGAGTTGGTATCCTGGGGTGCGATCGGCGCGCGCACGGTCGAAAGCCAGGTGCACCGCGAGCTGGCGTCCGGACTCTCGATGCCGGTGGGGTTCAAGAACCGCACCGACGGCGACCTTCAGGTGGTGGTTGACGCCATCCGCTCGGCGCAGCACCCGCACTGGTTTCCCTCGCTGACCCGCGAAGGGGCGCCGGCGGTGATGGGCACGGCGGGCAACCCTTTTGGTCATCTTGTGCTGCGCGGCGGGAGCCGCGGACCGAACTTTTCCGCGGCGCACATCCATGCCGCAACCGCGCTGTTGAAGAAGAACCAGCTGCGGTCGTTCCTGATGGTGGATTGCAGCCACGCCAACAGCGCGAAGGACCCGGAAAAACAGGTGGCCGTGGCGGCCGACCTCGCGGCCCAGATCTCCGCCGGCGAGACCGCCATCGCCGCCGTGATGCTCGAGAGCAACCTGCTCGGCGGGACGCAGGATTATCAGGCGAAGCCGCTGGTCTACGGCCGCAGCATCACCGATGGCTGCCTGGCGTGGGAAAAGACGACCCCGATTCTCACGCAGCTGGCCAAGGCGGTGAAGGCGCGGCGCAAGAAGCAATGACCCCGGCCGCCGCCATCGTGGCGGGACTGCGCGCGCAATGCAGCCCGCACAACGTCGAGGGCCAGCGGCGGTTTGGCATCACCCCGAAAACGGAACAGCTGGGCCTGCCGCTGCCGGTCCTGCGCGGCATCGCCCGGGAGCACCGGCGCAACCATGCGCTGGCGCTCGCGCTGTGGGACACGCGCGTGCACGATGCCCGCCTGATCGCGGCGTTCATGGACGACCCGAAGCAGGTCACGCGCGGCCAGATGGAGGCATGGGCGCGGGATTTTGACACCTGGGCGATTGTGGACGGGGTGTGCTGCACGTTGTTCAATCGTACCCCGTTCGCGGAGGAAAAGGCCTACGCGTGGAGCAAGCGCCGGCCGGAGTTCACCAAGCGTGCCGGTTTTGTCCTGATGGCGGGCATGGTTGTGCACCGGAAGGAACTGCCCGACGCCACCTTCCTCGCCTTCCTGCCGGTCCTGCGCCGGGAAGCGACCGATGAGCGGCATTACGTGAAGAAAGGGGTCAACTGGGCACTCCGGCAGATCGGCAAGCGCAACCCCCGCCTGCGCCGCGCCGCCATCGCCGAGGCCAAGCGGATTAAAAAGATCGATTCCCCCGCAGCCCGCTGGATCGCAGCCGACGCACTGCGGGAACTGACGAAGCCCTAGGACCGTAACTCATCTTCAATGGACGTTGACTACATCTATGCCTTTACTCTGCAGCTTCTCTACTAATTTTTCCCGCCATCTAGTCCCTTCAGGTAGCGTACGACCAACAGACAAGTTAATGAAATAAACGACGGTATTTCCCCACCTATTCTTGATTGTTGGGTCGGCCCCCTCCTCAAGCATCACATACGCTAACTCATACTCATTTATGGCAGCTGCTTGCATGAACGCTGTCATGCCATCGCAGTCTTGCCAATTCAAGTTGGTGCCAGCCTGAATCAATACCTTGGCATTCTCGGACCTCATCGAGAACATAGCGGAAAAAATTGGCGTATGCGACCGCGTAGAGTTCACGAGACTTGGATTTCCACCGTGCTTTAGCATCGCTCTTAGAAACCAAGAGTCTTCTAGCATCGCTGCTAGCGACATGGCGGAATTGCCGGCTCCGGCTCCGATCTCATCCAACTCGCTACCTTCTGCCAGTTGGAGATTTGGATCGGCGCCATTCTCAAGCAGAAATTGGACGCTTGGTTTGTTGCGCTGCAACACAGCCCAAATCAGGTATGTCATCCCGTAGTTGCCTCGCGCGTTTACATTCACTCCCGCGGCGAGACTCCGGCTCATCGCGAGCGTGTTTCCGTCTGCCGCAGCTTCGGCAAGTTTGCGCTGATTCGGATCAGGAAAAAATGTACCTGTGGGAGCGCTTCCCGGCATCTGACAAGAGGCAAGTAAACAGGCCGAGACAGCACAAATCAGGTAGTGCCGCCAATGGTTAGACCAGACACCTTGTATTTTATGCGTCACGTTTGAAGCGATCGATACGCGGTCGGAGTCTTTGCGGCCTTTGTGCTCTTTGCGGTAAAAATCACGTTTCCGCCACCGCGAGCTGGCCGCAGCCGGCGGCGATGTCGATGCCGCGGCGCTGGCGGACGGTGCTCGGCAGCTTGAACTCCTCGGCGAGAATTTTTTGGAAATGCTTGGCGGCTTCGGAGTGGGTGGGCTCGCCCGCGTAGCCGGAGGTGGGATTGAGCGGGATAAGGTTCACCTGCGCGGGCAGCCCGCGCAGCAGCCGGCCGACGGCGCGCGCGTGTTCGATGGAGTCGTTTTTTCCCTCGATCAGCGTCCACTCGTAGAAAATCCGCCGGCCGGTGGTCTCGCTGTAGGTACGACACGCGGCCATCAGTTCGTCGAGCGGCCATTTTTTCGCAGCCGGCACGAGCGCGGCGCGTTCCGCCTGCGTGGCGGCGTGGAGGGAGACAGCCAGGTGCACCGGGCGCTTTTCCTTCGCGAGGCGCAGGATGCCGGGCACGACGCCGACCGTGCTGAGGGTAATCCGCTCCGCTCCGAGCGCCAGGCCGGTCTCGTCACGCAGGATGTCGGTGGCGTGCATCACGGCGTCGTAGTTGTGCAGCGGCTCGCCCATGCCCATCAGCACGACGTTGCGGAGGCGGCCCGGAGTTTTGTCACGCATTGCGCGACAAAGCCCGGGGTGCGGTTCGCGCGCGGTGCGCAGGGCGCGGGCGACATGGACGGCCTGGGCGACGATCTCGCCGGCGGTAAGGTGCCGTGTGTAACCCATCTGGCCGGTCGCGCAGAACACGCAGCCCATCGCGCAACCCACCTGGCTTGAGATGCACGCGGTCACCCGGCCGGTGAAACGCATGAGCACCGTCTCAATCTTGGCGCCGTCGGCAAGTGCGAGCAGATATTTCCGCGTAAAGCCGTCGCTGGAGTCGGTCTCAAACGCGGTCGGCAGCACGCCGAAGTGCGTGTGGGCCGCGAGCCGGGCGCGCACCCGCGGCGGCAGTTCCGGCATGGCGGCGAGCGAGTCGGCGAGATCGAGGTAGAGGTAATTCCACAGCAGCGCCGCATGCACCGGCTTGAGGTCCCAGCGAACCAGTTGTTGGCGCAGCTGCTCCTTGGTGAGGTCGTAGAGGTTGATGGATGCCGTGCGCACCCCGCGGACATAGGCGCTGGGCGGGGAAATGACAGTTTTTTCCTTGGGCGGTTGCCTCCCGCTGAATGCCACGTTTGCTGTCGGCATGAACTACCGCGCCCTCGGCTCGAGCGACGTCAAGGTCTCGGAAATCAGCCTGGGCTGCTGGACGATGGGCGGGCTCAACTGGGTCAACGGCACGCCCAACGGCTGGGCGAACGTGAACGAGGACGAGGTCGCCGCCGCCATCAAGCGCGCGGTCGACGCCGGGGTGAACCACTTCGACAACGCCGACGTGTACGGCAACGGGAAGGCCGAACGGATGCTGGCCCGCGTGCTCAAAAAGCTCGGGCTCAAGTCCACCGATTTCATCATCGCGACCAAGGTCGGCCACTTTCCCGGCACGGCCGAGCACGCCTACGACCCGCTGCACATCCGCCACCAGTGCGAGCAGTCGCTCAAGAACCTCGGGCGCGAATACATCGACGTCTACTACCTGCATCACGGCGACTTCGGCCCCAACGCCGAGTGGCTGCCCGGCGCGGCGGCCACGCTCGACGCGCTGGTGGCCGAGGGAAAAATCCGGCTGAAGGGACAGAGCGCCTACAGCGACGGGCATTTTGCGCGCGCGGTGCCGGTCGTGAAGCCGGCGGTGCTGCAGTCGTGGGCCAACGCGCTGGCGCCCGATTTTCTCCGGCCCGGCGGCGTGGTGCCGAAACTGCTCGCCGAGCACCGGATGTCGTTCGTCGCGTTCAGCCCGCTCGCGCAGGGGCTGCTGCTCGACAAGTTCGATCCGGAGAAGCCGCCGCAGTTCGAGGAAGGCGACCACCGCCGGAACAGCGGGCGGTTCATCCCGGAGAAGCTGCGCGCGCTGAAGCCCAAGCTGGCGAAGCTCCAGGCGCGCTTCGGCGCGACGACGGAGGATCTGGCCGCGGTCGCGCAGCGCTACGTGCTCAACCATCCGAACGTGGCGTGCGTCATCCCGGGGTTCCGCAACGAGCGCCAGGTGGCGTGCAACCTCGCCGCCGTCGGCCGCGAGCTGAGCGTGGCGGACATGAAATTCCTCGAGCAATCGCTGGCCTGATTTTCCCATGAAGAAAGTGGTCATCGCAGGGGGAGCCGGATTCCTGGGCCGCGCCCTGGCGCACTCCCTGGCGCGGGACGGCTGGGAGGTGGTCATCCTCTCCCGACGGCCGGCGCCGGCGGACGGGAGCATCCGGACCGCAGTCTGGGACGGAAAAAACGCCGGCGCCTGGGCCGCCGAGTTGGACGGGGCGGCGGCCGTGGTGAACCTGGCCGGGCGCAGCGTGGCCTGCATCCACACGCCGGAGAACCGGCGGGAGATCGTCGACTCGCGGGTGAACTCGGTGCGCGCCATCGACCAGGCCTGCCGGCAGTGCAAGCAGCCGCCATCTGTGCTGGTCCAGGCGGCGTCACTGGCCATCTACGGCGACCCGGACGACCGGATCTGCGACGAGACCGCGCCGCATGGCACCGGTTTTTCCGTGGAGGTGTGCGAGGCGTGGGAAGGGGCGTTCTTTGCTGGCGTGGCGGCCGGCGAGGCGCGGCGCGTGGCGCTGCGGATCGGGTTTGTCCTCGGGCGCGACGGTGGGGCGCTCAAGCCGCTGGCCAATCTCGCCCGCTGGTTTCTCGGCGGCGCGGCCGGCAGCGGCCGGCAATACATCAGCTGGGTGCACATCGATGACTTCTCCGCCATGTGCCGCTGGGCGATCGAAAACCCGCAGGCGCAGGGCGCCTACAACGCCACCGGTCCGGCGCCTGCGACCAACGCAGAATTCATGCGCGCGCTGCGCGCCACTCTCGGCCGGCCGTGGGCTCCGCCCACCCCGGCCTGGGCGGTGAAGCTCGGGGCGAGGTTTATCATTCGCGCCGACCCCGACCTCGCGCTGGGCGGCCGGCGCTGCGTGCCGCGCCGGTTATTGGACGAGGGTTTTGCCTTCCGACACACCGACCTCGGCGCGTCGCTGCGCGAGCTGCTGGTGTAAGCGCTAGCGTTCAATTGTAGCTACGAGCGTAAGCGAGTGGAAGAAGCACCACTCGCTCACGCTCGTAGCTACCCAGTCACCAAGCCCAGGAGGTATCAGAAGAACGTGTAGTACTTTCCGGCGGCCATCCGGGAAATCAGCAGCGCCAGTTCCATCGCGTGGTAGTCACCCCACATGGAAGACTCGCCGCACGGGACCTTGCGGCCCTTCGGGATGTAATCCCAGCCGTTCGGCCGGTGATACACGCTGTGCAGCAGCAGGCCCTGGTGCTTCGGGTCGGTGGAGAGATAAGGCTCGGCGAAGAGCGTGTTCGCGACGGTCAGACCCGCCTGCAGGTATTTTTTCCCCGCGGCCTTATCGCCGTGGGCCGCCAGCCAGTTGCCGAGGCGGATGAAGCCCTGGGCGGCGATCGCGGCGGCGGAGCTGTCCACCGGCTCGTAGTCGTTGAACGGATCGGCGGGCCGTGCCTGATAGTTGCCGAGCGCGTGGGTGTGCATCGCGCCGGTGTCCCAGTACGGGATGCCGTCCTTCGCCGAGTAGCCGTCGAGGTAGTAATCGCTCGTGGCGCGGGCGGTCTTGACGAAAAGGTCGGTCACCGCGCGGCGGCCGCCGGCGGCGTCGAGGCTGGCGCCCGGGACGGTGTCGAGAAACTCCAACTGCTCGGCGTAGCCGCAGATGATCCAGGCGGCGCCGCGCGTCCAGGTGGTGAAGGGCGAGAAACCCTGCTGGCTCGACGGGCAGCGGTAGTTGCCGTCGTTGCGGTTGAAGATGGACTCGTGGGCGACGCGGCCGCGCACGTCGTAGGCGTCGCGCCCCTCGCCGAAGTAGACATTGAAGCGCGCGGTGGTCTTGGCGTGCTCGAGCGAGCGGTGGAGCAGGTTGGTGGGCTTGTCGCCCTCGCCCATCAGCACGTGGCCCAGTTGGTGGGCGACGGAGAGCGAGCGCATCGAGCGGATCGTGTCGGCGAAGAGCGAGTGCGGGCCGTTGAAGGAATAGACGTAGCCCGTGCCGTAGGCGGTGGTCGAGAACCGGGCCGCCTGGACAGCGCCGGAGACCTTGAGCGCGAGCTCGGTGAAGTTGAGCTCATCCTGGTTGAAGGGGATCTTCCCCTCGAGCATCAGGCGGCGCTGGTTGCCGTAGGTGGAGACGTTGTTGAAGCCGTGGTCGTGCACGCCGATGTGCGAGACGTGCGAGGCCATGAGCTTGACGGTCTTTTCGCGGCCGAGCCGGAGCGACGCGGTGTCGCCGGTGGCGTCGAAGTGGAGGAACGCCAGGCCGAACTGGAAGCCCTGGGTCCACTCGGTCCAGCCGCGCGAGGTGTAGCGGCCGCGCACGGTGAAGACCGGCGTGCCCTTCGCGGGGTCCCACGCCGCGTCGAGGGCATGGATCTTCTGGCCCGCGAGGTCGAACACGCGGGAGACTTTTTTCTGGAGCCGGGCCGGGGTGAGCGAGACGTCGATTTTCATGGCAGCTGCCGGGACGTTGCCGCCCCGCCGCCGGCAAAACAAGGGCGAACTCCGCGTGCCACTTGTCATCACGAGGCGCGCGAAACGCGCCGTGGTGATCCATCCGGATGGATTGCCGCGTCGTCCCGTAAAACGGAACTCCTCGCAATGACAAACGAAGGATTGTCCGGCGCGGGCTTGCGGTCGGCGTCCGCGCCGGAGAGATTACCACCATGGCTGGCATGACCGAAAACTTCCTGAAGGCGTTCATCCCGCTCTTTGTGGCGATCGACCCGATCGGCCTGGCCGCGGTCTTTCTCGCGATGAGCGTGGGCGTGCCGGAGGTGCGGCGGAAGAAGATCGCGACCCAGGCGACGTGGACCGGCGGCCTGGTGGCGCTGCTGTTTCTCTTTCTGGGCCAGACGATTTTTACCGCGCTCGGGATCACTCCGGGCGACTTCCAGATCGCGGGCGGCCTCATCCTTTTCATCATCGCTGCGCGGGATATCATCCTCTCGTCGGTGGTCGAGCCGGCCAAGCTGGCCGATGACTTCGGGGTGGTGCCGCTGGGCATGCCGCTGATCGCCGGGCCCGCGTCGATCACCACGCTGATCCTCCTCGCGGAGACACTGGGCATCCGGGTCACGCTGCTGGCGCTGGTGGTCAACCTCGTGCTCGTGGTACTCGCCTTTGCCTACAGCGGCTGGCTGGGCCGCAAGCTCGGCGTGAACGGCATGCGGGCGCTCTCCAAGATCGTCTCGCTGCTGCTCGCCGCCATCGCGGTGAACATGATCCGCCGCGGTCTGCTGAACTAGCGGTTACAGCCGCCCGAGCAGTTCGTCTAAGGTGAGTTCGAGTGCGGCGATTTTCGCCGGGTTAACCGCCGTGGAGGTGCGATTGAAAGATTGGCCCTGCTCGCCCAGGAAATCGGCGCAAAAAACCGCGGCGTAGAAATCGACCATTGCACGCTGCTCGGCGCTGGGGTTCAGAAGCGCGAGCCAATGAGCAACATAGTCCGTGTCCGAGCCGGCAGCCAGCAGAGCCATCTGGGTGAGCCCCACGGTTAGCAGCGGGTCACCAAAACATATCTCATCAACGTCCACTATTCCCGTAAGCCGGCCCTGATGCACAATGACATTCTTGGTGGTGGTATCGGCGAGGAAGGGAGTTGGCTTCACGCGAGAGAAATAAGCTTCAAAGCGGCGCAGCCACGGCGAAAGGCGATCGACCAGGTCGGCATCAACCACCCCAGCTGACTTGATGCGCTGACGGCTCCGCTCCAGTGAGGCGGCTACAACCTGCAGCCAGCTTTGGCAGCGGCTTAGTGCAGGATCCTTGTAGGAAAGGGCGTGCCCAAACCCTGTTGCTTCGGGCAAACGAGAAGTGAGGATTTGCGCATCAACAATCCCCGCGGCCAGGGCGCGCTTACTGTCGTTAGCCAACGTCGCATAAACGTTTCCCAGGTCATCGCCGGGAAGGCGTTCCAGGATTACGTGAGGAATGGGTGCCGAAAGGTCGGCATGTAACTGAGCCGGAAGCGGTAATCCGAGGGGTTGCAGGAGCGACTGCCAATAAACGCCGCCAGCCAAAAACTGCCGGGTGTGAGTCCCAGCCAATCGAGCGACCACGCTTTGTCCATCGGTCAGTTCCACTTCATAAACGTAGTGGCATAAACCCGTAGGGAATCTTCGCGCGGACACCGATTTGGCGCCGAGAGCCTTCTCCACCAGCAAACAAGCATCCTTTTCGTTGGGCGCAGTCATTCCTGGCTCACACGGCAGTTGCTACCCCCGGAAATTCACCAGCAGGTCGGCGTAGATCTTGGCCGTCGCGACCAGGTCCTTCACGCTCGCGCGCTCGTCGATGGCGTGCTCGTTCGCGCCGCCGGGCCCGTAGCCGAGCGTCGGGATCTTCAGGTGGTGGGCGAAGAAATGCATGTCGTTGAAGCCGGACGAGACGCTGAAGCGGGTCGGCGAGCGGCGCACGCGGGTGACGCTTTCGGCCATGGCGGCGAAGAACGGGTTGCGCGGCGCATGGTAGCACGGGTGGTTGTGGGAGACCTTGGCCACGGTGATGCGGCAGCCGGGGATCCGCTGGGCGGCGGCGGCGAGGAAGGTGCGCAGCTCGCGCTCGGCGGTGGCAACGGTCTCGGTCGCGATCACGCGGCGGTCGATGGAGAACCGGGCGAGCGAGGGCACGGTGTTGATCTTGCCGCCCTCGCCGGAACTGAAGACCCCGCCGAGGTTGAGCGTCGGGCTCATGACCTTGCCCTCGGGTGTGGTGAAAGTGCGGCGGGAGAGTTTCCGGTGATGATCCCCGAGGGCGAGGACCAGCGCGGACATTTTTTCCAGGGCGTTGACGCCATGGCGGGGCATCGAGCCGTGGGCGGCCCGGCCGTGGACCGTGACCTCGAGCCAGACGACGCCGTTGTGGCCGCAGCAGACGGTGCCGCGGCAGGCGCCCTCCATCACGATGGCGTAGTCCGGGCGGATCGGGGCGTGCTCGACCAGCCAGCCGGTCCCGAGCGCGGAGTCGGTCTCCTCGTCGGCGGTGAACGACACCTCGACGTTCATCCGCGGCGCGGTGCCGGTCGCACGCAGGGCGCGCAACGCCAGCAGGAGGCTCGAGTGCGAGCCCTTCATGTCGGCGGTGCCGCGGCCGTAGATCCAGCCGGCCTCCACCCGGCCGCTGAAGGGGTTGCCGTGCCGCCATTGGCCAGAGACAGGCACGACATCGTAGTGGGCGTTGAAGTGGACGGTCTTGGTCGCACCGCGCACGGCGAGTTTGCCGAGCACGTTGTAGCGGGGAAAGGCCTGCTGTTCCGCCGGCAGGTGACGGCGCATCTCCGCCCGGGAAATTGGGTAGCGCTTCGTGGCTAGGCCGAGATCGCGGAGCTCGCGCGCCAGCACCGCCGTGATGGCGTCGTAGTGCTCGCCGGGCGGGTTGACGGTGGGAAAGTTGACCAGCCGGCGGAGCAAGCCGGTCAGGTCGGCGGCATGGCGGTCGAGATAGGCGGAGGGGGACATGACGTTGGCGCCAGCCTACAGGCCGGGACGCCCCGGCCGAAGCCTAAAGCTGCCTAACGGTAATTAATCCACACCAACCTCACAAGTGTAAGCCCCACAACGGTTAAAAATATCGGTCGGATAAACCGCGCCCCTTTTTTCAACACCATCCTCGAGCCGAGGCGGGCGCCGATAATTTGACCCGCCCCCATGGTGGCGCCCGCGCCGAAATGCACGAGCCCGGCGTAGGCAAACAGCGCGACCGAGATGAGGTTGCTGGTGAGGTTCATCACCTTGGTGTAACCGGTGGCCTTGGCAAAATTCTGGCCGAGCATGAAAATCAGCGCGATCGCCCAGAGCGACCCCACGCCCGGCCCGAAGAACCCGTCGTAAAAGCCGAGCCCGAGCCCGAAGACCGTGAAAAACACGTTCTGCCCGAGGCGTGGGGGCTGATCATGCTCGCCCACGGCGGGCCGGAAGAAGGTGTAGACCAGGATCGCCGCGAGGAGCCACGGGATGAGCCGGCCCAGCAGATGCGAATCCATCCGCTGCACCGCCAGCGCCCCGGCCGTCGCCCCGACAAACGTGGCGACGATGCCGACCCGGCAGGCGCGAAAATCCACGAGGCCGCGGCGGACATACTGCCACGAGGCGGTGAGCGTGCCGCAGGCGGACTGGAATTTGTTCGTGCCGAGGGCGGCGGGCACCGGCAGGCCGAGCGTCAGCAGCAAGGGCAGCGCGATCAGCCCGCCCCCGCCGGCGATCGAGTCCACCAGCCCGGCCGCGAGGCCGGTGAAAAAGAGCAGCGGGTAGACCCAGGGGGTGAACTCCATCCGGGCAGGATCACGGAAAGGCCCGGGAACGGAAGCGCGGAAAATCCACCGGCCCGATTTTCGGGCGCGCGGCCAGATGATTTTTGACAGGGTGGCGGGGCGGGCCCACCGTGGCGGTGCACGATGTCCCTCGCCGACCACAGGAAAGAATATGCCCTCGCCGGGCTCGCCGAGAAGGACCTCGCCCGCGATCCGTTCCGGCAGTTTGAAAAGTGGTTCCAAGAGGCGGAGGCCTCCAAGCTGGTCGAGCCGAACGCCATGGTGCTCGCCAGCGCCACGCGTGACGGGCGCCCCTCGGCGCGCGCCGTGCTGCTCAAGAGCGTGGACGGGCGGGGTTTTGTTTTTTTCACGAATTACGAGAGCCGCAAGGGCCGCGAACTCGACGCCAACCCGCGGGCCTCGCTGGTGTTTCCCTGGTTCGCATTCGAGCGGCAGGTTATCGTGGAGGGCCCGGTGGCCAAGGTGCCGCGGGAGGAGTCGGAGGCCTATTTTCACAGCCGGCCCCCGGCGAGCCAGCTGGCGGCCTGGGCGTCGGCGCAAAGCACCATCATCCCCGGCCGCAAGGCGCTCGAGGAGGCGATGAAAGACCTGGAAAAAAAATACGCCGGGCGGAAAGTGCCCGTCCCGCCGCACTGGGGCGGCTTCCGGCTCGCGCCCGAGACGGTGGAGTTCTGGCAGGGCCGGCGCAGCCGGCTCCATGACCGCCTGCGCTACCGCCGCGGCAGCGACGGCAGCTGGACCGTGGAGCGGCTCGCACCTTGAAAACGCCGCCCCACTCCGCCGTGCCGCCCGCCCTGCTGGCTGCGGCGCTGCATTCGCTCGACGAAGGCATTGTCGTCGCCCGCCGGGGCGCCGCCGCCGGCGGCCTCGAGATCCTGTTTGCGAACGCGGTTTTTTGCGCGATGACCGGGTACCCGGAATCAGCCCTCCGGGGCCGGCGGCACGGGTTGCTGCACGGCGAGAAGACCGACGTGGCCAAGATCGTCTCGTGGCAGCGCACGGCCCGGCCCGGCCAGTCGTTCGCGGGGGAAGGCTACCTCCGGCGCAAGGATGGCGGCGTCCTCCATGCCGCGTGGAATTTCAGCCTGATCCCCGCCAGCCGGGGCCGGGCGGTTCACGTCGTGGCGACCTACCGGGACACGACGGAGAAGCGCCGCCTGCAGGAGGCGCTCCTGCATGCGCAGCGGCTCGACGCGGTCGGCCGGCTGGCCGGCGGCGTGGCGCATGATTTCAACAACCTGCTCTCCGTCATCAACGGCTACTGCCAGATCATGGCCAGCCAGGTGGCGGACCAGCCGCCGCTCCTGAAGGGGATCGATGTGATCCACCGGGCGGGCCAGAAGGCCGCCGCGCTCACGCGCCAGCTGCTCGCCTTCGGCCGCCGCGAGCCGCTGAAGGCGCGGGTGATCAACCTCAACCGGCTGGTCCACGGCAATGCCGACATTCTCTCCCGGATGCTGGGCGAATCGGGCCGGCTGAAGCTCGCCCTCGCCCGGAACATCGGGCAGGTGCGCACCAACCCGGTGCAATTCCAGCAGGTGCTGCTCAACCTGGTGCTCAACGCCCGCGATGCGCTCCGGGCCAACGGCCAGGTGGTCATCCGCACCGCCCGCCGGAACGTCCGGTCCGGCCTCAACCGCCGTGCCACCGATGCGGCGCCCGGCCGCTACGTCTGCCTGAGCGTCAGCGACAACGGCATTGGCATGGACGCGGAGACGCAGCGGCAGCTGTTTGAGCCGTTCTTCACCACCAAGCCCGAGGGCGAGGGCACCGGCCTGGGGCTTTCCCTGGTCTACGGCGTGGTGGAGCAGAGCGGCGGATTCATCACCGTGAAGAGCGAACTGGGGGCGGGCTCGACGTTCGAGATCCTGCTGCCCGAGACCAACGAGCCGGCCGAACCCCCGGAGCGGACTGCCGCGATTGCACCCCTGCCGTCCACCCGCGGCCACGAGTCGGTCCTGCTGATCGAGAAGGACGACCTGCTGCGCAAGATGGTCGCCGGCATTTTGACCGCCGACGGCTACCACGTGGCGGCGACGCGGAGCCCGGCGGCCGCGCGGCGCGAGGCCCGGCACCTGCCCAAGCCGGCGCAGCTGCTGATCGCGAGCCTCACCAGCGAGGGCGAAAAGCTCGCCCGCGCGCTGCAGGCCGCGGAACCAAACCTGCGCATCCTCTGCACCACCGGCCGCGAGCGCGCGCCCGCCCTCGGCTGGCTCAAGCGCCGCCGGTGCGCCTACCTGCCGAAGCCCTACGCACTCAGCGAACTCCTGAAACGGGCGCGCGCGCTGCTGGATGCCTGAGCCGCAGGGCGGTGGCGCGGGACGGAAAACATGGCCCTGGAGATTTTACCCATCCGCACCGGCGGCGCCGCGGAGAATATGGCGGTCGATTTCCTGCTGCTGCAGCGGTACCCGCGGGCCGCGGTACCGCGCTTCCGGCACTACGGCTGGCGCGGGCCGGCCTTCACCTTCGGGTATGCCCAGAAGATCGCGTTCATCCGCGGCACGCTCCCACCGGGCGCTACGCTGGATCTTTGCCGGCGGCCGACCGGCGGCGGCCTGGTCGATCACCGTGACGACTGGACGTACGCGCTGGTGATTCCGCGCGGGCATCCGCTTGAGGAGCAGCGGGCGGCGCAGAGCTATCGCGAGGTGCATGAGGCGCTGGCCGCGGCGCTCGCCGGCCAGGGTGTGCCCGCGGTGACCAAGCAGTCATGCGAACCGCCCGTGGCTGGCCAAACCTGCGCGGCGAGCGGCGTGTGCTTCCAGCGCGCGGAGCTCTACGACGTGGTGCACGGGGGCAGCGGGGAAAAAATCGCCGGCGCCGCCCAGAAGCGGAACAAGCACGGGCTGCTCTTCCAGGGCTCGATCTGGCGGCCGGCCGCGGGTGCGCCGGTTGATTGGGACAGGTTTCATGACGACTTTGCCGCACGGCTGGCCGCGGTGCTCGGCACGACCGCCGAGCCGGTGCCCTGGCCCGAGCTGAACGAGGACGAGGTCAGCGGGCTGACCGAGCAGTACTCCGCGCCCGAGTGGCTGGAAGCCCGCTAGGCCGGCCCGTCGCGGCTACTTGGCGGCGCCGGCGGACTCGGCGGCGGCGGGTTTTTCCACGGGCGCGCTGGCGGTGAACGGCCACGTGCCCAGCACCTTGGCGGTGACCAGCGCGGCGAGGATGATCACGACGAGGAGAAAAGCCAGCCGGCGCTGGCGCGAGGCGCTCTTGTCCTCGTAGGGATCGATGAGGGAGCGATGGGCGCCCGCCGGCAGCGCGGCCTGCTCGGTCAGCGCCGTGCCCAGCGGGATGTTGATTTGCAAGCGGCCGTTGATCGCCCAGCCGTTGGCTTCCAGGAGCGGGCCGATCGTGCGCTGGCGGAGCTTGATCCACGCAATGATCACCGAGGGCAGGGAAATCGCCAGCATGAGCGCAATGAGCACCAGCGGCAGCTGCCAAGGGGCGAGCCGGGCGAGGCCGGTGGCCAGGGTGGCGAGGGCGCCGCCAATCGCGCCGACGGCGACGCCGAGGGCGGCCACCGTGCCGATGTCGATTTTTTTCGGCACCGGCGGAGCCTTCGCGGCATCCGCGGCCAGGATGGCGCCGGCGGTTTCTGCGTCCGCCTGCGCGGCGCGCTTGGCGACCTGTTCCTCGATCATGCGGACGAACTTCTTGTACGGCGACCAGAACGCCTGGCGCAGGCCGATGGGATTATCCACGATCTTGATGATCGTGGCGTCCCAGTCGTGTCCCAGGCGGTCGTAGAACACGCCGTTGCGGCCGACGAAGAGGTAATCGCTGTCGCCCTGGGTGAAACAGGCGGCGATCTTCATGGTCTCCCCGCCGGGACGATGGCAGTCGAGATAGGTGATGTAGGCCTTGCTCGTGGTGGCGAGGACGGCGTGCGCGCTGGGATTATCCACCCGGATGCACAGCTCGCAGGAGCGGTTGTCGAGATAGAGCGTGCCAGCCTGGAACACCGCCAGCCGGTCCGGGGAGTAGAAGTCGGAAAAGTTGACGAAATTGTGGAGCAGCGTCCGCAGGTCGCGGTGGTAGCGCACTAGGCGGTCCACCGCATTGAGGGCGTTAAACTCCGGCTCCAACGCCTTATCCTGGGCGAGGAGGCGGTCGAGCGCCGCGCGGCCCCGGCCCGCGAGCAGCTCGCGGGAGCGGGCCAGCCCGAGTTTTTCCACGGCCGAGCCGGCCTTGTCGCCCAGCCACGCCTCGTAGGCGGAAAACCGGGCGTTGAGCGCCAGCCACTCCGCCTCGGTGAGGGTGGTCTTGGTGGCGCCGTAGGCGGGGGTGATCACGGTGGCGTGCAGCGCGGCCAGGGCTGCGGCCCAGGCCGGGTTGACGGTCGCAAGCAGCGGGAGCGGCCGGTCCGGCTCGATGCGGGCCAGGGGGAAACTCGCGACCTCCTCGGCGGTGGACTTCAGGTCCTTCGCGGCGATGGCGAGGTATTCGCTCTCCGGGCGGTTGAGCGCGGCGGTGGCGCGGTAGTCAAACGCCGCGAGCCGGCAGCGGATGAAATAGTCGTCCACCTTGGCACGGACGGCCTTGATCGCGGCGCAGGCCGCGCCGGTGGCGGAGCCGAACGCGGCGATGTCCCAGGCGGAACCCTTCCCGGCCCACGCGACATAGGCGGCCAGCTCGGTGAAAAAGGCGGCCGTCATCTCCGCGGTGATCCCGATCGCGCCGGTGCGGCCGGGCGCGCCGCCGAGGCACGCAATGATGTCCTTGATCAGCGCCTGGGCGTCGGCATCGGTGGTGGCCTCCGGCCGGACGACCCCGTCGCCGCACAGCACATTGGCCTCGAAAAGCTTGGTGGAGTCCGCTGTGGCGGAGACGGGAATGGCGCTCGCCCCGGCCTGGCCCAGGCTCGCGAGAATCTGTTTCGCGCAGGCCAGGAGGGCCTGGCCGTCCGGGGTGGCGTCGTTGATGGCGTCGAGGGGCAGGGAATCCGCGCCCCGCAGGAGCACCGCGGGGTCCTTCAGGCGCGCCGCCGCCCACTGCACGGCCGCGACCAACTCCGGCACCCGGATGCGGCCGTCGCCGTCGCCATCGATCAGGGCGAGCGTCTTCTCATCGAGCTCGAGGCCCTTGACCGGGCAGGACAGCGCCACCCAGAGCTTTTGGTTGAGCTGATCCAGCGCGAGCAGATCCCCGGCGGTGGTGAGGGCGACTTGGTCGAGCCCGCCGGTGCGGAAGAAATTCCAAGGGTGGGGGGTGGCGGTGGAGGACATGGGAATAGGGAAGCTTGGAAAAACCCCGGGGCGTGACAATGCGCGAAATCCGCGGGCCTAGGAGCGCCGGAGCGTGATGACGCACTCGAGGTGGCGGGTCTGCGGAAACAGGTCGAAGGGCTGGACGGCCGTGAGCGCGTAGCCGGCGGCGAGGAAGCCCTTCAGGTCGCGCATCTGCGTGGCCGGGTCGCACGAGACATAGACCACGGCGCGCGGCCCGAAGGCGAGGAGCTGGGCCAGGAAGCCGGCGTCGCAGCCCTTGCGCGGCGGATCGATGATCACGGCGGTGTCGGCGGCCACGAAGTCGAGCCCGGCGAAGATGGCCGCGGCGTCGCCCGCCTGGAAGGTGGCGTTGGCGATGCCGTTGGCCGCGGCGTTTTCCCGGGCGAAGGCGATGCTGCTCTCGCTGATTTCCACGCCGGCCACGCGGTCGAAGGCCGGGGCCGCGGCGAGGGCGAACAGGCCGCTGCCGCAGTACGCATCGACCAACAGGCGCGCGCCGCTGGCGGCGGCCTGGTCGCGGACATAGCCGGTGAAGGCCGGCAGGATGAACGGGTTGTTCTGGAAAAAATCGCGGGCGCGGAAACGCAGCTTCAGGGCGCCAACGCTCTCGGTGATGATGGCCTCGTAATCGGTCGTGACCGCGCCGTCCGCCTCGCGGAGCAGCAGGGTGGCGCCGTGGGTGTAGGAGGCGCGCCGGGCCAGGACCTCGGCGCGGACCGCCGTCAGGCGCTCGTTGATCGCCGGCGTGGCGATCGGGCAGTCCGGCACGTCCAGCAGGTCGAAGCGCGTGCCCTGGCGCAGGAAACCGATCGGCATCGGCAGGCCCTCGCGCGGCGGGTTGAAGTGCGGCGTGATCTTGGACCGGTAGCCGAACTCGCGGGGCGAGGGCATGACGGACGCGACGGGAAACTCGACGCCGGCCATATGCAGCAGGAGCTCGGCGACCTGGCGCTGTTTCCAGGCGAGCTGGGCGGCGTACGCCAGGTGCTGGTACTGGCACCCGCCGCAGCGGCCGAACAGCGGGCAGCGGGCCGCCACGCGGTCCGGCGAGGGCGCGAGCACTTTCAGGAGATCAGCCTCGGAGAAATTCTTGTGGTTGCGGAACACCCGCACCCGCACGCGCTCGCCGGGGAGGGCGAACGGCACCATGACCACCCAGCCGGTGGAATTTTCGTTTTTCGAATCCCGATTTTCGATTTCCGGCAACCGGACGCGACCGAGGCCGGAGCCGAGGTTGGTAAGCGTGGCAATCTCCAGCTCGAGCTCGGCGTGATAGGCGAACGGCTGGTCGTTGAATTTCTTGGGTTTGGCCACGAAACCCACGAAATACACGAAAGGGCCGGAAACGAAGATGTTTTATTTCGTGTGTTTGGTGTGTTTCGTGGTGACCTCATCCCGTGACCCCCGAGAAAATCAGCAGCCTGCAGAATCCGCGGATCAAGCAGCTCGTGAAGCTGCGCGACCGGGGGCCGCGCGACGAGGCCGGGGTGTTCCTGGTCGAGGGCTACCGCGAGATCCGGCGCGCGCTGGAGAAAGCGGTCGCGCCGGCCGAGCTGTACTATGCGCCGGAGTGGTTCCTGGGCGAAAACGAGCCTGCGCTCATCGCGCAGGCGGCGGCCGCCGGCGCCCAGGTCTTTGAGCTGACCAAGGCGGCTTTCGCCAAGGTCGCGTACCGGGAGCGGCCCGACGGGCTGCTCGCAGTCGTGCCGCAGTGGCGGCGCGGGCTGGGCGACCTGAAGCTGCCGGCATCGCCGCTGCTCCTCGTGGTCGAGGCCATCGAGAAGCCGGGCAACCTCGGCACTATCCTGCGCGGCGCGGACGCCGCGGGGTGTGACGGCGTGATCGTCTGCGACCCGGTGACGGACATCTTCAACCCCAATGTCGTACGCGCCTCCACGGGCGTCCTCTTTTCCGTGCCGGTGGTGGTGGAGGAGAACACGCGGGTGCGCGCCTGGCTGCGGGAGAATAAAATCCGGGTCGTCGCGACCACGCCGGCGGCGGAGACGCTTTACACGGCGGCGGATTTACGCGGCCCGCTCGCGGTGGTGATGGGCAGCGAGCAATACGGCCTGAGCGAGTTCTGGCTGACGCACGCCGACCTGCCGGTCCGCATTCCCATGGCCGGCCAGGCCGACTCGCTCAACGTGGCCATGGCCACGATCATCACGCTGTTCGAGGCGGTGCGGCAGCGCGGCGGCGTCCGCTGAGCGCTACGGCCGGGTGAGCCGGGCGACCAGCGCCCGGTAGGGCGGCAGGAGCGCAACGGCCATCACGAGTTTCACCCCGAGATCGCCGGCGGCGAGGTGGAGCCAGGGAAATTTGCTGCCCGCGAAGGCGAGGCTGAAAAAGATGGCGGTGTCCACCACCGAGGCCGCGACCGAGCCCAGCAGCGGGGCCTTCCACCAGCTCAATTTTCTCAACCGGTTGAACACTGCGACGTCGAGCAGCTGCGAGACGATGAAGGCCGAGCCGGACGCCACGGCGATGCGCGGCGGCGCAAGGAGGGCCGAGCACACGAGGCCGGTGGCAAAGCCCAGCCAGGCGACGCGGCGCGCGAGCTGCGGCCCGGCGACGCGGTTGCAGACATCCGTGACGAGGTAGGCCACCGGGTAGGAAAACGCGCCCCATGTCAGCCAGGCGTTGAGCGGAAACTGCACCAGCAGGTTGGAGACCAGCACGATCGCGGCCATGGCGAGGGCGGGCGGAATGAGTTGGCGTGCCTTCATGCGTCGTGGCGTCCCTGGCGACGGTACCACGCCACGAGCTCGGCGGTGCCCGCCGCCATGCTCACGCGCGGGTGGTAGCCGAGATCGCGCCGCGCGGCCGAGAGGTCGAACCAGTGGTCGGTGGCCAGCTCGGCGGCGACGAAACGGGTCATCGGCGGCTCACCCGGCACCGGCAGGATCCGCCACGCGGCCTCGCAGAACACGCCGAGGGCCGTGGCGGCGCGGAGGGAAATCCGCCGGGTCACGGGCGGCTCGTCTAGCGCGCGGAGCAGGTCGTTGATCCAATCCCACAGGACGACCGGTTCGCCGTTGGTGATGAAAAACGCGCGGCCGTCGGCGCGCCGCGGTCCCGGGGCATTGTCACCTATTAGGTGACATTGCCGGAGGGCGGTCTCGGCGAGGAGGTGGGCGTCGACCACGTTTTCCACATGAGCCAAGTCGACGCGATTCCTCCCCTCGCCCACGATGCGCAGCCGGCCGGCGCGCGCCCGGGCCAGCACGCGCGGGACCAGGTGCGGGTCGCCCACCCCCCAGATCAGGTGCGGTCGCAGGGCGATGGTGCGCAGCGCGGAGGAATTCGCGGCGAGCACCTCGCGCTCGGCGAGGGCCTTGGTGAGCGGGTATGGGCTCGGGCAGCGGGTGGTGAGCGGGAGCGATTCGTCGGCGCCGGAGAGAGCCCGGCCGATGTACACGACGCTCGGCGTGCTGGTGTAGACGAACCGCGAGACGCCATGGGCGCGGCACCCCGCGAGCAGCGCCTGGGTGCCAAGGACGTTGGTGCGGAAAAAATCGTGGTAGCGACCCCAGACGCCAACCTTGGCCGCGGTGTGAAAGACGGTCTCGACGCCCGCGCAGGCGGCGTGCACCGCGGCGGCATCGTCGAGCGAGGCGCGGATGAAGCGCACACCCTGCGCCTCGAGGTCGGGCGCCGGGGTGCGGCCGAGCACGGTCACGCCGCGACCCTCCGCCAGCAGTCGTGTCACGAGGCGCCGCCCGAGAAAACCGGTGCCGCCGGTAACGAGGGTGTTCATGGCGCGGGCGTTGCCTCGCAGGCTTTGGCCGTGACTGCCCAGCGGGCGAGCGCATGGCGGTGAATCTTGGCGTTGTGGCGCACATCCACGGGAAACTTCGGGTGAAAATAGAAGCGACTGATCGCCGCCGTGTGCGCCTGCTGCTGCGCCAGCGCGCGCAGGTCGCGAACCAAGGCCCGGCGGTCCGCGGAATTTCCGGGGCCGGCCTCGATGACGAGCGCGGGCTGCTGCCGGCCGCGTTCACCCAGGCCGATGAGGGCGCAGCGCGCGACCCGCGGGTGGGAGCGGAAGACCTGCTCGCACGGCTCGGTGAAGAGCGGACCGCGGGCAGTTTCGACGCGCTCGGCCTTGCGGCCGCAGAACCAGAGCCGGCCGGCGGGGTCGAGGTAGCCGCAGTCACCCATGCGGTGCCAGACCGTGGCGCCGTCGGCGATCTTGGCCGCGGCGGTGGCTTCCGGAAGGGCGTCGTAGGTCCGCGTGACGACGGGACCGCGAACGATGATTTCGCCGATCTCCCCCAGGGGCAGTTCGCGGGCGAGGGCGAGCGTGGCAATCGGCGCGTCGGTGAGGGCGATCACCTTGACCTCGATCTCGGGCAGCGGGCGGCCCACGCACGCGCCGCGGACGGAAGCGGCGTCGATCTCATCGGCGGAGATGGTCGCAACCGGCATGGCCTCGGTCGCACCGTAGGGACTGTGCAGGCGGCCGTGGGGCAGGAAGGCGTGCGAGTCGCCCCAGAGCGCGGCGGGCACGGGGGCACCCGCGCAAAGGACCCGGCGCAGGCTGGGCAGGGAGATTTTGTGGGCGAGGCAGTGGTCGCCGATCTTCTTCCAGAGCGTGGGCGAGCCGAAGGAGTTGGTGACGTTTTCCTGGCGGATAGCCTGGACGATCTTGGCCGGGTCGATGGCGGCGGGCCGGCGCGGGTCGATCTCCGGCACGATGGTCGTGAGGCCGAGCGCGGGATTGAACAGCGCGAAGATGGGCAGCAGCGGCAGGTCGATCTCGCCCGGCTCGATGTGGTAGGCGTGGCGGATGAGCCGCACCTGGGCCTCGAACATGCCGTGCTCGTAACAGACGCCCTTTGGCGCGCCGGTGGAACCAGAGGTGAAGAGGATGGCGGCGAGGTCGGTGGCGGCGCTGTTCACTATTTTCGAATTTCGAATTTCGAATTTCGATTGTGGGAGGCGGGCGGTGGCGGAGCCGCGGGCCCAGACGCGGACTTGAACGGAGGCGAAGGCGGAGCGGAAAACGTGGCTTATGAGCTGAGCCAGGGGGATGCCGACGAGCGCGTGGGGGCGCGAACGGGTGACGCAGGCGAGGAAGTTTTTCCGGCCCATGCCGGGGTCGATGACCACGGGCACGGCGCCGGCCCGGAACAGGGCGAAGACGCAGGCGATGAGCGGCAGGCCCTGTTTCACCATCACCAGCGTGCGGTCCCCGCGGCGGATGCCGGCGGCGGTGAGGCGGTCGCACCAGGCGGAGACCTCGGCGTCGAGCTCGGCAAAGCTGAGCGTGAGGTAGTCGATGTCACCGGCACCCGTGCGGCCGCGGGGAATCTTGAGCGCGGGGGCGTCGGGCCGGGCGGCGGCCATGAGCGCGAGGTGGCGCGCGATATTGGCGTTGGCGGCGGGCGAGGACACGGTTGGGCGCAAGGGAAAACCCCGCCGGCGGCGCGGCTAGAGGTGCTTAAGCGAGGGGGCGTCGCGGAGCAGGCCGGCCTGCCACGGGAGCAGGAGCTCGTCGAGCTGGCGCGGAGCGCGGGCGATTTGTGCGAGCAGGGAGCGATTCGCGATCAAGGTGGCCTCGATGCCGAGTTTTTTCGCGATGTGGTCGCGGTCGGTCTTGATGCGCTCCTGCAGCTCGATCTCAGCCTGCGTGAGCGAGACGTGGTTGGGATCGCGGCCGGGCCGGCGGGGCAGCGTCTTGGGATCGCGCTCCAGGCCGGCGTGCATGGCGGCGGCGAAGGAGGGAAAGATGCGCGGGTGCCGCTTGCCGAGGTTCACGCGGTTGAGGATCGACTCCTCGGAGTCGCCGGCCTCGGCGGCCTCGGCCACGTGGAGCAGCAGGGCGTTGCCGCAAACCTTGAAGGGCGGCGTGTCGAGCCGCTGGGCCTGTTGCTCGCGCCAGTGCCAGATGGCGTGCAGGACGCTGAGGCCGGCGCCGCGGAGGCGCTCGCTGCGGCCGATGCGCCAGTCGATGTCGGTTGCGGGGGCGAACCCGGTGGAGCCGGACGCGATCTGCGCGCGGCACTGCTGGTCGAGCCAGTCGAGGCGGTGGAGCTTGGCGAGCTCCTTCGTGAGAATGTCGCGCAGGGCGGGCAGGTGCCAGACGTCGAGGGCGGCGTAGTTGAGGAGCTTCGGCGTGATCGGCCGGGCGGACCAGTTGGCCTTCTGGCCGGACTTGTCGACCGCGACGCCGAAGTGGTCCTCGAGCAGCGAGCCGAGCCCGATGCGCTGCCGGCCGAGGAGCTGGGCGGCGAGCATGGTGTCGAAGATGCTCCGGGGCTTGAAGCCGCAGAGGTCGTGCAGCAGGCGCAGGTCGAAGTCGCTGCCGTGCATCAGGAGGTGTTTCTTGGCCAGGCGCGTCAGCAGTGGCTCGAGCTTCAGGCCGGGCGCGAGCACATCGACCAGGAAGACCTTGGACCCGACGAGGAACTGCATCAGGCAGACCCGCGTCTTGTAGTGATACATGTTGTCGGCCTCGGTATCGAGGGAGACCTCGTCGGCGTGGTCGAGGGCGGCGAGGAGCGGCGTCAGCGAGCCGGGCTGGTCGAGGAGTTGGAAGGCGGGCGGGCGCGAGGTCACTTTGACGCCGAGCAAACGGCGAAGGCGAAGCGGAAGGAAGCGGGAAATCATGCGGCTTACGGATCTTTCTCCCACGCCGTCAGGAAGGCATCAACCAACAAAGGAAGATCGTCGCTGTAGCCGCCCTCGAGGATCGCGGCGGCCGGCAGGCCGCTGGCGCGCAGCCAGCGGCCCAGCGTGGCGAAATCCTCCGCCTCGAGGGTCATCGCCGTGATGGGATCGTGCGCATAGGCGTCGAAACCGGCGGACACGAGCACCAGGCCGGGTTGAAACGCGATGACGGCATCGAGCGACTCGCGCAGCGCGGCCAGATGCCGGGCGCGGGGGACGCGCGGGGCGACGGGCCAGTTGCGGCAGTTGGCGAACGAGGCCGTGCCGGTGCCGGGATAACCGGGAAACTGGTGGACCGAGGTGAAGAGGAAGCCCTCCCGGCCGTGGAGGATGGCCTCGGTGCCGTTGCCGTGGTGGGCGTCGAAGTCCCAGATCGCGACGCGGGCCGTCCCGCGCGCCCGGGCGGAGAGCGCGGCGAGGGCGATATGGTTGAGGTAGCAGAAGCCCATAGCCTGGTCGGACGTGGCATGGTGCCCCGGTGGGCGCATCAGGGTGAAGGCGCGTTCGCCGGCGAGCGCGAGGTCGGCGGCGGCCAGCGCGGCGCTGACGGCCCGGCGGGCATGCTCGGCGATGCCGGAAAAATAGGGCGTGTCGGCGTCGAAGTCGCGGCGCTGGCCCAGGCGCTTCAGGTGGGCTGGCGTGTGGGCGAGCAGCAGGGTTTCGTCGGGAACAGCCTCAGGCGGCACCCGCCAGGTCCACCCGGGGTGCGCGGCGCGCAGGTGGGCGGCGCTGCGGGTGATGCGCGCGGGCTGCTCGGGGCGCATCGAGGAGCCGTAGTCGGCGCAGCGCGGGTCGTGGAGAATGGTCATTCGATGTTTTCTGTTTGTGACTTTTTGGGCGATGGAGGCCAATGTTTAAGCATGAAAGTCGTGGTGCTCTGCTCCGGCGGGATGGATTCGGTGACGGCGCTCCATTGGGCGCGGCGGGAGCATGACGTGGTCGCGGCCGTGAGCTTCGACTACGGGGCGAAGCACAACCATCGCGAGCTGCCGCTGGCCGCGGAGCAGGCGGTCCGGCTCGGCGTGCGGCACGAGGTGATCCAGCTCGATTTTGTGAACCGGCTGTTTGCCTCGGACCTGCTGCAGAGCGGCGGGGAAATCCCGGAGGGGCACTACGCGGCGGAGAACATGCGGCAGACCGTGGTGCCGTTCCGCAACGCCATCATGCTCTCCATCGCCTGCGGCCTGGCCGAAAGCCGCGGCGCCGAAGGCCTGGTCATTGCCGCGCACACCGGCGACCACACGATCTATCCGGACTGCCGCGAGGAGTTCATGGCGGCGATGGCGGACGCGATGCGGCTCGGCACGTACGCGGGCGTGCGGCTGCTGCGGCCGTTCATCGCGCTGAGCAAGGGGCAGATCGCGGCCGAGGGGGCGCGGCTCGGGGTGGATTTCGCCCGCACCTGGTCCTGCTACAAGGGCGGCGCCGTGCATTGCGGCAAATGCGGCACCTGCGTGGAGCGGCGCGAGGCGTTCCTGCAGGCGGGGATCGCGGATCCGACGGCGTATGAGGCCACGCCACCGCTACCGGCGGGGCCGGAGGGAAAAGCACGGGGCGTATAGGTCTCATAGGACATATTCATGCTGATCTCGGAGATATTTTATTCGCTGCAGGGCGAGGGCATGCTGGCCGGCGTGCCGTCGGTCTTCGTGCGCACCAGCGGCTGCAACCTGCGCTGCAACTGGTGCGACACACCTTATGCATCGTGGAATCCCGAGGGCACGCCCAAGACGGTGGCCCAGATCGTGGCGGAAATTGAATCCCACCCGGCGCGGCATGTGGTGCTGACCGGCGGCGAGCCGATGATCGCGAAGGACGTCCGCCTGCTGGCGGCGGCAATCAAGGACCTCGGCCACCATCTCACGATCGAGACGGCGGCGACGGTCGCGCCCGAGGACATCGCGTGCGATCTCGCCTCGCTTTCACCCAAGCTGCTCAACTCCGCGCCGGATTCGCGCCTGGGCGCGACCTGGCGGAAGAAGCACGAGGCGCTGCGCTGGCAGCCCGACGTGGTGCGGGCGTGGCTCGACCGCGGCGAGTACCAGTTTAAGTTCGTGATCACGCAGCCCGGCGATGTCGACGAACTGGAGGGCATGCTGGCCTCGCTCCGGCGCGACATCCCGCGGCACCGGGTCCTGCTCATGCCGGAGGGGATCACGATCGAGGCGGTGCGCGCGCGGGCGGGCTGGCTCGGCGAACTGTGCAAGCAACGCGGTTATCGCTACGCCCACCGGCTGCAGATCGAGCTTTATGGCAACCAGCGCGGAACCTGAGGGTCCCACCGACAAGCATGTTTCACCACGAACCCCACGGGACGGACCCGCTGAAGAAATTATCCGAGGAACTGCACCTGCTGGCGGTGCGGTTTGAAGAGCGGAAGGTCACGCTGCGCGAGGTGATGGAGGTGCTGGGGGCGCGGGCCTCGGGACTGCTAATCATCATCCTCGCCCTGCCCTTCTGCGCGCCCGTCTCCATCCCGGGCCTGTCCGTCGTGTTTGGCCTGGTGATCCTCTCGATTGCCGCGCGGTACGCGCTTGGACTGCCGCCCTGGCTGCCGGAACGCCTGCTGGCGACCCAGCTGCCGCCGCGTTTTTTTCACGCCCTGCTGGAAGGGGCCAGCCGGTTCATCGGCTGGATTGAGCGCGAGTTGCATCCGCGCTGGCCCTGGTGGACGGCGACGCCCGCGCGGCTGCGGTTCCATGCCGCGATGGTGGGGTTTTGCGGATTTCTGCTCCTGCTGCCGCTGGTCGGCCTGCCCTTCACCAACACCCTGCCGGCGCTGGTGATCGTCATCGGGATGCTCGGGATGATGGAGCGTGACGGGGTCGCCATCGCCGCCGCCTACGGGCTGCTGGTCGTCACCATCGTCTATCTGGGGATGTTTGCCGCCGTCGTGCTCGAGGTGTTTGATCGCATCAAACACTGGCTGACCGGCTGACCCGGATTTAATCGTAGCGCTGCCAGGGGAGCTTGTTGGTGTCGATCCAGCGGTAGTGGTCGGCGAATTGCAGCGCCGAGGCGGATGCCTCGTCGACGAGGACGGTGGCCCGCGGGTGCAGCTGCAGGGCGGAGGCGGGACAGATGGCGGCGAGGGGACCCTCGATCATGCGCTCGACGGCACGGGCCTTGGGCGGACCAAACGCCAGCAACAGGCAGCGGCGCGCGTCCAAGATGGTGCCGATGCCCATGGTGATGGCATAATGCGGCATCGCGGAACGGGAGCCGAAGACCGCGCTGTTATCCTGCAGGGTTTGCTCGGAGAGGATCTTGATCCACGTCCGCGAGCGGAGCGAACCGGACGGCTCGTTGAAGCCGATGTGGCCGTTGCGGCCCAGCCCGAGCAGCTGGAGGTCGATCCCGCCCACGGCGGCGATGCGTTCCTCATAGGCGCGGCACTCGGCATGCAGGTCGGGCGCGGTGCCGTCGGGGATGTGGGTGCGCGCCGGGTCGATGTTGATGTGGCGGAAGAAATTCTCCCGCATGAAATAATGGTAGGACTGGTCGTGGCTGCGCGGCAGGCCGACGTACTCGTCGAGGTTGAAGGCGGTGACGCGGCTGAAATCGAGCCCCTCGGCGCGGTGCATCCGGATGAGCTCCTGGTAAAGCCGGAGCGGGGTGCGCCCGGTGGCGAGTCCGAGGACGGCGTCCGGTTTTTCCCGCACGAGCCGGGCGATGATCTTGGCGCCGAGCACGCAGCCGGCCTCGTCGTCTTTGCGGATGATTACTTCCATGGGTGGAAATTTGCAGGCCGGCCGCGCCAGGAAACAGAGAGGCGAAACAGCCTGACGCGCGACGGTAGCGGGGGGTGCCGGACGCGCAACCGGGAAAATAGCCCGGTCAGGGTCGGGTGATTTTTCCGGCGCGCGCCTTCACCTCGATGGCCGGGCAGCCGCAGTCGTCGCCGCAACCCGGATGCTTGCGCTGGGCGAGCGAACGGCGCACGAGCCAGGCCGCCGCGAGGGCGACCACGGCGAGGGCGAGGATGGTTTGCAGGGTTGGACTCATCTCAGAAGCCGAGCGCACGGCCGGCTTGATAGACAACAAACGACAAAATCCACGCGGTGCCAGTCATGTAGAGCGTTTGGAAGGCGGGCCATTTCCAACCGTTGGTCTCGCGCCGCACCACGGCGAGGGTGCTCATGCACTGCATCGCGAAAACATAGAACACCATGAGCGTCAGGCAGACGAGGGGCGTGAAGAGCATCCGGCCGTCGGGCCACCGGGCGGCCTTGAGCGCGTCCCGCAGCGGCGTGGTGTTCTCGTCATGGGTCTCGGCGTTGAAGACGACGCCCATGGTGGAAACGAAGACCTCGCGCGCGGCGAAGGAGGTGATGAGGCCGATGCCGATCTGCCAGTCGAAGCCCAGCGGCTTGATCGCCGGCTCGAGCAGGTGGCCGGCGCGGCCGGCGAAGCTTTGCGCGAGCTGTGCGGTCGGCGTGGCGCCCGCCGGGGCCTTCGGATACGCCGTCAGAAACCACAGCACGATGCTGATCCCGAGGATCACGGTGCCGGCGCGGCGGAGGAAGATCCAGGCGCGCTCCACCATGTGCAGGCACACATCCTTGATCCGCGGCAGCCGGTAGGGCGGCAGTTCCATGATCATCAGCGGCGGCGCCCCCTTCAGCAGCGTGCGCTTGAACAGCCAGGCAAAGCCGAAGGCGCCCACGGTGCCCAGCGCATACATCAGCAGCATGATGCCGACCTTGGTGCCGAGCGACACCCGGTCGTTCGGCAGCAGCGCCGCAATCATCAACAGGTAAACCGGCAGCCGGGCGGAGCAACTCATGAGCGGCGCGACCAGGATGGTCACGAGCCGGTCCTTCGCGTCCTCGATGGTGCGGGTGGCCATGATGCCGGGGATGGCGCAGGCGTAGGAGCTGAGCAGCGGGATGAAACTTTTCCCGTTCAGGCCCACCCGGCTCATGAGCCGGTCCATGATGAACGCGGCGCGGGCCATGTAGCCCGTGCTCTCCAGGAGGCCGATGAAGAAAAACAGGATCAGGATCTGCGGCAGGAACGTCACCACGCTGCCGACACCACCGAGGGCGCCGTCCGTGATCAGGTCGCGCAGGTCGCCCGCCGGCATGCTGGACTTCACCCAGTTGGCGAGAAGGGCGGTATGGTCGCCAATCCATTCCATCGGGGGCTGCGCCAGCGTGAAAATACAAAGGAACAGCGCCGTCATCACCACGCCCAGGACGAGCCAGCCCCAGACCGCGTGCGTGACGACGGCGTCGATCCGGTCCGACGCGGTCGGGCCGAAGGCGCCGGTTTGCAGCACGACCTCTGAGGCGAGTTCGCCGATGGCCTCGTAGCGCGAGCCGACGAGCGCCCCGGCCCAGTCCATCCCCTCGCCTTCCCAGCGTTTCTGCCAGGCGAACAGGATTTCGGCTGTGCGCGGGCTGAGCGCCGCGGAACCCGCGACGCGCACGGAATCCTGGTCGGTCAGGAGCAGGAGGGCCTCGGCGCGCGCGCTCAGCGGCAGCTTGCCGTCGTTTTCGCGGAGCGACGCGGCCAGCTCGGACACGGCGGGGGCGATCGGCGCGGGCACATCCCAGGCGTGGCGGGCCAGCGGCAGGTCGGCCCGGCTCATCGCCAGGCGCAGCTCAACGAGACCATTGCCGTTGACGGCCTCGCACGCGATGACGGGGATGCCGAGCGACTTTTCCAGGCGGCCGACGCGGAGGTTGAGCCCGGCCTGCGCCGCGAGATCCATCATGTTCAGGACCAGGATGACCGGCCGGCCGAGGTCGAGGATCTGGTGGACCAGGTAGAGATTCCGCTCGAGATTGGTGGCATCGACGATGCAGAGAATCCGATCGGGCGGCGGAGTGTCGGCGCGCCGGCCGAGGAGCACGTCGCGGGTGACCGCCTCGTCGGGCGAGCGGGCGGCGAGGGAATAAGCCCCCGGCAGGTCGATGACCGTGATCGGCTGGCCGTGCTGCGAATAAGTGGTCCCCATCTTTTTCTCGACGGTGACGCCGGGATAGTTGCCGACCTTTTGCTTCAACCCGGTGAGCGCGTTGAACAGCGTGCTCTTGCCGCAGTTGGGATTGCCGACGAGCGCATAAACCGGCTGCCGGTGGGCAGCGGCGGACCCCGCGGGGGCGGCGTTGGGCGAAGGCTGGGCCATGGGAGGGTTCGCCGCCTAGGCGGTGGGCTCGACGAGCACGTGGTCCGCCTCGCTCTTGCGCAGGGTCAGGTGATAGCCGCGCAGCTTGATCTCGATCGGGTCGCCGAGGGGCGCGGTCCGCACGAGGGTCAGCACCGTGCCGGCCAGCAGCCCCATCTCGCGCAGGCGGATGAAGGCGTTGCCGGTCTTGGGAAACTCCCGGATCACGGCGGATGATCCGACCGGCAGCACGGAAAGTTTAATCGGCGCGGCCACGTTGGCGCCGCTCAGTGTGAGCCGGCGATTTCCGCAACGAGAATGTTCTGCGCGGCGCCATGACTGAGCGCGATGCGCGTGCCGTTGACCTGGCAGAGAATCGTGGTGTTGCCGGACACCTTGGTCACCAAGGTCGACTCGCCAAAACCCATTTCCCGGACGCGCTGGCAAAAATCGTCGTCACCCTGCAGGACGCAGACGCGGCCACTGGTGCCAGGGCGGAGCTGGCAAAGAGGAACGGCGGTAGTTGCGGGGTGGGGCTTCATCTGACTAACACTGGAGGAGATGAGACTGAGTTTCAAGGACTACCTGATCTTTTTGGTCTAAAACGAGAAAGCTAAGTCGAAAGGCTGTCGAAAAGGGCCTGAACGAGGCAAACTCAACGCCGCCTGCGCTTTAGGTCAAGTTGAACACCAGAATAACGGATCAGGGATTGCAGGTGCTCATATTCCTGCGGATCCATGCCTGTCGCCTGCTTCAACTCATGCTCGGCGCGCTTGAGCGCCTCCTCAACGGCGTGCTCGTCGATCTTTTCCTCAGTGATCGCATGCTCGGCCAGGACGCGAACGCGGTCGCCCTCGACTTGGGCGAAGCCCCCGCTGACTGCCAGCCAGACGGTGGAACCGTCCTTGGTCACCCGCAATTCGCCATTCGCGATCTGCGTCAGTAACGGGATGTGGCCCGGCAGGATGCCGACCTCGCCCTGCACCGTCGGGAAGACGACGGTGTCGATCGTGTCGGCATAGACCCGGGCCTCGGGCGTGACGATTTCGAGCGTGAGCGGCATGGGGATCAGGCCTTCTTGCTGGCGGCGGTCACCTCATCGATGCCCCCGCGCATGTAGAAGTCGCCCTCGGGCGTGTCATCGAGCTGGCCGTCGAGGATCATCTTGAAGCCGCGAACCGTCTCCTTGACGGGAACGTACTTGCCGGGCGTGCCGGTGAAGACTTCCGCGACCGAGAACGGCTGGGAAAGGAAGCGCTGGATCTTGCGCGCGCGGTAGACCGTCTGCTTGTCCTCGGGCGACAACTCATCAAGGCCGAGGATGGCGATGATGTCCTGCAGGTCCTTGTAGCGCTGGAGCACGCGCTGCACCTCGCGGGCGACGAAGTAGTGCTCCTCGCCGACGATGTCGGCCTGGAGGGCCTTCGAGACGGAAGAAAGCGGATCGACCGCGGGATAAATGCCGAGCTCGGCGATGGAGCGCTCGAGCACGATCGTCGAGTCCAGGTGGGCGAAGGTGTTCGCGGGGGCCGGGTCGGTCAGGTCGTCCGCCGGCACGTAGACGGCCTGCACGGAGGTGATCGAACCCTTCTTGGTCGAGGTGATCCGCTCCTGCAGGATGCCCA
>CAIQKV010000075.1 GCA_903872505.1 uncultured Opitutia bacterium
GCGAGCGCGGCGGGCAGGGTCGCAGGGGCGGACGCAATCATGGCGGCGGTGCGACTTACGGGGACTTCGTTTTCGCGCCGTCCTTCGTTTCCTTCGCCGGGTCGGTCAGGTACTGCCGGATCTGCTCCTTGTTCGAGAGCTCGTTGATCTTCTTGCCGGTGTCGGCGGTGCTTTCCTCCGGGCGCAGGACGTGCGGCCGGATGAAAAGGAGCAGCTCGGTGCGGTCGTCCGTGTTGGTGCGGGCGCCGAAAATCTGGCTGATGATCGGGATCTCGTGCAGGAACCCGATCTTGTTGCGGTCCTTGGTGTGCGCGCTGCGCTGCAGGCCGCCCAGCACGATCATCTGGCCGTCGTTGACGTTGACCGTGGAGTTGGCCTCCCGGTGGCCGATGACGGGCTGGATGTTGTTGTCGATGGTCACGTTGCTGATGACGTCGTCCACGATCTGGTCGATCTGGAGCTGGATGACGCCGTCGTCGCCGATCAGCGGCGTGACCTTGAGCGTGATGCCGATGTCCTTGTACGTGACCTGCGAGTTGGTCGAGAAGCCGTTGTTGGATCCGACGGAGCCAGACGAGGGCGTGGAGGTCGTGCCGGTGATGATGGGTTGCTGCTGAGTGACGGCGAACTGGGCCTGCTTGTTGTGCGTGGTGACGATGGTCGGCGCGGAGAGGATGCGCACGTTGTGCTTCGAGCCTGAGTCCGTCAGGGCGGCCTGGAAGGCGAGGGGATTGACGACGCCCGCGCTCACGTCCCAGCCCGAGAAGCTGCCGGCGAAGTTGGTGATCTGGATCGCGCCGTTCGTCTTGTTCGGGCCGACGGTGAGGTTGAGGGCGGAAATGCCGCTCTTGTCGGTGTCGGTGAGCGTGACCTCGGCGATGATCACCTCGATGCGCACCTGGGCCAGCACGATGTCGATCTTGTCCACCAGCTCGCGGATCAGGCGGATGTCGTCGAGGGTGCCGGAGACGATGACGGCGTTGCTGCGCTCGTCGGCGAGGATGGTGACGAGGGTGCTGAAGCTGCTGGTGGTCTCGGCCGGGCCGGCGGCGGCGGCCGGACCGGCGGGGCCGGCCGAAGCCAGGCCCGGGGGCTGGCCGGCGCGCGCGGCGTTGTCGCCGGCCTTCTGGGCGGCGTTGTTCTGGCCGGACACGAGCGAGCTGAGCAGGGTGGCGACGTCCTTGGCGGCGGCGTGCTTGAGGTAGATGACCTCGTTGCGCGTGTTGGGGTCGGCCTTGAGGTCGAGCTTGGCGATGAGCTCGTCGAACAGCGCATGCTGGCGCGGGTCGGCGAGAAGGATGATCTGGTTGGTGCGGTCGTCGGCGCTGTAGGAGGTGGCGGAACCGAGCTGGTTCTGGAGCGGGCCCTGGAACATGACTCGCAGCTTGGTGACGACGTCGCTGGCCTTGGCGCCGTTGTGCAGGGTGTAGAACTTGGGGGCGAGTCCGGCGGACATTGGGTGGTCGAGCAGGCGGAGCAGGTTCTCCACCCGTTGGAGGTTGCTGACCGAGTCGGTGATCAGCGCGGCGTTGGCCTTCTCGAGGGTGACGATGCCGTTGGCGATGCCGGGGGACATCAGGGGCGTGATCTGCGGGACGAACTCGCTGACCCGGAGGAATTCGAACTGGAAGAGCTTGGTGGCGACCCGGCCGCTGGCCGGCAGCCCGAGCGTGGAGCCCTCGATCATCTCCGGCGCCTCGTTCTTGACCGCGGTGAGGGCGACGATCTTGAAGAATTTGTCCCCGAGCGGGGCGATGCCGACGCCGTTGAGCTGGAGCAGGGTCTCGAGGGCGAGGACGGCCTCGGGCTTCGGGACCGGCTTGCTGAGCTTGAGCGTGTAGGTCGCGGCGGGCAGCGCCTGCGGGCGGAGGATGGTGCGGCCGGTGTAGATCTCGAGCGCGCCGAGCACCGTGTCGATGTCGGCGTCGGCCAGCTTGATCGGCCCGACGAGCCCGCCGTCATCCGGCGTGACGGCGGCGGCGGGGAACAGGTTTTGGTTCGCCCCGGCCGGCGGCGTTGCCGGGTTCGCCACGACGGGCACCGGGCCGGTACCCGGGATGGGCGTCGGGACCGGACCCTCGGCCGGGGCCGCCTGCGCGGCGGACACGAGGCAGACGGCGAGGCTCAGGCGGAGGAAACGCAGGCTCATGCAGGAAGGCGGTGGGAGGAATTGATGGGCCGGGCCCGGGCTCGGAAGCAAAGGTGAAAGCCCCGGGCATGTAAACGGTCTTGTGCTATGACGCCCTCCCCGGGGGAAGGTTGCCCGCCGGGCCGGATTTGTCGCTTGCCGGGCTGGAGGGCGCGGCCAACGCTCCGCTACCGCGATGCCCAACAGCTTTGGCAAACTTTTTACCATCACCACCTGGGGCGAAAGCCACGGGCCGGCCGTGGGCGTGGTCATCGACGGCTGCCCGCCGGGCCTGCCGCTGACGGTGGAAGAGATCCAGGCCGAGCTCGACCGCCGCCGGCCGGGCCAGAGCGACCTCGTCACCCCGCGCAAGGAGGCCGACCGGGTCGAGTTCCTCGCCGGCCTGTTCGAGGGCCGCACCATGGGCACCCCCCTCTCGCTGCTCGTCCACAACACCGACCAGCGCCCCGGCGCCTACGACGACCTGAAGGAGAAGTACCGGCCGTCGCACGCCGACTACACTTACCAGGCCAAGTTCGGCGTGCGCGACCACCGCGGCGGCGGCCGCAGCTCCGCCCGCGAGACGATCGGCCGCGTCGCGGCCGGCGCCATCGCCAAAAAGATTCTCGCCCTCGCGGGCGCGGTCGAGGTGCGCGCGTATGTCACCGCGGTGCACGATGTCACCCTCCCCGCCGGCGCGCTGGGCAAATTTCCCACGCTGGCCGACGTCGAGGCGACCCCTGTGCGCTGCCCGCATCCCGCCACCGCCGCCGCGATGATCGAGCGCATCAAGGCCGCCCGCGCCGCCGGCGACTCCGTCGGCGGCGTGATCGAGTGCCGCGTGCGCGGCGTGCCGCCCGGGCTGGGCGAGCCGGTGTTCGACCGGCTCGAGGCCGACCTCGCGAAGGCCATGCTCTCGCTGCCCGCGACCAAGGGCTTCGAGATCGGCAGCGGCTTCGCCGGCACGCGCCTCAAGGGCTCCGAGCACAACGACCCGTTTGAGATGCGCGACGGCCGCGTCCGCACCGTCACCAACCGCTCCGGCGGCGTGCAGGGTGGCATCAGCAACGGTGAGGAGATCGTCTTCCGCGTCGCCTTCAAGCCCACCGCCACGATCCTCACGCCGCAGCAGACCGTCGACGTGCACGGCGCCGCCACCGAGCTGGCCGCCAAGGGCCGGCACGACCCGTGCGTCCTCCCGCGCGCGGTGCCGATCGTCGAGGCGATGACCGCGCTCGTGCTGGTGGACCACTGGCTCCGGCAGGCGGCGCAGAACCGGACTTTTAAGTTCTAATCAACCCCGAGGACCCCGAGGGCAGGGAGGCCGGAAGATTGCTTCTCTGCGTGCTTCGCGTTCTCTGCGTGAGATTCCCATGTCTGACCAACCCCTCGTCTATCTCATCCTCGGCGCCGCCGGCTCGGGCCGGCGCGAGGTGCTGGCCGACCTGATTGACGGCGGGCTGACCGAGGCCGACCGCGCCGCGGTGCTGCTTTCCGCCGCCGAGGCGCCGGACGACCTCGACGCCCGGCTGCCCGGCCTCGCGCGCTGGACCTGGACGGGCGACGCCATCGACGGGACGCTCCCGATGGACGCGACCCACGTGTTCCTGGTGACCGACGGCCACCGCAACCCGGTGGACCAGCTCGAGGCCGGCGCGGCGTGGATCGCGGCGCAGGGCGCCGAGCTGGGGCGCATCCTGTGCGTGGTGAACTGTCAGCTGGCGGAAAAGCACCCGGCGCTGCTCCCGTGGTTCGAGGCCTGCGTGCATTTCTCCGACGTCGTGCTGCTCACCCGCCGCGAGGGCGTCGCCAACAAGTGGCTGAGCGACTTCCGCGCGCACTTCGACGACCAGTTTTACCCGTGCCTGTTCGAGCTGGTGAAGGGCGGCCGGGTGAAGAACCCCGCGCTCGTGCTCGATCCGCTGGCGCGCCGGATGTCGCACGCGTTCGACCCCGAGCCGGACTGGGTGTTCACCAACGCCGAGGGCGAGGAGATTGACGAGGACGAGGACGAGGACGAGGCGGGCGACGGCGACGAGGAGGTCGAGGTCACCGCCGCGGTGGACCCCTATTTCGTGCGCGACGCCGCGCACCGCCGGGAGAAGAAAATCCCCGACATCGCGAAGTACCTGCTTAGGCGGTAGCCACGAGCGTGAGCGAGTGGTGCATCGTCCACTCGCTCACGCTCGTGGCTACATTCGGAATTACTTCGCCGCGGCGACCGCGGCGGCGAACGCCTTGGCCCGCGCCGTGATCACGGCCCAGTTCTTCTCCTTCAGCGACTTGGCGTCCACCAGCGAGCCGCCCGCGGCGGTGGCGAACGCGCCGGCCTTGAGGAACTCGCCGACGTTCTCGGCGTTCACGCCGCCGGTCGGCACGAGCGCGACCTGCGGGAACGGCCCCCGGATGGACTTGATGTAGGCCGGGCCGAAGAACTCGGCGGGGAAGATCTTCACGGCGTCCGCGCCGGCGTCCCAGGTGTTGATGATCTCGGTGGGGGTGAGCGCGCCGCTGAAGATCGGGACGTTGAGCTCGCGGCAGGCGGCGATCACATCGGGCCGGAAGGCGGGGGTGACGATGAAGCGCGCCCCGGCGGCGATGCCCTCGCGGGCGGTGGCGGCGTTGAGGACGGTGCCGAGGCCGAAGAGGAAGTCGGGCAGGGCGGCCGTCGCCTGCTTGATCATGGCGATGGCGCCGGGGGTGGTCATGGTCAGCTCGATGCTGGTCAGCCCGCCCGCGGCGAGGGCCCGGGCGCAGTCGAGCAGCCCGTCGGAGGAATCGGCCCGGATCAGGGCGATGACCTTCTCAGCTTTGAACTTGGCGAGGACGGCGTCTTTATTCATGGCGGAAGGACAGGATGGCGTTGCTGGCTGGTGAAGGGAATCACCTTTTTGAGGAGTGATTTGGAAGGTGGAACCAAGGCGCAGGAACCGGATTTTAAAGTGGGAATCCAAGAAACCCGGAACCGGACTTCCAATGTGGAACTCAGGAACTGAGGAAATTGGCATCCGCCTCACTTCTTGGTTTCCTGGCTTCCTTCTTCAATCGCTTCCCGCTCAATTTTCTTGCCCGAGGTCGGCTGGGTGTGTCTCTTGACCATCCGCTCATTTGCCCGGGTGGTGGAATTGGTAGACACGCAGGTCTCAGAAGCCTGTGCCTAACAGCGTGGGGGTTCGAGTCCCCCCTCGGGCACCATCTCAGAATTTTCCCGTGCTGGGACAACCTTGGATGAGTTATGCCCCGATTTCCCGGAATTTTGGGAGGAGATTGAGGAAGGTATGAAGTGCAGGCCGGGATGAAGGGGCTCCAGGGCGTTCCCCGGCTATTTTCCACCAAACATCGGCCCGAGGAACAGTGACAGGATCATGAACACATACATGAAGAGCATGGGATACCCGGGGAAGATCATCAGGCATAAGGCCAGAATCCCGCGCCAGTCCCAGCGGTGGTCCCGCCCAATGCTCAAACGCCACACCCCCAGGAGCGCAACGATCAGGCCGAGAACCAGCAGGACCGCGAACACGAGCTTGTGCCACATCGCGGTCGGCCCGGGCACGTAGGTGAGAACCTTGCCCACCAGGAGGAACCAGGCGACGGATCCGAAGACCCCGAGGCCGCCCTGCAGGAGGGCCCGCTGACGTTGCGGGAGTTCCAATTGAGCCATGGCGGAAAAGGATGCGAAGGACGCGCCCGGTTCTAGATTCGTTTGCGAAAAATGATAAAGCGACCGGCCGGAGCCTTCGTTGTCAGCTGCCGGCTTTTCCATTCGCCAACAGTGATGAGCAAAAAGATGGCGAACGTCGCGCCCCCAAGAATCCATGGCACCAAGTCATCAGCGGGGGCGTCTTTGCCCCGCCGAAGAGCCAGATCACGTAACTATAGAAGCATGCCTGCATGATCCCGTAGAGCACTCGGATCTTTTCGTGGATCGTACTTAGGATTATTAAAACTCCAATGACGGCAGGTAGCACGAGCCAGCCGGAAAACAGATTCCACACGAGAGCCCCGGAAGCGAAAGTCAGGGCGGCGCCCACGAGCAGGCCTCCGAACGCGAACAGAACTCCGGACACACGTGTGAATCCGGTTTCGGTCCTGGGGTAGGATTGATAGCAGCGATCGCAAAGGAGCCAATCCGTGTCGTTGGCATCCACCATGCGGCGCCAGGTTTCAAAATTTTCCTCAGGAGTCTTGAGGTTCGGCACGTTCACCAGCCCCAGTTTGAATGGATTGAATCCACGGCCGGAAACCGCCTGCTTGAAATCCTGCGCAGGAATCACCGCCCCCCGGCCTTCAGCGGCGCAGATATCGCAGATCGGCATGTTGTTTCGGATATAGGCTGCACCCGCCAAGGCAAGTGCGTGATATATCCGCCCACCCCGCCATATTGAGGGCGCGACAGAAAACGCCTAAAGCCTACTCGCGCGTGGTCTGCAGGAATTTACTGCGCTCCTCCATCACGACATGCTGAGACCTTGAATGACGCATTGCGGGAAAATTTGGGAGCACGCTTTGGAGCACTCGCGGAATCAGCCTTACGTTGCGTTGAACCGAGATCATGGGCGGAGCGCTGATTTATTTCGGTTTCTGGCTCCCCGCTAAGCTTTTGGCTTTTTCCTCGTCCGCCTTCGCACCCGCTTCGTCGCCCAGTTTGTGCTTGGCGTTGGCTCGATGCCGGTAGGCGTCAACTAACTTGGGATCGAGTGTGATGGCTTCCGTGAAGTCTGCGACAGCCCCATTGAGGTCACCCTTAGCCTCCTTCGCATTGCCTCGGTTATCGTAAGCCTCGGCATCCTTTGGGTCGAGTGCGATGGCCTGTGTGCAGTCAGCAATGGCGCCGTCATGATCACCCTTGGAATTCTTCGCGTTGCCCCGGTTATTGTAAGCGTAGGCATACTTAGGGTCGAGGGCAATAGCCTGAGTGCAGTCGATAATGGCGCCTTCATATTCACTCTTTGCGTGCTTTACGTAGCCACGGTTACTGTAAGCCTCGGCATACTTGGGGTTGATGGCGATGGACTCGGTGAAATCTGCGATGGCTCCGTCTAGATCACCCTTGGGATACTTCGCGATGCCGCGGCCGTTATAGGCGGCGGCATACTTGGGGCTTAGCGCAATGGCTACCGTGTAATCGGCAATGGCGCCGTCATTATCACCCATTGCTCTCTTCGTATTGCCGCGTACATTGTAGACCCAGGCATTCTTGGGGTCGACAACGATTGCCTCAGTTAAGTCGGCAATGGCTCCATTTTGATCTCCCTTGGTCCTTTTCGCGATGCCACGGTTGATGTAGGCATTGGCATACTGGGGGTTGAGCGCAATCGCCTGGGTGTAGTCAGCGATGGCGCCGACATGATCGCCCTTGGCATACTTCGCGACGCCGCGGTTGAAGTAGGCTTCGGGATCGTTGGGGGCGTGCGCGATATACTGAGTGTAATCGGCAATGGCGCCGTCCTGATCGCCCTTGGCATGCTTCGCGACGCCGCGGTTGAAGTAGGCTTCGAATTTCTGAGGGTCGAGCGCTATGGCCAGCGTGTAGTCGGCAATTGATCCATCTTGATCGCCTTTGGCTGCCTTTGCGACGCCACGGTTGTAGAAGGCTGATGAATATTGAGGATTGAGCGCAATCGCCAGCGTGTAGTCGGCGATAGCTCCATCTTGATCGCCTTTGAAATGCTTCACGTTACCGCGGTTGTAGTAGGCATCGGCATACTGGGGGTTGAGCGCAATCGCCTGCGTGTAGTCGGTTATGGCTTCGGAATATTTGCCGTTTCCGAATTTCGTATTTCCCTCCGTGAGTAATTCATCTGCCGTCACAGCCAGCGCCGGTGTAGCGCCAGCGGCCAGAACCAGTAGTAGGACCACACGCAGCAAGAGCGCTCTCGGTTTCATGCTGGTGTGGCAGAGTAGAATTTTCCGCATTGGTGGCTAGAGGATTCTAACTCTTTAGCTTTAGCGCCCCTTGTGGCTTATTGTTGCGATCTCGCGACCTGCGGCGCCATTTGCGCGGATCTAAAATACCCCGCGCTCAAATATGTAGGTCCGTTTATTGTCTTCCGGAGCAGGTCGAATCCTCTCCCCGGTCATGGTGCACGTTCGCACGGACCTAGTTCGAATCCGGGCGAACCCCGGGCGGGCCAAGCAATGCCTGAGCGGCGGCCAGCTTCTGCTGGAGCTGGCGGATCTCCTCCTGGAGTCGCTCGACCTCACCCTGAATCTTTTCTCCTTCCGTGCGGCGCTCCGCGGCCACGCGTTCCAGCTGCGCGATCATATCAAGCAGCGGCTCCGGATCAGCGCCGTGGGCGAGGAAAACCCGTACCGTGGCACGCCAGTCCCCGGGCTCTCCGTAGGTGAATATCGGCCCCTGCAGCGCCAGATTCAATGCGTTCCTGCCGTCCCAACTGCGGGGACGCTGATCGGCACCATGGTCCAGGAGGCATTTGACGACCGCAGCATGCCCCTGCTCGGCGGCTTGCATGAGCGGGGTCCAGGAGGGATGCGGGAGACGTACTTCCAAGGGGGAGCCGGCCTCGAGGAGTGCCTGCACGCATTCCAGGCTGCCAGTGCGGGCGGCATAGCTGAGGGGGATCATGTCTTCGCGATCAGGGAGAGCCAGCAACTCGGCGCGCCGTTGGGGAGTGAGGAGTCCCAGGGCCGCCTGCAGTTCGAGCGCATGGCCGCTTTCGGCGGCCCGATGCAGTTCCGTATAATTGGGGTCGGGGCGGGGTATCGGCTCGTACGCTCGAAGCGGAAGCCCGGTCAGAAGCGTGAAGACTACGGTCGCGATGCGGGTGGAGGAGCGGAGGGTTTGCATGGACAGGAAAGGTTCAGTTCGGTGCGAGGAATGCGGTGCAGTAACACTCGTGACTGCGCGACCGTCGGGACGGAGGCGCAGTCAGGGGTGGATCGGGGGATTATTGCTGCTGGTTCTCCGAGGCGCCGGAGGGAGGCCGAATGTCCTCGGGCTTGAGGTCGGTCCCCGAGGTCGTGTTGCCATCGAAGCCGGCACCGGCCAGGGCCTTCACTTTCTCGATGGTGCCGGTCAGGTCAATCACGGCGGCGCTGAAGCCATCGGATTCGCCAAGATGCATGCGCTCCGCCAGGTCCCGGGCCTGCTGGGAGAACTGGAAGCAGACCTGAAGCTGACGGTAGGCCTCGCCGAGCGTGGCATGGCGTTCCTGCCGCTGGCGATTGAGCTCGGCGGACTGGGCATCGAGATCCTTTGCTTCCGCATCCAGCTGGGCCTTCTCGTCGTTCAGCGAGGCGGCCGCCTGGTTCAGCTCGGCCGTACGGGCCTCCAGCGCCTGCTTCAGCGTCCGGAGCTGGCCCTGCTCGGCGTTGATGCTCGCCACGGTGCCGGCATCGCGGTCCTCGGGGGCGAGGGCGTTCGACGCGTCGGCCCGGGCGTTGTGCGTGCTGCAAGCCTGCTCGTAGGACGCGATCTCCGAGAGGTGGCCCTGAACCTGCGCATCCTGCGCGGTCGTGGCATCGTTGTGCTGGCCGACCCGGGCGAGGTAGTCCTTGACTTGGCCGTTGTGCGTTTCAATCGCCGCCGCGGCCTCGTTCACCTGGGTGAGCGCCTTGCGGGCGTCGTCGGCCACGGCGGCGGAGGCCAGTTCCACGGTGCGCAGCGCGCTGCGCACGGCGGTCGAGCCGTGAAGGCTGGTGGCTTCGGGTAAGCGGAACGTGCCCGATGAGGTCGTGAGGTCTTCATCGGCACGGAGCGAGCCAAGGGCAGCCAGAGCGCAGCCGAAGGCGAGAAGGGCGCAGGAACGGAGGGAGGAATGATTCATGATCGGAGTTGGATTGAGGGTTTTGGCTGGGTTCATGGGGTACTTACCGGTTCCGGGCAGAAGTCTGCGCGGGAAGTTCAGTTTTGGATGAGGATGGGACGCAGGGAGGTGACATACAGGATGCGGGTGCTGCCGCGCTCGAGGTACTCGTGGGAACGGATCTCGCCGGTGACCTCGACCAAGGCGCCGTCATGGGCCAGCGGCGCAATTTCGGCCGGGATGCAAACGTCGATCCGGGCCGTGGTGTCACCGGCCTGGTAGGTGAGGCTCCAGCCGGTGCTTTCGCCGCCAATCGACATGCGGGCGTGGAGGGTGCCCTGCAGGGTTACAAACTGCGGAGCCGGAGTGTCGGCTTGCTTCCCGCCGGCCGGCGGGGCCGGCCGGGACCCGGGATGCGCCCCTGGGTCGGTGGGGGTGACCGGCACGCACTGGACGGGATGCGCCGGCGGGGCGTCGCGGTCGGGAGACGGCGGCAGGGGCGTGGTGGCCTGCGCGTTGAGCGCGGCGAGGGCAAAAAGCACCGCGATGGAACGCGGGCATGGAATGGAATGAGTCAGGGATGGTTTCATGGGAGGAGGAAGGGGTGGATCTCCTTTCCTTACCGGGAAGTGGCCAAACTCTGCGCGGGGATCGCGCCTTTCATTTCCCGGGGCGGGGCCGTTGATTCCGGCTGCCAACTCGCGACTTGCCGCCGCGGTGACTCGCTCTAGTGGTCTTGCCGCAGAAGCGGCGGTCAAAGCCCTGATCCTCCCATGCCGAACAACCCCCCAGGTTTATTTCCGCTGACCGACTGGCAGCGTCTGGAAGTGCTCCGCGGCGGAAGCGAGGAGGAGAAGCGGGCGGCGCTGGGCCAGCTGTTTCTCAGCTACCGTGAGCCGATCCTCGGGTTTCTCGCCCGCCAAGGCCGGACCGCCGACCGGGCGGAAGACCTCGTGCAGGATTTTTTCCTCTCCGCCATCAAGGACCAACTGTTCGAAAAAGCCGACGCCAACAAGGGCCGCTTTCGCAACCTGCTCCTGACCGCGCTGCAGCATTACGCCGCCAAGGCGCACCGGGCCGGCCAGGCCCAGCGGCGCCATCCGACCGAGGGGTTTGCCGGCGCCGATATCAGCGACCTCGCCGAGGGCACGGTGCCGTCCTCGGGGCTGACCCCCGAGGAGGAGTTCAACCTGAAATGGGCCCAGGCGCTGGTGCGGCGTGTCCTGGCGGCCTTTCAGGCAGAATACGCCGGTCCGGAACGGCAGGCCCACGCGGTCATTTTCGACCGCCTGCTGATCGGACCCAGCCTGCGGGGGTCGGAGCCGCCGACCCAGCGGGAACTCGCCGCCGAGCTCGGGCTCAGCGAAAAGGAGGTCGCCAACCGGCTCGTCACTGCGCGCCGGGCCTACCTGCGACTCCTGCGGGCCGAGATCAAAAGCTATGTCTCCACCGACGATCAAATCGATGAGGAGATCCGCGCGGTCGCCCGCGCCCTCGGCGGCGACTGAGCCCGCGACGCACTGCACCCGGTTACCCGGCGTTCCCGCCCATTTTAAACACCCCCCACCATGAGCAATGACAAGCAAACCTTCGACGGAATCTACGCGCGGGAATTGTCCAAGGAGCGCGAGAGCGACCTCCACACCAAGGTCCTCCTGTTCTTCGGCCTGATCATCGCCCCCCTGCTGGCGATCTTCGTGCACCCGGCGTGGCTGATCGCGACCGTGCTGGCCGGCCTGGCCTACAAATTCCACAAGCTGCTGCACGGCGGCAGATGGCAGCTCAGCGGTCCCGCCGCCCGCCAGGCCTGCGAGTATATGATCGCCGTGCGCCAGAGCGGCCAGGCGCGCAGTCTCCTGCCGTTGGCGAGTCTTCTGGTCATGATCCGCCTGGCCCTCTCCGAGGAGGTGAACAACAAGCAGCCGGGCCCGGGCGCCCGGATCGTGACCCATCTGCGGGTCAATTGCGCCCATTGCTCGGCCTCGGCCGATCCCGCCTTCCTCGCCGCCTGGTGGCAGGCGGAGACGAAATTCAAGAAATTCCCGCCGCAGGAGAAATTCCTGAAACCCGACGGCACCTGCGCCCAGTGCGGGGCGACCGAGGGCTGGTTTGAGTCGGACCTGTGCGCCGGCAACGACTGATTCGCGCGCGGCGCTACTTGAGCTTGTCGAGGGCCTGCAGCAGCAGGGGGTTTCCGGGCAGGAGGGCGAGTCCCCGGTCCACGCACGCCCGCGCCTCAGCCCGCTTCCCCTGCGACATGAGCGCGGAATATTTCGCGGCATGAGCCCCCGCGAGGGAGGAATCGAGGGCCAGGGCCCGGTTGGCGCTCTCGAGCGCCTCCGGCATTTGTCCGAGATGGATCAGCGCGTTGGCGCGCTGCACATAGGCCTTCGCATAGGTTGGATTCAACGCCAGGGCGCGGTCGGCACTGGCCAGCGCCTGGTCATACGCGCCCATGCGGCGCATGAGGACGGCGCGGGTGTTCCAGGTCATGGCGGCGGCCGGAGCATCCGTGAGGATGCGATGAATGAGATTGTACGCCGGCTTCTCCTCCAGCAGCTCCAGCGCGAGAAAGGAGCAGGTATCGAGAGCGGCGAAATTTTCGGTCTGCGTGCAGATCCGCAGTGCGCGCTCCAGCCAGGATCGCGCCTGCTCGCGGCGGCCGAGGGTGTAGGCGGCCACGGCGGCGGAGCTGATGGGTGGAATCGCCTCGGGGGCGATCTCATGGGCGGCGCTGAAACTGGCCAGCGCACCGGCTTGGTCGTTGGCCGCCGCGAGCACCAGCCCAAGGGCCTGGTGCGCCTTCCAATTGCCGGCCTGCAGGTCGATGGCCTCCCGCGCGGCGGTCTTGGCCTGGGCCAGGCGCCCGAGATTCATCCAGGATTGCGCGGCGTTGACCAGCGCGTCGGACCGCGCCGGGATGTCCGGAACCGGGTCCGCCGGCGCCGGCCGATGCAGCAGGGCGGGATGCAGGCGCTCCAGCTCGACGGCCACGGCCGCGAAGCTGGGCGGGCGCCGCGCCGGGTCGCGCTCGAGGCAGCGCAGCACGAGGCGGGCGAATTCGTCCGGAATCTCCGGGCGCAGCTCCCGGGGATTGGGCGCCGGCAGACGGGTGTTCAGGTCGGGCGGGTCGGACGGGAACGGGAAATAGCCCGTGGCGGAAACATAAAGCACGACTCCATAGGCGTAGAGGTCGGTGGCGACGCTGCGCGCGGGCCGGCCTTGCAGCATCTCCGGCGCGTAGAAGCCGCGGGTGCCCGCGAGGACGGAGGGGTCGCTGGGGTCGTCCACCGACAGGGCCAGCCCGAAATCCGCCACCTTGGCCGCACCGTCTGCACCGAGCAGGATGTTCACCGGCTTCAAGTCGCCATGCACGAGCTTGGCGAAGGCGAGGCCGCGGGCGATCCCCAGCCCGGCCGGAAGCGTCGTGGTCCAATCCGTCTTTCCCGCGATGATCTCCCCCTGCAGGCTGCGCGCCTCGGGGACATATTCCATGACCAGGTAGGGGAGCCGGTTGTACTCGGTGACCCCGTAGGTCAGGACCAGGTTGGGGTGAGGTCCGAGCGCCACGCAGTGCGCGGCCTCAGCAATGAACATCTCCCGGAGTTCGGGCGAGCCGAGGTGCCGGGGCAGCGGGGTCTTCAGGGCGACCAGGTTGCCGCTGCGGGCATACTGTTCCGGGCCGAGCTGACGGCAGATGTAGACCAGCCCGAAGCCGCCGCGGTGGATCGTTTGCACCTCGTATTGCCCGCCAATGATGTCGCCCGCCCGGAAAGGACCGTCCTCGACCGCAGCGCATTCCGCGCGCAGCGCGTTCAATGCGGCCTCCTCGCTCCGGGCCATCACCGTCGAGGCGAAAAGCTGCGCGAGTTTCGCGTTGGGTGGGCGCCCGCCTCCATCCCCGCCCTTGGGCGCCGGGGCCGCATTGCCCTGCGCCTGCAGGGCCCGGTGCAGTTTGCCCGGTTGGGGTGCGGGGTCGGACATGCGCGTCAGGCCGGCGGCGGTCAGGAGAGCAGTCGGCAGGCCTCGGCGTTGCGGCCCTCCATCTCCGCGGCCAGTGCGTGGAAATGGGGACGCGAGAGCTGGGTATATCCCAACTCGGCCAGCACCAGGCCCTGTCCGACCCGGGCGGTGAGTTGAACAGTCGACATCAGTCGCCGCAGTTCCGGGGGCTCCAGCTCGACCTTCAGCTGCCGCTGATACATCTCCATGGTGCTCTCGGGCGCCGCGGCGGCCTCGCCAAACAGCAGCCAGGCCTCGTCGAAACGACGGGCCAGAATCTGGGTGAACGCCTTGATGACCCCGGTGATCAGGACGCTGTCCACCTCCCGTTTGCGGGGATGCAGGATCTGGGTTTGCATCCAAAAGTCGCTGACGGCGAGCGAGGCCAGCAGGAAGCAGTGGGCCGAGAACGCCGTGGGCAGCGGTTTGTCCGCGGCGGCGAGGAAGGACTCGCCCAGCTGGTTGCCGTTGCGGAGAAAAAAGGCCCGGATCGCCGTGACGGAGTCGCGCTGCTCGCGCGGCACCATCGGGAAGACGTGGTTGGGCACGATGCGGTCGTCATCCGGCGGGCGCAGCGACTCGAGGCAGAGATGGAGGCGGGCATCCAGTTCCTTCGAATGGGCCGCGATCCGCCACAGGAGTTCGCGGCCCTCGGCGATGCGTCCTTGGTGGATCAATTCCGCCGCCTGCTGGGTGTCGCCCCACGGCTTGGGCGGACCGAACATGCCAGCCAGTAGACCGGGCTTCCAGTCGGCGGGCACGGGTGGCAGTGCCGGCCGGGGTTGGATGCGTCGGATGGTATCCAGAGTTTGTGGCAATACGGCGGCCGAGCCGGCGGGAGTGGGTCGATCCACCGCCGCGACCTGCGGTTTCCGGCTGGCGCTGGCAGCCTGATAGGCGCGGTTGCACTCCGCGCAGAGGAACCAATCCCCTTCATTTGCCTCCACCACCTGGCGCCACAGGGCGTGGTTTTCCTCATTGGACTTGAGGTTGTTGACCACGACCAGGCCCAGACGAAAGGGATCGAAGCTTCCGTTCCGGACGTTTTGCCGGAAGTCCCGGGCCGGAACGATGGCCCCATCTGCCGCCGAACTCGCCTCGGAGTTACAGATGTCGCACATCAGCATGACACCGGGACAATGACGCCCGAGTTTCATCTGGCAATCGGCGAAACGGGCCGCACGCGCTGGGCCATGGCCCGGACGGCCTTGGGGGCCGGAGCGACGGTCGGCGTGACGAGGGTCGGCAGGCTGGGTTGCAGCGTAAGGACGGTCAGCTGGGAAAGTGGCGTCGGCGGATTCGGCAGGGCGGGGGCGATCACCAACGGAAACGGGAACGACTCGGCGTAGGCCGACAGGGCGCTGAGGGAGAGCAGGAGCAGGGAGAGCAGGAGGTTTTTCATGGCGGGGAGCGGTTGAGGATGATTGGGCAGGTTCATCCCCTACTTACCGGCCGCGTGCCCAACTCTGCGTGGTCAGTCGCAGGCGGGTGTCACAACATTGGCACGGCTTCGGGTTTCGCCCCGGAATCTCAATGTCACCGATTAAGTGGCATTCAGAATTGAGTATTCCCCAAGAAATCCGCCGGACACCCCGGCAACATGTCACCTAATAGGTGACATTGAGAGCGGGGTTAATTTCTCCCAGCGGAGCCCGGCGCAGGCGGGCGGTCAGGCGGGCGTGGACGGCTCTGTCTTCCAGGCCCAGATGCTCTCGTCGTCCGCGATGGGCAGGTCCACCGGCTGGTGGCGTGCGGCGGATTGGTACATGGCGAGCACGATCTCCAGCGTGGGGCGCACCGACGTCACGGGAATCAGGACCTCGCGGTGCTGGCGGATCGCGTCGACCATGTCCTGGACGACGACGGCGTGCTCGGCATGGCCGAGGTCGGCCGCGCCGCGCGCCCCGGTGGCCTGCGCCGCGCTGCCGTAGCGGCGGATTTCTTCATCCTCCGGCTGCTCGTCGCGGAATTTCCACGTCAGCATCTTCTCCCCGGCCATGATGGCGGTGCCGTTCTCGCCGTTGAGCTCGATCCGCACGTCGGTGCCCGGCCACAGGGCGGTCGAGGCCTCGACCACCCCCTGCGCGCCGCAGGCGAAGTCGACAAAGGCGAGGGTGGAGTCCTCGAGCGGGACGGCCGGGTGGGCGAGGTTGGTCATGCGCGCCTGCACCCGGCACGCCGGCCCGATGAGGTATTGCAGCATGTCGATGTAGTGGAACGCCTGCTGCACGGTCACGCCGGCGCCCGACTTGCGCGACATCCGCCAGGCGTCGCTCTGGTAGTACTCGGTCGAGCGGTACCACTTCATGAAGGCGTCGGCGTGCAGCAGCCGCCCGAAGCGGCCCGCCTGCACGGCCGACCGCATGGCCTGGACGGACTTGCGGACGCGGCCCTGGACGAAGCAGCCGAACTTCACGCCCGCGGTGTTACAGGCGGCGATCATCTCGTCCGTCTCCCGCAGGCTCATGGCCGGCGGCTTCTCGGTCAGCACGTGTTTCCCGGCCGCGGCGCACTGGAGCACGGCCTTGTAGTGGAGGTGGTTGGGGAGGGCGACGTTGACGACGTCGATCTCGGGATCCCGCAGCATGTCGTCGAGGGTGTGGTAGGCCTTGGTCCCGAAGCTGCCGGCGAGCCGGTCGAGGCGGTCGCGCACGGTGTCGCAGAACGCGATGAGCCGGCCGCCCTTCGCGTCGCCCACCGCCTTCGCATGGAAGGGGGCGATGAGGCCGGCGCCGAGAATGCCAAATCCGATGGGCTTGGAGGTGGAGTGTTTCGGTTGCATGGGTGGAAATTCAGGGGATGAGCAGCGCCTTGAGCGCCGAGAGGTTCTCCACGGCGGCGAAGGCCTCCTCCCACTTGGCCAGGGGCAGCCGGTGGGTGATGATCTCCGGCGCGGGGACGAGGCCGCGGTGGATCAGCGTGATGGTGCGGTCCCACGACGTGTAGCTGGTCGACAGGTTGAAGATCACCTCCACCACCTTGAAGTTGAACCGGTCCCACGGCACCTCGACCGGCCGGTTGCCGGTGAGGCCGATCACGCAGATCTTCCCGAGCTTGCGGACAAGGTCGATCGTGCCGGGGATCGCGGCCGGCGCGCCGCTGCACTCGATCACGAGGTCGGCGCCGATCCCGCCGCTCAGGTCCATGACCACGTCGGCGGGCTTCGCCTCGCCCACGTTGACCGTGGTGAAGCCGAGCGCCTTCGCCTTGGCGAGCCGCAGCGGGACATCGCCGGGCGTGCCGACGACGACCACGTCGCGGGCGCCGGCGGCGCGGGCCACCATCGCGGCGAGCAGGCCGATCGGGCCGGGCCCGATGACCACCGCGAGGTCGCCGGCCGTGATGCGCGCCCGCTCGATCACGTCCGTGACGGCGTTGGCGGTGGGCTCGACCATGGCGCCCTGGTCGAAGGTCATCCCGGCGGGCATCCGGTGGAGCAGCTTTTCCGGGTAGCAGATGTAGCGCGCCATGCCGCCGTCCACGCCCCAGCCCGGCGAGCGCTTCTCCGCGCAGATGTGGGAGTTGCCGGTGCGGCAGAGGGCGCAGACGCCGCATGCGCGGTTGTGGGGCTCGGCGACGACGCGCTCGCCCACCTTGGCGGCGCGGCAGTTCGGGCCGACCTCGACGATGGTGCCGGTGAACTCGTGGCCGAGCGTGACGGGCGGCCAGTACGGGAACTCATCGTGCCGGACGTGGACGTCGGTCCCGCAGATGCCGCAGGCGGCGATCTCGATCTTCACTTCGCCGGCCTGGACGCGGGGCTCGGGTACCTCGCGCAATTCGAGGAAGCCCTTGCCTTTTTGGGTTTTGACGAGGGCTTGCATGGGGCGCGGGGGGTGGCGGGTTTATCGGCAGTAGTCGTGGACGAAGGCGGTCAGCACGGTGGCGGCGTCGGCCAGTTCCGCGAGGGAGAGCTGCTCGTCCTTCGAGTGGGCGTGCCGGAGGGAGCCGGCGCCGTAGACGACGGTCGGGATGCCGAGCTGGTTGTTGTAGAACCACGCGTCGCAGGAGGCGGTCATGCCCCCGAGCGTGAGCGGCAGCCCGGCGGACCGGGCGCAGGCGAGGAGGGCCGCCGGCAGCGGGTGGGCCGGGTCCACCACGCTGCAATCGTGGCGGTACATGAAGCTCAGGTCGAAATTGTGCACGACGGCCTCGCTGAGGCCGTGCTCGAGCGCCCCGCGCATTTCCGCGCAGACCTGCTCCTTGGTCCGGTTGGGCAGGAAGCCCAGCACGCCCTCGAGCACGGCGCGGCCGGGCGCGGCGGCCGGCCAGTTGCCGGCCTCGAGGTGACCGAAGGTGATCGGCATCGGGTTGGGCGAGGAGTCGAAGAGCGGGAACCCCCACGAGGCGGCGAGGAGTTCGGCGTGGAAACCCTCGAGGACCGCGATCGCATCGCGCGCCAGCAGCAGCGCGCTGCGGGTCTGCCCGGCCGCGCCGCTGTGGCCGGCCTTCCCGTGCAGCACGAGGCGGAACCACACGGCGCCGCGGATCGAGGTGTAGAGCTTGCTGTCGGACGACTCGAGGACGACGCAGCCGTCGGCCTTTTCCATCGTGCGGGCCATCGCGAGCGAGCCGTTGCCGCCGTTCTCTTCCTCCACGACCAGGTGGCCGACGAGGTCGCCCGGCAGGTTGAGGTTCAAGGCGTCGAGTACCCGCAGCGTGAGGTACATCAGCGCGATCTGGCCCTTGTCGTCGCTCGCGCCGCGCCCGAAGATCACGCCGTTTTCCACCCGCGGCTGGAACGCCTCGGTCTGGCCCTCGGACGGAGGGACGACATCGGTGTGGGCGTTGAGGAGCAGCTTGCGCCCGCCGCCGGTGCCGTGGCGGACCACGCGCAGGTTGAACCGGCCGGCGTAGGCGATGTCGGGCACCGGGTCCGAGTAGTCCGGGTCCTTCTTCAACGCGTCGGACAGCGGGACGCGCTCGACGGTGACGCCGAGTTTTTTGAATTCGCGCTCGCAGAGGAGCATGACTTCCTGCTCCCGGCCGGGCAGGGAGGGAATGCGGATCAGGTCGGCGAGGAACCGCTGCGCATCGGGCCGCAGCTGCTCGACGGCCTGGCGGATCGCGGTGCTCAGGGGCGGAAGGGCGAGGGAGGCGTTCATGGGGGAAGGGTCAGAGTTTCAGGCGGGACAGTGCGCCGGCCATGATGGCGAGGCTCTCGTCGGCCTCAACGCGGGTCATGACGAGGGGCGGCGCGACGCGGATCACGTTGCCGTACATGCCGACGGAGCCGATCAGCAGGCCGTGGTTGGCGCAGTCCACGATCAGGGGCTTCACGAGCCCGGGCGCGGGTTCCTTGGTCCGCTTGTCCTTCACCAGCTCGAGGCCCATGACGAGGCCCTGCCCGCGGACGTCGCCGAGGTACGGGCAGGTGGCGGCCATGGCCGTGAGCCGCCGCTTCATGTAGGCGCCCAGCTTGGCCGAGTTGGCGACGAGCGGCTCGCGCTCGTAGATGTCGAGCACCGCGCAAACGGCGGCGCTGGAGACCGGGTTGCCGCCGAGCGTGCTGGAAAGTTCGCCCGAGCCCAGGCACCCGAAGACGTCGGACGTGGCGGCGACGGCCGAGACCGGCACGCCGCAGCCGATGGCCTTGCCGATCGCGACGATGTCGGGCTTCACGCCCTCGTGCTCCATCGCCCACATCTTGCCGGTGCGGCCGTAGGAGGACTGCACCTCGTCGAGGGCGAACAGCAGGCCGCGCCGGCGGATCCACTCCTCGAGCTTCTTCAGCCAGCCGCGCGGCGGGAAGATGAACCCGCCCGCGCCCTGGTAGGGCTCGACCATCACGCCGGCGAGGCTGCCGGTGGAGTTGGCGAGGACGACGCTGTCGAGGTACGCGAAGTATTTCTTGAACTCCGGGCCGCCGTCGCACCAGCCGCACGGATCGCGATAGGGATTCGGAAACGGCGCGCGGATGACACCCGGCACGGTCGGCCCATAGCCGCGCTTCGGCCCGGGCAGGCCGCCCATGGACGCCGCATGCAGCGTCCGGCCGTGGAATCCGCCCTCGAACGAGAGGATCTCGTACTTCCCGGACCGGCGCTTCAGCAGCCGCGCCGCGGCCTCGGTGGCGTCGCTGCCGGTCGAGAGGAAGAAGCACTTGTCCAGGTGCGGCGGCAGCGCCTTCACCAGCCGCTCGGCGGCGGCGATGCGCTCGACATTGGCGCACTCGTAGTTGTTCAGCAGCCGGGCGGTCGCCTTCTGCGCGGCCGCGACCAGGTGCGGGTGGCAGTGACCGACGCTCGTGACGAGCACGCCGCAGGTCCAGTCGAGGTAGGTGTTGCCGTCCACGTCGGTCACGACGCAGCCCCGGGCGTGGTCCCAGACCACGGGCGCCTGGAAACCGGTGACGTCGGCCTCGAACTTGTGCCACTTTTTGAGGAGAACCTTTCCCTTCGGGCCGGGCAGGGGGGCGATGACATGCGCGGCGTTCATGCGACCACCCCTTTCTTCACTTCCGGGTTCACGATGCAGCGGGCCGGACGGCCCTGCGCATGGGCCAGGACATCGTCGATGATGCTCTTGCGGATCTCCCAGCCGGCCTCCTCGGAGGCCCAGCCGATGTGCGGCGTGAGGATCACGTTCGGGAGGGCGAACAGCGGGTGGTCTGGCGGCGGCGGCTCGACGTCGAACACGTCGATCGCGGCGCCGGCGATGCGCCCGTCGCGGCAGGCCTGCGCCAGGGCCGCGGCGTCCACCATCGGGCCGCGCGAGGTGTTCACGAGGTAGGCCGTCGGCTTCATCAGCGCGAGGGTCGCGGCGTCGACCAGGTGGCGCGTCGTGGCGTTCAGCGGCGTGTGGATCGTGACGTAGTCGGCGGTCTTGAAGAGCGTCGGCTTGTCCACGAACCGGACATCCGGGAACTGCGCCCGCTGCTCGGCGGTGAGGTACGGGTCGTGCGCGATGATCTTCAGGCCGAAGGACCGCAGCTTGCGGTGCACCCGGCTGCCGATTCGGCCGAAGCCGACGATGCCGAGCGTCTTGCCGTCCATGCGGCGGAGGGGCAGCAGCCCGGCGAAGTCCCACTGGCCCTTCGCCGCCGAGGCCTCGAGCGCGCGGCGGCCGGCGACGACCTTGCGCACGCAGGCGAAGATCAGGGCGATGGCGTGCTCGGCGACGTCCTCCTTGCAGTAGTCGGGCTGGTAGGCGAACGCGATGCCCGCCCGCGTGCAGGCGTCGACGTCGACGTTGTCGTACCCGATGCCGTGCCGGATCAGCAGTTCGCACTTGGTCAGCTGCCCGATCAGGCTCGCGTCGAACCGGACCATGTTGACGACGATGACCTCGGCGTCGCGGATCTTCGCGAGCACCTCGGCCTCGGGTTTGCCTTTGAGCTGGTAGGCGGCGAGCGCGACGCCGGCTTGGCGACACTGCTCCGCCTCCCAGTCGAGGTTTTCCTCGATGTAATCCGTGACGACGACTTTCATGAGAATGAGCCCTAGCCGGCTTTCCCGGCGGGCCGGCGCTTGCGGCGCGGCTTCATGGCTCGGCCCCCCGGGCCGCTGGAGCGTTTGGACGAGAGGCGGTTGGGTCCGGCGACGTCGGCCGGCGTGGGCTGGACCGCGACCCAGCGCTTCTCGGCGGCCGACTGGTAGACCGCCTCCACCACGCGCAGCGCCGCCACGCCGTCCTCGCCGGAGATCGGCGGCTCGCTGTTGTGGAGAATGGCGTCGATGAAGCCCCGCAGATATTCCCGGCCCATGTAGCCGGAGTAGCCCTTCGCCGGCTCGAGGTTGAACTCCATGCTCCGCACCGGGGAGCCGCCCATGACGGGATCGTCGCTGCAGATCTGCAGCACGTCCTTGCTGCCCTCGTAGGCCGGCGCCCACGACAGCACGCCGCGCGTCCCGCGCAGGCTGATGTACAGGTCGCGGCCGTGGGGGAAGCTGTCCGGGACCGTGTAGCTGATGTCGAGCGCGGCCACCGTGCCCTGCGCGAACCGCAGGTGCGCGAAGGAATTGTCCTCGATGTCGTAGTAGCGGTTCACCCGCACGTTCCGGCCCGACACCTCGGCCACCTCGTCCTGGAGGATCCAGCGGAAGAGGTCGATCCAGTGGACGCCGAGGTTGAACAGCGGGCCGCCGCCGGACTTGGCCTTCTCCAGCATCCACGGCGCATGCCCGTCGAGATAGCGCGTCAACCGCCCCGCGGCGCAGCGGCCCTCGGCCCCGATGACGTCGCCGATGACCCCGTCGGCCACCAGCCGGCGGATTTCCTCGGCCACCGGGTGCATCCGCCAGCAATAGCCCGTGGTCAGCTTCACGCCGGCGGCGCGCGCGGCGGTGACCATGGCCTGCGCGGCGTCCGCGCTCACGGCCATCGGCTTCTCCACCATCACGTGCACGCCGTGCTTGGCGCACTCAATGGCGGCGGCCGGGCACTCCACATGCGGCAGGAAGATCGCCGCGATGGCGGGCTTTTCCTGCTCCAGCATCATCGTGAGGTCGGCATAGCCGGTGACGCCAAAATCCTTCACAAACGCCTCCCGCAGCGCCTCGTCGCGCTCCACCACGGCCACCACGCGCACCTTGGGGACCACCGCAAACAACGCCATGTACAACCGCGGGTGGAGGTGGCCGAGGCCAACCACCGCGATGTTCAGGTGGTGCGGAGTAGGGAGGAAGGACACGTTTCGGTGCGCACAGGCACCGGAGACAATAACGTCCCGCCCCCGCAGTTGACGCAATAGCCTATTAGAAAATAGCAGTCCTGTGCAGCGCAGACGTTGGTAAAACTAATGGGCTGTCGGGCAGTCTAAATGTCACCAATTAAGTGACATGGGGATCGGGGCTGGCCTCGAGGCCTATCGGTCGATTTCAGGCGGGTCCAGATGGTACCTCGCCGAAGTCCCGCGCCTGCGGGACGAAGGCGCGGATCACCGCATCGCCAGCCCATGTTCGCGCAGGGCCCGCGAAATGCTCCGCGACTCCCCGATGCTGAACGGGGTGTTGCGCCGGAGCTTGGAGGCGAGGGTTTGGCTGGGAATCCCGGAAAGCTTGGCCAGGCGCGAAACCTTGACCAGGTGCGAGAGCGCCGCGAGCGACTCAACCGAGATGGGGGCGGACGGGTTGGGGGACGGAATCGCCAGCCCCTCCTCCACGTAAGCCTCCTTGAGCACCGCGAAGGTTTCCGCGAGATTGGCCAGCGCTGCGGCCTGGGTGGCGCCATCGGCGGCACACGTGGGAATCTCGGGGATTTCGGCGACAAAATAGCCGGCGCGCTCATCCCAGTAAACGTGGACGGAGTAATCCTTGATGGTGTTCATGGCGGGATCGTTTCGGGTTGGTTCGGGGGCTAACACTTGAAGCGTTCGAGGGTTTGGCGGACTTGGCGGATCTGGTAGGCCTTGGCCTTGCCGTTGCGCTCGGATTGGAGGTTCAGCAGCACCGGCACTCCGGGGCGGGTAAAAATATGATGGCTGCCCTTGATCCGCTGCCGCCAGCCCGTGGCCTCCAGAAAACGCACCACGTCCGCGAGACGATGGCCGTAATCCTTGGCGGGATCCAGCAGCGCGGCCCGGGTCTTTTCCGGATCAGGCATGGCGGCAACTTGGCGAGTATATTTATGCAGTCAAGTAAACATGAATAAATATTTATTCACGTTCCTCTCGCCGAGGTCTGCGAAGGCGGGCCAACCTTTTACAGTTGCGGCACGGGCGCCTCGGCGCCGCGGTTTTCGGCCGACAGGTAGGCCGCGTAGATGGTCGCGGTCGTGTCGAGCGCGAAGTCGAGGCCGGACTGGGGCGCCCGGCCAGTCGCCGCGCAGGTCGCGAAGTCCTCGAGCTCGGCCTGGTAGCCCATCGTGAAGTTCTCGTCCGGCGCCGCCTGCGACCAGCCTTCCTGGGTGCTCGCCTTCTCGACGAGGTAGATGTCCTTGAACTGCGGGCCGCGCGGATTGTAGGTGTCCACCAGGCCCGTGGGGCTGATGGCGCAGCGCGTGCGGTGGTTGTTGGCGAAGATTTCCAGGTAGTCGTAGATGCCGCCCAGCGCGACCTCGCTCGTCATCACGTCGCCCACGGTGCCGTCCTCGAACACGACGTGCATGCAGCCGTAGTCCTCGACGTCGTGGTAGTCGGTGCGGATCAGCTTCTCGTCGCGGTAGCCGGGCAGGCGGGTGAGCTGGTGGGTGCGGGCGCTGACGCTGGCGGGCCGGATGGGCCGGCCGGAGCGGGCGAGCCCCTCGATGCGCTTGAGGTAGAGCATGCCGCCGAGCGGGTGGCAGCCCTTGCCGATGAGGGAGCCGCCGCCGGCTTTTTGCCAGATGCCGTAGTCCGGCGACGCGGACCCGTTGTGGGACTCGTCGCCCGCCATGCGCAGGATCTGCGCGCCGGTTTTTTCCACGATCTCGCGCTCCTTCTGCACGCTGGGCGCGTAGACGAAGTTCTCCGCGTAGCCGAAGAACGAGCCCGCGCGGCGCACGGCCGCGGCGATCCGGAGCATCCGCTCGACCACCTCGTCGAGCATCTTGCGCTTCGAGTCGCGGTCGCCGCGGTAGGCGGGGTACGGCGCCGTCGGCCCGAAGCAGCCGGTCAGCGGCTTTTCGCAGATGACGCCCTTGCCCGCGGCGGCGGCGGCGAGGATGCCGGCCTCGTGGGCGTAGGGTGGGGAGCAGACGTCGAGCACGTCGACGTGGCCGAGCATCTCCTCGACGCTGGCAAAGACGGGGATACCGCGCGCGGCGCCGAACGCCGCGCGGCTCTCCGGCCGGCGGGAAGTCACGCCGGCGAGGGTGACGGCCGCGCCGTAGACACGGCGCAGGCACTCGACGTGGTAGCGGGCCGCGAACCCGGCGCCCGCGATCCCGATGCGAAGACTTTTCATGGGAAGTGCCCGTCCGTATACCCTCTTTCCGCCCCCAATCAAAGTCCCGAAGCGTGGCGCGCTCTTCACTCTTAACCCTATACCGCTCCGGCGCGCGCTATTGTAAAACCGGCGTAATCCGCCCTACCGGGTTTCCGGTAGTCTGCGGCATGCCAATCAGTGCGCCTCGCCGGATAGTTTGGCCGTATGTCACGACGCAGGCGTAGCCAAGAGCTGGATGGCGCAGAGGTTGGTTTCAAGTTGGTCCTCATGCTCGTCCTGCTGCTGGCCCTGCTCATCGGGGGACTCGGCGGTTTTGCCCAGGTGTTCACCTCCCTGCTCAGCCTGGCGGCAGGCGGGCTGATGGCCGTCGCCGGGTTTCTGGTCCTTTGGTTTGTCGGACGGGCGATCTACCACCACTGGTGGATCCCTCGCTCCCAAGAAATTGCGAATCCCACGGCGTGGGCGATGCCGCCGCGCCTGGCTCGGCCGGAGGCCAACCCGGTTTCCCAGTCCGAATCTCCCAGACAATGGACCGCCGAGACCATCTTCACGGCCTTGGGGGAGATCGACTGGTTCCAGTTTGAGCGGTTCTGCGCGGCGCTGCTGCGCACCGAGGGCTACGAGGTGGTGCGCAAGGGTGGCGCCAGGCCCGACGGGGGGGTCGACCTGATCGCCGAAAAGGGCGGCGAGCGGAGCCTCGTGCAGTGCAAGCACTGGCGCACCTGGACCGTGAAGGAAAACGTGATCCGGGAGATGCTCGGCAGCATGACGCATTTTCAGGTCAGCAGTGGCGCGATCTATACTCTGTCCGGGTGGACCAGGCCGGCGGCTGATTTCGCCCTGCAGCATTCGATTGCCCTGGTGGACGGTAATGAAATGGCCCGGCGTGCATTGGCGCGGCTTTCGACCAAGCGGCTCGACGAGGTGCTCAATCTGACGGTGCATCATTGTCCAAAATGCGAGGCTCCGATGGTCTGGCGCGAAGGGAGCTTCCGTTCCTTCTGGGGCTGCTCCACCTATCCGCGCTGCCGCGGCACGCTCAAGCACGCCGGCGCGCGGTAGGCAGTGGCGAACGGTGCACGGTCTCGGCCGGGGAGGCGGAAGCGGTCAGCCCGTCGCGGCAATAGCCTTGTCGGCGAGGCGGCGAACTGCTCTTTGCCCGGATGCCACATGAGCCCGGTCCGGGGAGGCTGGCCGTTCGCGGTTTCCACCCGTTCGTCTTCACCATCCTGATCATCCCGTTCGGCGCCGGGAGCGGCTTTGTCACCGTCGCGCTGGCGTTCCTCGCCACCAAGCGGGGGCTGTCGGTGCAGCAGGGCGCCGAACTCGTCGCGCTCTCCGTGCTGCCCCAGGTGTGGAAATTCTTCTGGTCCCCGGTCGCCGACACCACCCTGAGCCGCCGCCGCTGGTACCTGATCGCCAACAGCGTCGTCGCGCTCGGCATGCTCGCGATGGCGGCCGTGCCGCTGGGACCCGACCGCCTGGTCCTGATGCAGGGCCTGGTGCTGGTCACGAGTTTTGCGACGACGTTTGTCGGCTTCGCCACCGAGGCGTTTGTCGCGCACCTGACGCCCGAGCCCGACCGGGGCCGGGTGAGCGGCTGGTTCCAGGCCGGCAACCTCGGGGGCAGCGGGCTGGGCGGCGGGCTGGGCCTCTGGCTGCTGGACACGCTGCCGGCGGGCTGGGAGGCCGGCGTCATCCTCGCGGTGGCGATGCTCGCGTGCAACGGGGCGCTGGCGTTTCTGCCCGACGTCCCGGCGGAGTCGCGCGGCGCGTCCCTGGGCGGGGCCATCCGGAATGTCGGGGCCGACATCTGGTCGGTGATCCGGTCGCGCAACGGGCTCCTGTGCGCCGCGCTGTGCATCGTCCCGGTGGGCACCGGGGCGGCGTCGGCCGTGCTCACGCAGGCGGAGGTCGCGGCGCACTGGGGCGCCGGGGCGGGCACGGTGGAGCTGGTGCAGGGCTTCCTCGGCGGGTTGATCAGCATGGCGGGCTGCATCGTCGGTGGCTACGGCTGCAATCGCTGGGGCTCGCGCCGCGCCTACCTGGCCTACGGACTGGTGATGGCGGCCGTGGCGCTCGCGATGGCCGGCCTGCCCGCGACGCCGTCGGTCTACGTCGTCGGCTGCATGACGTACTGGTTCACGACGGGCCTGACGTTTGCGGCGTTCACTGGCTTCGTGCTCGAGGCGATCGGCGCGGGCAATGCGGCGACGAAGTACAACGGCTTCGCGTCCCTCTCCAACACGCCGATCTGGTACATGGGCCTCGTGCTCGCCGCGGTGATGACGCATGCCGGGCCGGTGGCGATGCTGGTGGCCGAGGCGGCGTTCGCCGTCGCGGGCGTGCTGGTGTTCATCGCGGCGGCGAATGTCCACCGGCTGCGCCCGGCGCCGGCCGCGGCCGGGTGAGGCTGGACTTGCCCCAACGGGCGCGATCCGGGTGTCGCGCTGGCCGAACTCTTCGTTTCGCTGGCCAAGCCGCTGCTCTACCTGGCCAATCAGATCCCCGCCGTCGTCCCGCGGCAGCGGGACTATGGCGGCCCGGTTGGCTGCAGGGGTGGGGCGGCGATCTTTCCCGGCCTGCCCTAAATCCCGGCCTTTCTGATCTCGTCGGCCATGGCCTGGACGTTCGCGGGGATCGCGTAGCTGGGAATGCTGTTGGAGCTGGTGATCATGTAGCCGCCACCCGGTGAACCGTCCCGCAGGCATCGCCTCACCTCCTGCCGCGTCTCTTCCGTGGTCCCGCGGGAGAGGATGTCCACGCTGACATTTCCCACCAGGCACACTTTTTGGCCGATCTGCTGCTTGAGTTCCTTCAGGGACAGGCATTCCGGCTCGAGCGGGTGCAGGCCGTCCATGCCCAGCGTCAGCAAATCCTCCAGCACGAGCCGCCAGTCGCCGTCGCTGTGAAAAATCCAGGGCACGGGGATGGACCGGGCCGTCTCCCGGAGGCAGGGCAGGATCATGTCCCGGAACACCTCGGGCGACATCATGGGGCCGGTCTTGTGGGCGAAGTCGTCAAAGCACCAGATCAGGTCCACCCCGCGCCGGCTCATCTCCGCGATGGCGACGGCGGACCAGCGGGCGTACCGCAGCAGGATTTGGGTGATGACTCCCGGGTCATCGGCCGCGGCGAGGGAGAACCCCTCGAGGTCCATGCTCATCAGCATGGGGGAGAGGCCGAGGCGGGTCTTGCCCACGATCGCGCGCCGGCCCGCGTTGCGCCGGATGAGGGTCTCCAGCCCGGCATAGAGTGCCGGGTCGGTCGGATCCTCCAGCGCGGCCAGGATTTCCAGGTCGCGGCGGTCATGCAGCTTGCCGCCGGTCTGGAAGATCCGCCCATCGGGCAGCTTCGTTTCCTTCACGTAGAGCGGGGGGAAGAGGCCGAAGGTCAGCACATCCAGGCCCAGCTGGTCGGCGACGTAGATGGGATCGTCCGCCAATTGGTCGCCGAACAGGGCGGCCAGGACCGGCTGCTCGACCTGCTGCTCGGCGAACGGCACCCGGTCCGGTTGACCGCGGTGCAGCGCGCACATGACCCGTTCTTTCGATGTCATTTTGAGCTCCCCACGTTGCGGACGCCGGTGCGGCCGGCCCAGACTGCTCTCCGCCGGCGCGCTATTTCATGTTGCCGATGATCGACTCGGAGGTGTCGGAGGAGGCCTTCATGATCCGGGACATCTCCTCCTCCAACTGCCTCTTCCGGTCCATCATTTGCTGCAGTTTCAGCATATCGGCCGACCCGATCTCCGAAAGCGAATCTGCCGTGTGCGGCGTTTTGCCCTGGTGGGCGTACCCCGCTTGCTGGCCGGAATTCTGGTTGACCCTGACGCGCAGGCGCTGGATCTCGGCTTCGGTCGCGGCGTGCTGCCTTTTCAAGTCGGCGAGCTTGGCATTCATGGCCTGTGCCGATGCCGGCGAACCGGACTTGGCGGCCGGCCCGTTGGCTGCGCGCAGGACCGGGGTGAAAGCACTGCCAGCCAGCAGCGCGAGACAGACAACGAAGAACAGGGATTTCATGGTTTCTTGGGGTTGAGTTACCAGAACAGCCTGCAGCACGGCGGATTCCGCCCGGAGGTCAAACGTGAAGGCGGCGGTGCCGGCACCGGTCCGCGGCCGGTCAGGGCACCCACAGCACGTCGCCGCCCGGCAGCGCGAGCTCGCGCCCGCAGTCGAAGGCCCAGAGGTCCCAGCCGCCGTCGATGTAGTTGTCGTTGGTCGGCCGCGCGCAGGCCTGGGTGAAGAGCAGGTGGCGGCCACCCCACGTGTAGAACGCCGGGGTCGCCACATGGAAGATCGCGTTCTCCGCGTACACGCCCCGCCACCGCGTCTGGAGCAGCTCGTCCACCGGAAGCTGCCGCCAGCCCCGTGCCGGATGCGCGCTCACCGCCAGCACCGTGCGCCACTGCTTCCCCAGCTCCGGGCCGACCTCCATGCTGAGGACGTAGGTGCGGCCGACCTTGATGATCTGGTGCCACTCGTAGTACGCGCCCGGCAGCGAGGGAAACAGATGGCCCAGGCCGCGCGGATCGTCCGCGTTCCAGTGTCGGGTCCACGTCTTGCCGTCGGGCGACGTGGCGTAGCGGAGTCCCGCCAGCGTGCGGTCCGGGTCGCGGTACGAATAATACATGTGCCAGTCCCACCGCTGCGCCGCGGAATCCCACTCGCGCCACACGGCCGCCTGCGACGCGTAGGTTTCCCGGTACGGGGCGGCGGGCTCCGGCGCCAGCACCGGGGCGTGGTTCCACCGCCGGAAATTCTCCGGCTGCACGGCGGAGTAACCGTCCGCGCCGACCGGGCAGATCGCGAGGCCGATCTGGTCCATCTGCTGGTCCACCGTGCCGGAGTAGTAGACGTAGTAGGCGTCCTCCTCGGGCACGTGGAGTACCGTGTCGAGCCGCAGCCCGCCGCGGTCCCAGCCGTCCGGCGCCGGCCCGAACACCGGATTGGCCGGGTCGGTGTGCCACGTCAGCGGATCGGCCACCGTGGCCCAGGCCTTGCCCACCGCGCAGGTGCCGCGGTTGGTCCGCGGGATGCCGGAGTAGAACATGATCAGCCGCCCGGAGTCCCGCGGGTTGGGCAGGATGCACGGCTCCTGGATCTGCTGCGACTGCCAGGGGGAACTCGTGCGCTCGATGATGATCCGGCCGCGCGCCGGCCCGGGGTTTGCCATGGCCGGGCAGGGTTGGGGCCGGCCGGCCGGCCAGCAAGCCCGCGCTGCCGGCGGCCCGCGCGAGAACCTTTGACGCCCGCCCGGCTGGGCCCAAATGTCGGTCCACCAGATGCGCGCAATCCTGACAGTTTTTCTCTTCCTGGTTCTGGCGGCAGGCAGCCGGGCCGAGGCTTACAAGCTCCAGGATCACAGTCAGCTGATCCTCGTCACCCCCGCCGGCTGGAACCAGAGCCACGGCGATCTGGGTGACCTGATCTTCCGGTTCGCGCCCAAGAACCCGAAGCTCAATGCGCTGGGCGAGCTGACGGTCAGCGCGGGAGTGGTCGACGAGTATGACACCCGGGAAAAAATCGCCAGCTATGTGACGGGCATGGCCCGGGAAATGGCGGCCTCCTTGGATCCAAAACTGCGCCCGCCCGAAGTAAAGCCCCTCCGCTGCAAGCAGGGCTTTGGTTTCATCTACTCGCTCGTCGACCCCAGCCTGGTCGGCAAGGCATCCCAGCCGGGCAACTTCAAGCAGGTGACCGGAGGCGTCATCCGCCTGGGTCCGGGGGTGATGGTGGAGGTTCGGATCGCCACCGACGGCGACGAGACCGAGGGCTACCAGCAGCTGCTCGCCATGATCGAGAGCCTGGAGCTGAAGCACTGAGACCGGTCTGCCCGGCCGAAGCGGCCTCGCCCCACCTTCGCCCAGGCTACGGCGGGCACGGCAAGCCGCCTGCGTCCAGCCGAACCAAACTCGCCAAGAGCGGGCGGCCCGTCGTAGGATTGCGCAACTCCCGCGATGAACGTCTCACTTGCCTACGGCCAAGGCCACCTTCAGGTCGAACTGCCCGATTTCACCCGCGTGGTGCAACCGCGCCCGCAGCCCGGCCTGCCGGACGAGCGCGCGGCGCTTTTTTCCGCGCTCGACGCCCCCGTCGGCTGCGAGCCGCTCGCGCAGTGGCTCCGGCCCGGCGCGAAGATCTGCATCATCTTTCCCGACATCACCCGCGCCATGCCGAGCCGGCGGCTGCTCCCGTGGCTGCTCGACTACCTGCACCGCCATGGCGTCCGCGACGAGCAGCTGGTGCTGCTCAACTCCACCGGCACGCACCGGCCCAACACGCCCGCCGAGCTGGAGACGATGCTGGGGCCGGCCATCACGCAGCGCTACCGCGTCGTCAACCACGAGTGCGAGCGCGACGCGGACATGGTGCAGTTCGGCGTCACCCGGTCGGGCGTGCCCGCGCTGATCAACCGCCTGGCCGCCGAGGCCGACGTGCGGATTCTCACCGGCTTCATCGAGCCGCATTTCTTCGCGGGGTTCAGCGGCGGGCCCAAGGCGCTCATGCCCGGCGTCGCCGGGCTCCAGACAATCGTCAGCAACCACGGCGCGGAGAACATCGGCAGCCCGCAGGCCACCTTCGGCATCAACGAGGGCAACCCGATCTGGGACGAGATGCTCGCGATCGCGGAGCGCGTCGGCCGCAGCTTTTTGCTCAACGTCAGCCTCAACGAGGAGCGGCAGGTCACGGGCGTGTTTGCCGGCGACCTCAAGCTCGCGCACCGCCACGGCCGGGAGTTCGTGCGCGAATCCGCGATGCAGCGCGTCGACGCGCCCTTCGACGTCGTCGTCACCACGAACAGCGGCTACCCGCTCGACCTCAACCTCTACCAGGGCGGCAAGGGCCTGAGCGCCGCCGCCCTCATCACCAAGCCCGGCGGCACGATCATCCTCGCCGCCGAGTGCCGCGAGGGCGTGCCGGCGGGCAGCCCGTTCGACCGGCTGCTGCGCGACGCGCACTCGCCGGCGGAACTGCTGGCGCGGATCGCGGCGCCGGGATTTTCCTGGCCCGAGCAGTGGGCGCCCCACATCCAGACGCTCATCCAGTCCCGGGCGCGCGTGCTCCTGCACAGCAGCATGCCCGACGAGCTCGTGCGCGCCGCGCTGCTGGAGCCGTGCCCGGACATCGCCGCGGAAGTGTTTGCGCAGGTGCGCCGGATCGGGCGCTCGGCCCGGGTGGCCGTGCTGCCGTGGGGGCCGCTGACGATCCCGTACATCGCCGCCTGACCGTGGACGCGACGCTGGACATCGAGCATCCCGCGGCCGTGCGCGACTACCTGCGGCGCACCGGCCGGATCGGCCTGGAAGCCGGGATCGAGGCGCGCGTGCTGCCCGGCGGGGTTTCCTGCCGGACCGTCCGCGTGACCCTGCCGGACGGCACCGGCTGGGTGCTCAAGCAGGCGCTGGCGAAGCTCCGCGTGCGCGCCGACTGGTTCAGCGACCCGGCGCGCATTCACCGCGAGGCCGCGGCGCTGCGCTGGCTCGCGACGCTGGCGCCCGCCGGGGCGACGGCCGGGTTTGTGTTCGAGGACCTGGCGGAGCACGTGCTGGCGATGACGGCCGTGCCCGAGCCGCACGAGAACTGGAAGACGATGCTGCTCGCGCGCGGGCCGGAGCAGGACCACACGCGGCAGTTCGGCCGCCTGCTGGGCACGATCCACCGGCGCGCCACCGAGCAGGCGGACGCGCTCCGGGCCGAGTTCGGCGACACGACGTTTTTCGACCAGCTGCGCGTCGACGCGTACTACCGGAGCGCGGCGGCGAACGTGCCGGAGACGGCGGGATTTTACGCGGGCCTGATCGAGGAGACCTTTGCCCACCGCGAGACGCTCGTGCACGGCGACTTCAGCCCGAAGAACATCCTCGTGACCGGCGGCCGGCTGGTGCTGCTCGACCACGAGGTGGTGCACTGGGGCGACCCGGCGTTCGACCTCGGGTTTGCGCTCACGCACCTGCTGGCCAAGGCGCGCCACCTGCCGGCGCACCGCGCGGCGTTCGCGCGCGCCGCCGGGGAGTTCTGGGCCGCATACCAGGCGGAGGTTGGCGGGCGGTTTCCGGGCGTCGCGTCGCGCGCCGTGCGGCACACGCTGGGCTGCCTGCTGGCTCGCGTCGAGGGCCGGTCCCCGCTCGAGTATCTGACGCCGGCCGGGCGCACCGCCCTGCGCGCTGACGTGCTCGCGCTGCTGCCGGCCCCGCCGGACTCCCCCGACGAATTGATCCAGCAAATCTCCCGCTTTTCTTCCTGATCTCCTGACTCCCTGACGCCATGAACACCTTCACCATTCACCGCCTCCACGCGCGGGAAATTCTCGACAGCCGCGGGCGGCCCACCGTCTGGGCGGAGTGCGCGCTCGCGAGCGGAGTCACCGGGGCGGCGTCCACGCCGTCCGGCGCCTCGACGGGCCGGGCCGAGGCGAGCGAACTGCGCGACGGGGAGGCGGGGCGTTATGGCGGGCTCGGGTGTCGCCGGGCGGTGGAGAACATCCGCGGCACGTTGCACGAGCAGCTGCAGGGCCGGGTGTTTGCCACGCAGGCGGAATTTGACGCCGAGCTGCGGCGGATCGATGGCACGCCGACGCTGGGCCGGATCGGCGCCAACGCGACGGTCGCGGTCTCGCTCGCGTTCGCCCGGGCGGGCGCCGCGCAGCGCGGGGTGCCGCTCTACCAGCATTTCGCGGATCTCGCCGGGCGGCCGTTGCGGACGCTCCCGCGGCTGACGGTGAATCTCTTCAGCGGCGGCAAGCATGCCGGCGAACAGGCGCCGTTGCAGGACATCCTGGTGGTGCCGAAGCGCGCCGCCACGACCGGCGACGCCCTTGCGGACGTCGCCGCCGTCTACCGGTCCGCGGCGGACCTGATCTGGAAAAAATACCAACAGCGCTTGCTGCGCGCCGACGAGGGCGGGCTGGCCCCGCTGTTTCCCGACGCGGAGGCGATGCTGGGCGACGCGGTGGCGGCCATCACCGCCGCGGGCTTTGCGGCGGGGACGGACGTCGCCCTCGCGGTGGATGTGGCGTCATCGCATTTTTACCGGGGCGGCCGCTATCAGCTCTGCCGCGAGCCGCTCACGCCGGAGGCGATGATCGACCGGATCGACGCGTGGACGCGGCGGTATCCGCTGGTGAGCGTGGAGGACGGCCTGAGCGAGGACGACTGGACGCACTGGCCGGCGCTGCGGGCGCGGCTCGCGGGCCGCTGCCTGACGCTGGGGGACGACCTGCTCTGCACGCAGCCGCAGCGCATCAATCGCGCGGTCGCCAGCGGGGCGGCCGATGCGCTGCTCCTCAAGGTCAACCAGGTGGGCACGCTTTCCGACGCGGGCGAGGCCGCCGCGCTCGCGCGGGCCGCCGGCTGGAAGATCACGGTGAGCGCGCGGAGCGGGGACACCGAGGACGACTGGCTCGCGGATCTCGCGGTCGGATGGGGGGCCGAGTTCATCAAGGTCGGCTCCATCACCCAGTCGGAGCGGCTCGCCAAGTACAACCGGCTGCTGGCCATCGAGGAGGCGACCGGCCTGCCGCTGTGCCCTCTGCCCTGAGCCGGCAAGCCGGCCGGACGGGTGACGGTGGCGCGTCGGGCGACTAGCGGCCGCGGACCTCCGCCTCGATTTCGTCGATGGTGGGGTTGTTGCTCACCCGCCCGTTGACAAAGACGATCGGCAAGGGCCCCCGCATGAATTCGTCGAGCCGGGCCTGCTCCTCCGCCGTCGGCATCTGCGTGGCTTTGATCGAGATATTTCCGGAGCGAGTGCACCGAATGCCGTCATTGTTTAGGCCCCGCACTAGGGCGTCGGCCCGCCGGCCTTCCGCACTGGGACAGTTCGGGGGCGCGAGGATCAGCAGCCGGTCGGACGGGGGAGTGAAGGGGGCCGGAAAGGGGTAAAACCCATTGGGGCTGGCGCCGGCCGCGATCTTGGCGGCGGCGACGGCGGCAGCCTGCGCGCGGGCGGAGTCGGCCGTCACCCTGCGGTGCGCCGACATAAACCTGACGGCCAAAAATGCGACGATGATGATGACGATGGTCTTGAGCAAAGTTTCCATGGGGAAATCGCGGGGTGGAGACGGTCTTGGGGGTGGCCAGCAATGGGCTGCTTCCCAGCAGGCCCTCTTGGATCGGTGACTCGGCCAAAGCAAATCATCCGCCGCCATCGGACCGTTCAAGACCAATGTCACTTAATGGGTGACATTCATCCGGGGCGGTTGCCGGCGACCATGAGGCCTGAGAGGCGCCTTGGCTTGGGGTGCGATTCTTGCATGCTGGAGCCATGCCGACCGACGCTTTTAGCCATTTCGTGTTCGTGGACTTCGAGAACGTCCCGAACGTCGATCTCGCCCTCGTGTCCGGGAAGCCGGTGCACGTCACGCTGCTGATCGGGAAGAACCAGACCAAGATCGGCATCGGCCTCGTCCAGCAAATCCGCCGGCTGGCCGCCCAGGTCGAGCTGCTGGAGGTCGGCGCGTCCGGGCACAACGCGCTCGACCTGACCCTGGCGTATTACCTCGGCCAGGCTGTCCTGCGGTCGCCGGCCGCCTCGTTCTGCGTCGTCTCGAAGGACAAGGATTTCGAGCCGCTGCTCGGACACCTGTGCGGCATCAACCTCAAGGTCGGGCGCTATGATTCCTTTGAGGCGCTGCCGTTCCTCGTGCCGCCCAAGAAGCCTGCGGTCGTGGCGGCCAAGCCGTCCGTCGACCGGCGGGCCAAGATCATCTCCCGGTTGATGAATCCCAACACCCCGAACCGGCCGCTGACGAAAAAAGGGCTGCTCGCGAAAATCAAAACCGAGTACGGGAAGGAAAGCTCCGATGCGAAGGTGGACGATATCCTGCAGGAGCTGTTGGAGCGGAGGCGCCTGACGATCGATCCGAAGGGCAAGGTCAGCTACAACGCCTAGCCGCGCCGGAGCAGTTCCCCGTCAGGCCGGGAGTTCCGCCGGCAGGCGGCCGCCGCCCATGCCGTACTCCTCGGCCGCCGTCATCACGGCCTGGAAACTCCGGAGGGGCGTGCCGGGACAGATGTTGGCGCCGTCCGCCAGCATGAGGCCGCCGCAGGGCGCGATCGCCTCGATGCACTCGCGCGCCGCCTGTTTGACCTGCTCGAAGCTGCCGTCCTTCAGGAGCATCGGGTTGAGGTTGCCGGTCAGGCGCGAGACGCCGCCGAGGTTCGCGGCGGCGACCTTCGGCGGGACGCGGTAGCCGAAGTAGGGAAACATGTTCATCTGCAGGTCCTCCTTGAGCACCTGGTGCAGGTGCGCGCTGTCACCGCACATGTGCACGCCGCGGTCCAGCCGGCCAAACCGCTCGAAGAGCGCGCGGCTGTAGGGCACGCAGAATTCCTTGAACTGCTGGGCCGACATGATCTGCGCCGAGTCCTCCGCCAGCGCGAAGGAATCGCCGGTGAGCGGCTGGCCCTGCAGCCGCCGGGCGTGTTCCTCGGACGCGATCTCGCCCTGGGTAATCTTCTGCAGGAAGCGATGGCACAACCTCGGATACTCCAGGATCCACCAGTAGAAATCCTCGCCGACCAGGTCCACGGCGATCATGTGCGGGCTCAGGCCGCCGGGTGCAAATCCCGTGTCCACGCGGCCGGGCTGGCCGTTGAACGTCACCTTGGTCTGCGTGGCGAACTCCTTCATCTGGCCCCACCATGCAATGGCGGTGCCGCGCAGCCCGGTGTCGGGCCGGGCAACCTCGAAGCGCTCCATTTCCGCGATGCTGTGGATCACGGGCAGCGCCCGCGGCGTCTCGTCACCCGACCAGCTGATTTCGCCGCCGTGGCCGCTCGGCGGGATGACATTGTCGAAATAGGGGCAGACCCAGACGGCGGGGCTGGTGCAGACGTCCTCGGGGATATGCTCGAACCGGTACTTGGCGAACTGCAGCTGCCAGTAGTAGTGGGTCTCGGCGTCCTTGAAAAAATCCCGGTAGCGCAGGTTGAACAGCGGCGCGAAGTAGCGCGGCACGACGCAGTACTGGACCGGCACGCGGTCCACGTACCGGAATTTCTGCCAGGCCGCGATCCGGCGCCGGCTCAGCTCCATCTTCTCCGGCGGATAGTCGATGTTCAGCACAAAGCGCATGGAGGAGATTTGGTCCGGGGGGCGATGCGGTTGTGCGTGGGCGATTCGATATCCTCTTTTCGCCCGGGATGCAGGCCGTATTTCGCCTTATTCGGCGATGGCCGACGGTGCCGAACCGGCGGACGCGGGAAAGACCCCATGGTGGGGCCAGGGCGTTGGGACTACCATGCCGGCGTTTCCCTCCCTTCCGATCATGTCCTTCCTTGTTCCCAACTGGCGTAGTTTCCAAAACGTGTCCCCGGGTGCCGAGGCCGCGTCGTTCTCCCGCTGCTGCCGCTTCTCGCTGGGGACGCTCGAGGTGGACTGCGATCCGGCGACGCGGAGCTTTGCCCTGACGGAGCAGGAACAGCCCGGCATGTGGCGCTGGGCCATCATCAATGACCACGGTGGCGTCCTGCTGGCCGGGAGCGCCTCCACCCAGGTGGAGGCCAAGAAAGTCGCCAACGAGGCGCTGTACCACGGCTGACTGCAGCCGCGCAGGGGTTACAACTCCGCGGTCCGGGCGAGCGCGAGGAAGCGCGGGTCGCGGCGGAGCAGCTCCCAGTCCGGGTCGAGCAGCAGGTCGTTCCGCTTCCAGAAACCGGCGGCGATCTGGCCGCGCACGGTTTCCAGCGCGGCGTCCAGCTGGCCGAAGCGGGCGTCGATCTGCGCCAGCACGCGCAACCCGGTCCGCGACGCGACGGCGGGATTCTCCGCCGGCGGGACGAGTTCCAGCGCCTGCGCGACGGCGGCACGGGCGTCCACCTCGCGGCCGAGGCCCGCGTAGATCAGCGCCAGCGAGGTGTAGGCGCGCAGGGTTTTCGGGTTGGCGTCGCGGTAGCCCTCGGCGGCGGCGAGCGCGCGCCCGAAATCCGCCCGGGCGGCGGCCGCGTCGCCCCTTGATTCCTGCACGAGTGCGCGCAGCAGGGACTTGGAGTGGTAGTAGAATTGGGAGGGCACCAGCTCGGTGTCGATCCGGTCGAGGGCGGCCAGCGCCGCCGGGAAATCGCCCTGGGCGCGCAGGAAGTTGGCGCGGACGCGCCAGTAGTAATTCCGGTCGCCCGGGTCGTGCAGGGACGGCAGCGACTCGTCGAGGGCGTGCAGCGCGAGGGACAGGTCGCCCTTCCAGTTGCGGTAGGTGAAGGCCTTGTCGGCGAGGGCGCCGGTCCAGCTGCTGACGCGGAAGGCGCGGTCGCGCTCGGTGAGCGCGTCGGCGTAGAGGCTCGCGGCGTCGAGGATGAGCGCGCTGAAGTTCGCGGTGTCGCCGTTCTGCGGGTCGAGCGCCGCGGCCTGGCGGATGTATTGCACGGCCGGCGGCTTGCGCCCGAGGTTCAGGTTGCAGGCGGCGAGGGACAGGAGGATGTCGGGGTCGTTGGGCAGGCCCCGCCGCGCGAGCTCGAGTTCCTTTTCCGCCATGCCCTGGTTGGTCCAGTCCTTCGTGAAGTAGTCGGCGAGCGCGTAGTGGGCCTCGGGCAGGTCCGCGTCGAGGGCGAGCGCGTGCTGGATCGCCGCGTGGGCCCGCTGGAGGTTGGCGGCGGAGTCGTCATAGCCGGAGGTGCGGATGCGCAGCAGCACGGTGCCGAGGCGCGCCCACGCGACGGCGTAGGCCGGGTCGATCGACACGGCCTGCTGGAAGAATTTCGCGGCCTCCTCCAGGTTCTCGCGCAGGGGCGGCCGGGCCTGGAAGCTCCGCGCCCGCAGGAACGCGTCGTAGGCGTCGATGTCCCGCGTGGTGATGCGCCGGGCGGCCGGGGCGCGCCGGGCGCCGGGGAAGAGCTGGGCGACGACGTCATTCGCCACCGTGGCCTGGACCTCGAACAGGTCGCGCAGCTGGAGGGGATAGTCGCGCGACCAGACCCGGAAGCCGGTGGCGCCGTTCACGAGCTGCACGACGATCCGCAGCTGCTCGCCGGAGCGGCGGACGCTGCCCTCGACCAACTGCGCCACGCCGAGCTGCGCGGCGATCTGCTGCACCGAAACGGAGCGGCCCTTGAAGGCGAACGACGAGGTGCGCGCGACGATGCGCAGGGCGGGGTCGCGGCCGAGCGCGGCGAGCAGCTCCTCGCTCAGGCCGTCGCTGAGGTAGTCGTCCTTGGCGTCCCCGCTCATGTTGACGAAGGGGAGGACGGCGACGGACTTGGCGTCGGGCTGCGCCACCGCCCGGTCCGCGGTGGGCGCGGCGGCGGCGGATTCCGCCCGCCATTTCCACGCCAGGGCGGCAACGAGGCCGAGGAAGACCGCGGCCAGGAGGGTGAGCGCCCGGCGCAGCGGGAAACCGGGCCGGCCCGCCGCCGGGCTGTCGCCGCGCGGCGCGGTCCCGGCGGGGCGCAGGGGCGCGGCCTTGGCGGCGACCTTGGCGTGGAGGAGGTTGAGCCCCTCGACGAGGCGCTCGCCGGGTTCGCCGTCGGGCAGCATGATCCAGTGCAGGTCGAGAAAACGCTGCGGCACGCGCGCCGCCTCGGGCCGGACATCGATGAGCGAGACCGGCAGGATGAACGGCCGGTCGTCCGCCATGTCATGCGAGCGCTCGATCGCGAGCTTCCACTCCCGCCGGAAATAGCCCTCCGTCCGCACCTGCGTGTGCTCGGACACGACCGGGACGAAGAACGTGCAGCTCTTGATGCGCTGCCGGATCTGCTCGTCCCACGCGTCGCCGCCGCGCAGCTCGCTGGCGTCGAACCAGACGTCGATCCCGGCGGCGCGGAGCCCGGCGCAGATCCGGGCGACGGCCTCGCGGTCCTCGGAGGCGTAGCTCAGGAACACCGAATACGCGGGCGATGGCGGGCGGGGGGAGGGCACGGGGGCGGAAAAAGGGGGCGCGGAGGTCGTGCGGGTTTCGCCCGGCCGCCGGCGGGGGCAAGCTTATGCCGCCGGCGTTTTGGTAAATCAAGGCTCAGCCGCGGCGGCCGGCCATGGCGGAGGCAGGCGCCGCCCGGACCCGGGCGGCGGGGCGAAAGCACACCGGCCGGAACGGCCCGGGGCGGGTCAGTCTTTTTTCTTCCCGCGGAAGAACAGGAAGGCGACGACCGCCACCACCACGACGGCGGCGATGATGTAGACCGTGTTGTTGCCGCCGCCCGCGGCGGGACGATCGTTCGAGGGGCGGTTGATCACCTGGGCGAAAACGACCGAGGGGAGGGCGGTCGCGAGGAGGCTGAGACGGGCCAGCAGCTGGTTGGGTTTAATCATGGGGTAACGGGATGGTTGGGACTGGATTCTCCGAATGCACTGCGAAAATCGCGCCGGGTCTCCGGGATGGGCAGGATGCCGTTCGAGCGGGCGAGGTCGATGTCGACGGCGAGGTAGCTGAAGCGCTCCGCGCTGTGCCGGAGTTTTTCCTGCTCCTCGCCCTCGCCGAAGAGGAGCTTGTCCCGGACGGGCTCGAAGGCCGCGGCGCCGGCGGCGACGGCGGCATCGAATTTCTCGTAGCCGAGCTGGCGGGGGTCGAGCACGAGCAGCGCCCCGGTCTTCTTGTGGTTGAACCCGGTGTAGACCCCGAGCAGCACCTGCTTCTTCGGGAGGAGGAAGACCGTGGTGTCGATCGACAGCTTGCGGCAGACCGAGGCGAGGAGGAGGGCGGTCTCGAGGCTGTTGGCCTGGGCGGACTCGAGCGAGTCGCCGACGAGCCGGATGGCCTGCAGGCGGACGTTGCCGGCGCGGTTGACCGGGGCGGCGGACGGCTCCTTGAAGCTGGTGTATTTGAAGCCGAAGTCCGCGAGCGTGTCGTAGACCGCCCGGAGTTCCTGGGTGACAGCGGCGGCGTCGCCCTGGTAGCCGCTGAAGGCGGCGACGTATTTCCGGTCGAGGGCGTGGCGCGTGATCCGCTGGTCGATCCACGGGTGGTTCTCGTTCACGTACGCGGCGAGGATGGCCTTCGTGTCGGACTTCCAGTCGTCGATCGCGGCATGCTCGTCGCGCGGCCGGTACTGCATGATGGCGTCGTTGACGCTGTGGACGACGACCTTGGTGGAGAGCTCGAGGGTCTCGCCCGGGAGCTCGACGACGGCGCGGACGACGAGGTTGGCGAGGGGCTGCCTCTGGGCCGCGAGCTTCTCGGCCCGGTAGCGCATCACCGGGGCCACATGGTAGACCGTGCCCGCCTTGGGGAGGCGGCAGGAGACGTGGCTCTCCTCGAAAAACGGCGTCTCGCTGAACGTGATCCGGACGAGGCAGTCGTCCGACGGGGCGGTGAGCTTGACGGAGATCACGCCCTGCGGGTCGCCGAGCTGCTGGGCGTCGACCGGGGCGTAGCGCGAGTCGGCGGTGAAGCACACGATGGCCGACGGGAAGAGCTCGCGCTCGCCGTAGAGGAAATCGATCGCGGGGGCGGCGGCGGAGGGCTGGGCGGCGAGGGGGCCCGCGAGGCCGGCGGCGAGGGCGGCCAGAGGAACAAGGCGCAGGAGGTGCCGGGAAAGAGTCATGGGGAGGGGGCTAGTTCGACTCGCGGGCGGTTTCGGCGATGGGCAAAATGCCGCGCACCCGGCTCGCGGCAACGTCGATGTTGAAGAAAACGGCGGTTTTCCCGGGATTTTTCGGATCCCACGAGTAGAGCGGGCTGGCGGCGGGGCCGTTGATGACCCGGAGCTCGCGGTTGTCGGGATTGGCGCGCTCCTTCGCGAGGCGGGCCGCGCCGAGCGCGAGGGACTCGCGGAACGGCTTGGCGTCCACCACGGTCGTCTCCACGACGTCGAAGCCCTCCTCCTCGCCCATGTGCTCGGTGCGGTAGACGCCGAGGAAGGTGTGGTGGTAGGGGATGTAGAAGATCACGACCCGGAGGTTCAGCCGGGCGAGGATCGCGGCGAAGAGCACGCTACCGTCGACGCAGTTGGCCTGGTCGCTGGTCAGGGTGTCGCCGGCGAACCGGATCCACTGCGTGCCGGCGGCGGTGGTCGCGACGGACGACTGGGTCAGGGCCGAGTACTTGAAGCCGAGGTCGTGCAGGGAGCGGTAGATCGCCTCCACCTGCCGGGTGACGGCCGCCGGGTCGCCCGATTCGTAGCCGTCGAAGGACTGGACGTAACCGTGGTCGAGGGCGTGGCGGGTGATGGTCAGGAACAGGTCGGGGTTGTACTCGTTGACGTAGGCCGCCGCGAGGAAGCCGACCTCGTAGATCCGGCCGGCATGGAAGACCGAGGTGAGGCAGTCGTTGATGGCGTGGATGCGCACCTCGCGGGTTTGCGTCTCGGTCACGCCGTCGAGCGTGACCTGCATGGTGAGCGGTTCCCCCGCGATCGGCTGCCGGATCTGCAGGAGGCGCGCATGGTCGAGGTGGAGCCAGGGCGCGACGCGATAGGTCTGCCCCTTGACCGGGAGCCGGACCGTGACGGCGGTCCGGTCGGACAGCACGGTCGCCCCGAGCGTCACGGTGACGGGGCAGTCGTCGCGCGGGGCCGTGAGCTGCGCGGCGATCAGGCCGGCCGGGTCGCCGAGCTGGGCGGGGCCGGGGAGTTGCGCGGGGAAGGGGCAGGCCTCGGTGACACTGGCGAGGACGGAGAGAAAAATCTCGTCGCGCCCGTAGCGCAGCTCGATCGACCACGGGGCGCCGGGGGCGGCCGCGGCCAGGCGGGGGGCGGGGGCGGCGAACGCCAGCAGGAGGAGGAACGGGATGGCGGATTTCGCGGGCATGGTTTCCGTGGGCAATCCCGGGGGAGCGGCGCGGATGAAACCGCAGGCCTCCGCCGGAAGTCGAGGCGATACCGGCGGGCGAGCGGGCACCATTTTATGCCTGACTCGCGGGCAACTTTCGCGAGGGTCGGGGGCCATTACCCCGGCACACCCCAGCGCGCATGCCAGCAGGACCCCGGCCGGAAAGGGCGGGCGGAGTCTTCCCGTGCGGTGGCTCGCGGGCACATGGGACCGGGTGAAGGATTTTTCCGGCCTCGGCGGTGACGCGACTTACCTCTGGCCGCGGTGGATCGTGCTGCGCGCGGTGGGGGTGGTGTTCGTCCTGGCGTTTGCCGGCATCATTGACCAGGCGCAGGTGATGGTGGGGCCGCACGGGTTGATCCCGCTGGGCACGTCCCTCGCGGAACTGCGCCCGCAGTATGCCCACGGCTGGGAGCTTTTCCTGCGCGCGCCCACGGTGTTCTGGCTGGGCACGGGTGCCGGGATGATCGTGCTGGTGGAGTGGGTGGGGATGCTGGCGGCGATTGCGCTCGTGTTGAACCTCTGGCCGCGGATGGCGCTCTTCGTCTGCTGGCTGTGCCTGTTGTCGTTTGTCGCCGCCTGGGGCCTGTGGTCCGGGAGCCAGGTGGACCAGCTGGCGCTGGAGACAGCGCTGCTGTGCATCGCGTTGGCCCCGGCGGGCTACCGGCCGGGCCTGGGCGAGGCGTCGCCGCCGCGTCCGCTCGCGCTGTTCATGGTGCGCTGGCTCCTGTTCCGGATCATGTTCGAGAACGGCATCGTCAAGGTGGTTTCCGGCGAC
>CAIQKV010000076.1 GCA_903872505.1 uncultured Opitutia bacterium
AGGCCGCCGCGCTGAAGCCCGCCGTGTCGCCGCCGTTGCCGCCGCGCCTGGTGCCGCCGCCGCCGCGCACCTCGCCCATCGCACCGTCCCGCCCGCAGATCATCGCCCCGCCGCTGAAGGCGCCCGCCGCGCCGTTGGCCGCACCGGCCGTGTCGCGGCCGGCCTCGCCCGCACCCCTTTCCGTTCCCCAGCCGGCCTCCCGGCCCCCGGTCCCGCCTGCGCCGCCGCGCACCTCGCCGATTCCGCCGCCCCCGACCCCGGGTTCGTCCCCGGGACCGTTGCCCGCGGCCGCGGCCGCTGCGACCGAGGTGCCGTTTCAGGGCGAACTCAAGACCATCCACTTCAAGCCGCCGATCGTGGTGCGCGATTTTGCCACCGCGCTCGGGCTGAAGCCGTTCAAGCTGATCTCCGAGCTGAACCAGGCCGGCGGGTTCGCCTCGATGAACTCGAACATCGACGAGGCGATGGCGGTCAAGGTCGCGGCCAAGCACGGATTCTTGCTGGAAATCAAGCACCGCGGCGATCCCGTCGCGCAGCAGAAGGAAAAGAAGGAAAAGAAGCCCGACGAGGATGAGTCCAAGTTCCTTGTGCCGCGTCCGCCCGTGGTCTGCATCCTCGGCCACGTCGACCACGGCAAGACCTCCCTCCTCGACGCCATCCGCAAGGCCAACGTCGCGGCGGGCGAGGCCGGCGGCATCACCCAGCACATCGGCGCCTACCAGGTCGAGTTCAACGGCCGCCAGATCACCTTCCTCGACACGCCCGGCCACGCCGCCTTCACGAAGATGCGCGCGCGCGGCGCCAACGTCACCGACATCGCGGTGCTCGTCGTGGCGGCGGACGACGGTTTCATGCCCCAGACCGACGAGGCGCTCGCGCACGCGCAGCACGCCAAGGTCGCGCTCATCGTCGCCATCAACAAGATGGACGTGAAGGGCGCCAATCTCGACCAGGTCAAGGCGCAGATGCAGCAGCGCAACATCGCCCCCGAGGACTGGGGCGGCGAGACCATCACCGTGCCGGTGGCGGCGATCAAGAACCAGGGCATCGACACCCTGCTCGAGATGATCCTGCTCCAGGCCGAGGTGCTCGAGCTCAAGGCCAACCCGAAGGCCGAGGCCAGCGGCGTCGTCATCGAGTCGCAGGTGGACGTCGGCCGCGGTCCGCTCGCCACCGTCATCGTGCAGCGCGGCACCCTGCGCGTGGGCGATGCCCTCGTGTGCGGCCCGCACTGGGCCAAGGTGCGCGCGATGTTCGACGACCAGGGCAAGAATTTGAAGGAGGCCCCGCCGGCCACGCCCGTGCGGGTCATCGGCTGGACGGGCACGCCGGAGAGCGGCGCGAGCTTCCGGGCCGTGAAGAACGCCCGCGAGGCCGAGAAGCTGGCCGAGGAGGCGCAGCACCTCATCCGCAAGGCGACCACCACCTCCGACGCCACGCCGAAGGAAGTCTCGGTCGAGCAGCTCTTCGCCAACATCGCCGCCACGCAGGCGAAGGTGCTCAAGGTCATCATCAAGACGGACGTCTTCGGCTCGGCCGAGGCCGTGCGCAACATTCTCGAGGGCATCAAGAGCACGAAGGTCTCGCTGGAGATCGTGTCGACCGAGGTCGGCCTGATCACCAAGAACGACGTGCTCATGGCCGGCACCGCCGGCTCGGTCATCATCGGCTTCAACACCAAGCTGGAGAACGGCGTCACGCCGCTCGCCAAGCACCACGGCGTGCGGATCGAGACCTACGAGATCATCTACGAGCTGGGCGACAAGGTGCGCGAGATGATGGCCGACCTGCTCGACCCGGATCTCAAGGAAACGAAGACGGGCGTGGCGGAGGTCCGCCAGGTGTTCCCGCTCGCCAAGGGCTTCGTGGCCGGCTGCCTCGTCACCGAGGGCAAGATCAACCGCAACGCCTCGGCGCGCCTGCGCCGCGGCAAGGACATGGTCCACGAGGGCAAGATCGCCACGCTCAAGCGCTTCAAGGACGACGCCAACGAGGTGCGCGCGGGCCTCGAGTGCGGCATCAAGCTCGACGATTTCAACGGTTACCAGGCCGGCGACCTGATCGAGTGCTACGAAGTGCAGAAGGTCCGGGCCTCGCTCTGAGGATTGCCGTCGGGGGGCGGTTCCGTTTATGGTTCCGGCCGGCTCGCGCCGGTTCCGCCCGAGTCCCCCTTCAACCCACCGCCCGATGTCCAACCGCACCCTGCGCGTCAACGAGCTGATCCAGCGGGAACTCAGCGCGATCCTCCGCCAAGATTACCAGAGCGAGGCGGTCACCGTCACCATCACCGAGGTGCGCGTGGCGCCCGACCTGCGCGACGCCCGGGTGTTCGTCTCGATCGTGGGCGATGCCGATGCCGTCGAGACCAAGCTCCGCTGGCTGCGGTCCCGCTCCGGGGCGATCCGCCAGGAACTCTCCCGCCGGATCGTCCTGAAGTTCCTCCCGCGCTTCACCTACCTGCTCGACGACTCGGCCATCCGCGGCTCGCGCATCCTGTCCTTGCTTGACGCGGTGGAGCATCCGAAAAAGGACCCGTCGTGAAGCAATTCTACCCAGCCTTGGCGGCGGACTTCGGCCGGCTCCTCGAGCGCCTCGCCGGCCGCAAGGTCGCCGTGGTCGGCCACGCCCGGCCCGACGGTGACTGCATCGGCTCGCAGGTTGCGCTGGCGCGCGTGCTCGCGGCGACCGGCCACGAGGTCGTGTGCGTGAACCCGGACGCGGTCCCGCGCCGGCTGCAGTTCCTCGTGCCGGGCATGCGGTTCATGCGCACCGACGAGGTGCTGCAGCACGAGCATGACTATGCCGTGGTCTTCGTGGACTGCGCCGACCACGCCCGGGGCGGCGACCGGCTGAAGGACCGGTTTCCGCGGCCCGTGGCCAACATTGACCATCATCTTTCCAACGTCGGCTTCGCCGACATCAACCTGGTGGACACCGGCTCCGCCGCGACGTGCGAGATCCTCGCCGGCCTGTTTCTCGACCGGGGCCTGCCGATCGACGCCCTGTGCGCGCAGGCGCTCTACACGGGCATCCTGACCGACACCGGCCAGTTCCGCTTCGCCTCGACCTCGCACCGGACGTTCCTGCTCGCCGCCGCGCTGCTGGCGCACGGCGCCCGGCCGACCGAGGTCGGGTTCGAACTCTACGAGCGCGAATCGATCTGCAAGCTGGAGCTCCTCCAGCGCTACCTCGCGTCGCTGCGCATGGAGTGCGGCGGCCGCGTCTGCCTCGGCATCCTGCCGCCCGGCGTGTTCGAGTCCACCGGCTCGACCGCCGAGGACACCGAGGGGCTGGTGGACTACGCGCGCTCGATCGACGGCGTGGACATCGGCGTGCTGATCGAGGAGCGGCCGGACGGCTCGGTGAAGGCCAGCCTGCGGGCCAAGGATGCCGCGTACCGGCTCGACCTGATCGCCGCGCAGTTCAACGGCGGCGGCCATGCCTGCGCCGCGGGGCTCAACCTCAAGTCGGACACGGAGAATTTCTACGTACGCCTCGTCGCCGCCCTCGCGCGGCAGCTCGCGATCGTGGACGGGCAGGGAAAGGCCGCGCCGTGATCGGCCAGGCCAAGGAACTCGAGGGTGTGCTCCTGGTGGACAAGCCCACCGCGCACACCTCGCACGACGTCGTCGCCCGGCTGCGCCGCAAGCTGAACATGCGCCGCATCGGCCACGCTGGCACGCTCGACCCGATGGCGACCGGCCTGCTCATCATGCTCATCGGCAAGGCGACGCGCATCTCGCAGTACCTCATCAGCCTCGACAAGGAGTACGAGGGCACGATCACGCTCGGTGCGACCACCGACTCGCAGGACGCCGACGGCGAGGTGATGGAGACGCGCCCGGTGCCGCCGCTCACCGAGGCCGAGGTGCGCACCGCGATGAACGCCTTTCTCGGCGACCAGTACCAGATGCCGCCGATGTATTCCGCGATCAAGATTGACGGCGTGCCGCTCTACAAGAGCGCCCGCAAGGGCGAGGACGTGGTGCGCGAGCCGCGGTTCATCCGCGTGATGAGCTTCGACCTGACGCGGTTCGCCCCGCCGCAGCTCGATTTCCGCCTGCGCAGCAGCAAGGGCACCTACGTCCGCACGATCGCGCACGACCTCGGCCAGAAGCTCGGCTGCGGGGCGCACCTGTCGGCACTCCGGCGCACCGCCACTGACCGGTTCAACATTTCCCAGGCGCTGACGCTCGACGCGATCGAGGCGCTGTCCATCCCCGAGATCGAACGCCGCCTGATCCCCGTGTACGAGGCGGCGCCGAGCGTGGCGCTGTGAACCCGCTCGCGCAATTCACCGGCCTGGAAAACGCGGCGTTGCCGCCGGGTCCGCTGCATCTCGCCATCGGCATGTTCGACGGCGTGCACCTCGGGCACCGTGCCGTCATCGAGGCCGCGGTGCAGTCGGCGCGCCATCGCGGCGGCACGGTGGCCGTGCTGACCTTCGCGCCGCACCCGAGCACACTGTTCCGGCCGGACCAGCCGACGCGGCTGATCATGGACGCCGGCACGAAGGCGCGCGTGCTGCACCGGATGGGGGTGGCGGCGATGATCACGCAGCCGTTCACGCCGGCGTTCGCGTCGGTCGCCGCCGGGGACTTTCTGCCGTGGCTCCAGCAGCGCGCCGAGTCGCTCGCCGCCGTGTACGTGGGGGAAAATTTCCGCTTTGGCCGCGGGCGCACCGGCGACATCAGCCTGCTGGTGGCCGAGGGGCGGAAGCTCGGGCTGACCGTCTTCAGCGCGCCGCGCGTGAACTTCGACGGCGAGCCGATCAGCAGCACCCGGATCCGCGTGCTGCTCGAGGCGGGCGACGTGGCGGCGGCGAACGCCCTCCTGGGCTACACCTATTTTACCGAGGGGCCGGTGGTGCCGGGCAAGCGGCTCGGCCAGAGCATCGGGTTTCCGACGCTCAACGTGAAGTGGGCGCCCGACCTCCGGCCGCGCTACGGCGTGTACGTCGTGCGGGTGAGCGGCGCGAAATCCGTCACGGCGCTGCCTGGCGTGGCCAACTACGGGCTGCGCCCGACGGTGGAGGCGGAAGCGGTCGAGCCACGGCTCGAGGTGCACCTGCTCGGCGACTGTCCGTTCGGGACCGGTGACTGGGTCACCGTCAAGTGGCAGCGCTTTCTGCGGCCGGAGCAGAAGTTTGCCGGGGTGGAGGAGCTGTGCGCGCAGATCGCCCGCGACCGGGCCGCCGCCGCCGCGGATTTTTCCTTGCAGTAAGGCGCGCCGCTCGCGTTACTCGCCGACCTCAGATTTTGGACCCTTAGCTCAGTTGGTTAGAGCGTTTCCTTGACATGGAAGAGGTCACTGGTTCGAGCCCAGTAGGGTCCACCATCTTCGCCCTTGGGGCCAAGATATCGCGCGATAGTCCGTTGCCCGGGATGGACTTGGATCAGTCCATGCCAGCCGGTTAAGACCGGCCATCCCGAGGATTCTCTTGCTGGCAAGGCTCCGCGCGCAAAGGTTTTGGGAATGCCGGGGATTCTCGCTAACACCATCATGCTCGCCATGGGGTGTGCCACGGCCGTCGCGGCGGCACCGCGTTACGATTTCGAGGGGCGGTTCTATGCCGGGCGGGGGGATGCGGAGTACCTCCAGCTCCTCAACACCGCCCGCCGGATGTTCGAGCCCGATCCCGAGCTCCAGAACCTGGCGATGTTCTACTACCCGGCCTGGAACGGCCTGGTGGAGGGGCAGACGTGGAACGCGTGGTGGATCCAGAACAGCTACGGGCCGACCTACTGCGCGCTGCCGTTCTGGCAGGAACCGTTCACCACCTTTGTCCAGAATTCGCAGGACCTCTGGTTCGACCAGATGGGCGATGGCCATCACGTCGGCGCCGCGCCCTGGCTGTCCGTGGCGCCCGACGGCGCGCTCTGCGACTGCGCCCGCCCCAACTTCATCATCTACAAGCAGGGCGATGGCCGCGTCGAACTGCATGACTGGGGGATGGAGTTCACCGCGGCGGGCGTCGTGATGCAATGCGAGGCGCTGCTCATCGCCCGCGACCCGGCGGCGATTGCGCATTATCTGCCGAAGCTCGAGCGCTGCGCCGATTTTCTCGAGTCGCGGCGCGACCCGCGGAACAACCTCTACCTGGCCGGGGCCGCGGGCAACCTCATGGCCCCGAGCCATGCGGGCTGGAAGAAGCCCGACGGCACCTATGGCTTCTCCTATCTCGCCGGGCTCTCCGTCACCACGATCGCGGCGCTCGACCGGCTGATCGAACTCGAGCGGATGGCCGGCCGGACCGAGCGCGTGAAGGTTTACTCCGAGCGTCGCGAACTCTCGCGGAAAGGATTGCCCCTGCTCACGACCGGCGAGGGGTATTTCCTAAAATCCCTCGACCCCGACGGCACGCCGCACGGCGTGTTCGGCGCGGCCCGGCACGGCTACTTCGAGGCCATCGTCAACCATGACGCGATCTGCTTCCGGGTGGCCGACGATGCCCAGTCCCGGGCGATCTACGCCAAGATCGCCTCGATCCCCGGCCTCCGGCCCTACGACCTGATCATCACGAACTATCCCTCGCTGGACGATCTCTACACGGAGCCGAAGGGCTTGTGGGAGTTCGGGCATTGGGTGAACGGCGGGCACTGGTCCACCTGCGAGGCCCGCATGATCATGGGTTACTACCGCCTGGGCCGCACCGAGGACGCGCGCCGGTCCATGCAGCGCATCCTCGGCTTCGCCCGGCAATTCCGGATGGACAACAACCTGACCCATTTTGGCCGCGACCGCTACCAGCCGAAGGAGCCGATCAATTGTGTCTACGATGCCTGGGGCATTCCCGCCGCGTTCATCCGCGGGTTGTTCGAATACCTCTACCAGGCCGACCAACTGGTCATCGTGCCGCATGTTCCGGCCGGCATCACGCGCCTCGAGCAGCGGTTTCCGATCCGGTTCGGCACCAAGCGGCTGTTCCTGTCCACGACCGGCACGGGTGAAATCACCCGCGTGCTGGTCGACGGCAAGCCGTGGACGCGCTTCGATGCGAAGCAACTCTTCCTGCCCTACGCCGAAATCCCCGCCGAGGCCCGGATCGAAATCGCCCTCGGCGGCGCGTCCCCAACGGCCGCGGACCTGGCGGCGCATCGCGACGGCACGGTCGAGTCCGCGACCCTTCGCGGCGCCCCGGCCATTCCCGCGGAATTGCAGGGCCTGGAGCCACGAGTGAAACGGCTGGGGCGCCTGCAGGCGAAGCTCGCCGCGGCGGGACTGGGCGAGGACTACGTGGCGCGTCATGCCGGGCTGGCGCGGGAATGCTTCGAAGCCTGCGGGGTGCGCCTGGCGGCGGTTGCCGCCGGAACGATTCCGCGGCTGCCCGGCGCGGCGCAGGCCGCGGCGGACGAATCCTACGTCCTGACCGTGGAGCGGCTGTGCCGGGGGCTGGAGACAGTCCTGGAGTCGTATCCGCAGTCCGACGACCCGGCGAAAAAGCGGATCGCGGCGTGGTGGGCGGAAACGCGGGTTCAATGAACTTCAGCGCCGGGTGGCCTGAGTGGGTGTGAAGGCCAATGCGGCGGTGCTGCTGGAGCTGTTGAAGAAACAAAGCTGACCGGCAGCTGGCTCCCCGCTTGGCCAGCCGGCCGATGCGGCGCCCGGTTGACTCGCCGCCTGAGCCCAGGCATCAACAGCGCATGTCGCGCCTCACGCCCCGGTGGCTTCGCAATATTTCCTGCATCCTGCTCACGGCCCCGGCTGTCGTATTTACCGGCTGCTCGACTCCCGGTCCCGGGGTCGTGCAAATATCCCCCGACACTTACGTGGTGAGAATGCAGAACCGGAACGGCATCTTCGTTACTGACGAGCCCAACCTGAAGGCCCAGGCCGTTGGCCAGGCGATGGATTTCGCCGAGAGCAGGGGCAAGGTGGCCTTGCCCGTCACCATGTCGGAAGACACTGTCACCGGGCTCACTGACTGGTCCAAGATCGAGTATCGCTTCAAGCTGGTGGACAAGAGTGATCCCCGGGCAAAGCAAACCACCATCGCCACCGGCCGGGATGGGGTGGACAAGAAGGACGATGTCTATGCCGAGCTGATGAAACTCGATGAGCTCCGGAAAAAAGGCATCCTGACCGAGGCGGAGTTTACGAGCGAGAAACAGAAGCTGTTGAATCGCCCGAAGTGAGGAACGGCAATTCGGCGAGGGTGGTGGCTGGGGTCCCCAAGGCTCAGGCGTTGCCGGCGCGTACCCGGCGGATCACGCCGACGACCACGCCCTGCGATTCCAGTAGCTGGGGCGCGAGGTCGGCATACCGCGGGTTCGCGGCCCGGAGGAGGGCGCGCCCCCGCTCGTGCACGAGGCGTTTCAGCGTCGTCGTGGTCTCGTCCACCAGCGCCGCGATGATGTCACCCGGCCGCGGCTCCCTGCGCACCAGTGCGACGAGGTCGCCGTCGAGGATGTTCGCCCCGGTCATCGAGTCGCCCGTGACGCGCAGGAACCAGAAATGGCCCGGCCGGCCCTGGCGCACGCCGAAGACGGCCGGGTCGATTGCGACGATTTCCTCCGGCTCCTGTTCCTGCATCGCGGGCAGGCCGGCGGGGATCGCGCCGTACACCGGTGCCTCGAACAGGTGCGCCTGCACGCTCCGCGCCTGCAGCCCCCATTTGCCGTCCGCGAGCTTCGCCAGCTGGCCCTTGCGCGCGAGGACCTGCAGGTGCTTGGCCGCGCCCTGCTGGCTGCAGCCGAACTGGCGCGCGACCTCGCGGGTAGAGGGCGGCACGCTCTGCGCCGCCTGGTATTCGCGGACAAAGTCGAGAATCACTTCCTGCCGTTCGGTGAGCATAGGTTGTCAGAAGACAACCTAGTGATGCAACCGCCTCTTCCCCGAATCAAGCCCATTTGGAGCCGGCATGATTGAGTGAGTCCGGCCGCGAGCGCGCCGGCGATTTCCGGCGCGACTCCCGGAAGTGTAACCCAATAGGTTATGATGCCCGGGGAGGGGGCGCGAGAGATTGCCGCCGATCACCGGCGCCTTCAGCCGAGGGGCAGCTCGGGCGGTGCTTCCTCCGGCGGCGCGATGCACTGCGGGCCCTCGTGCCGGCTGTTGCTCACGTAGCGGCTGACGGGCCGCTCCGACATCCGGTCCGCCGGCAGGGGCTGCGTCAGGGCGCGATACTCCGCCTCCGGCAGCGGGTCGCCGCCGAGCCAGCGCGGCATCAGCTCCGGCGTCAGGATCACGGGCATCCGGTTGTGGATCGGCGCAACGAGGGCGTTCGGCGCGGTGGTGAGGATGCCGTACGTCGCCGGGGTGGTGTCCTCCGCCGGCTCCCAGATCCCTGCGAAGGCGAACGGCGCCCCGTCCTGCAGCGTGAAGAGGTGCGGCAGCTTCAGGTTGCCCACGGCCTGCCACTCGTAGAAGCCGTTCGCCGGCACCAGGCAGCGGCGCTTCGCGACACCCTGGCGGAAGGCGGCGAGCGTGGCGGCGGTCTCGGCCTTCGCGTTCGGCAGCATCCGCATCGTCGGCTTCGTTTTTTCGTAGAACGGCACCAGCCCCCACATCATACCCCGCACCTCCGGCCCGTCCGCCCCGGCGGCGACGACCGGCATGACGTGCGTGAGCGTGACGTTGTAGTTCGGTTTTACGCCCTCCGGCAGCGCGAGCTTGCGCGCGATCGCGTGGGCGATCGCCTCCAGCGCCTCTTCAGGTTGGTGCAGGGTGTAGCGGACGCACATGGGTTTTCGGCGGGCGCACCACGGGGTGCGGATCGACAGAGTTTCGCCGGGCCGCCGGGCGCAATTCATTTTTCTTGGTAATCGGCCGCCCGGCCCCTACGGGTTGGCGATGCCTGCCACCCCCGAGAAGGAAGAGCGTGACCTGAGTTTCCAGCCGGTCGTGAACGCTGCGCCGCGCCGGCTGACCCGGCAGCAGATCCAGTTCTACAACGAGTTCGGCTACGTCATGCCGCTGTCGGCGTGCCCGCCGGCGGAAGCGACGCAGAACCGCGCCTACTTCGACGACCTGCTCCGCAAGGTCCAGCAGGCCCGCAGCGACCTCGATTCCTACTCGATCAACGGGTTCCACGCGTGCTGCCGCGGGCTCTACGACATCGTGATGAACCCGGTCATCCTCGACCATGTGCAGGACCTGGTCGGCCCGGACGTGATCTGCTGGGGCACGCATTTTTTCTGCAAGCAGCCGCACGACCCGCGCAAGGTCGCGTGGCACCAGGACGCCTCGTACTGGCCGTTCACGCCCGCCCGCACGGTGACGGTCTGGCTGGCGATCGACGACACCGACCGGGAGAACGCGGCGATGATGTTCCTGCCCGGCACGCACCGGCACGGCCACCTGAAGTGGCGGCAGGTCGAGAAGGAAAAGGCCGTACTCAACCAAGAGATCGAGAACGCGGCGCAGCTGGGCCAGCCGGTCCACGACGAGCTCAAGGCCGGCCAGTTCTCGCTGCATGCCGACATGCTCGCGCACGGCTCCGAACCGAACGCCTCCGGCCGCCGCCGCTGCGGCCTGACCATCCGCTACTGCCCGCCCACGGTGAAGTCGCTGAATCCCCGGTGGACCGGGGGCGCGATCCTCTGCGCCGGCGCCGGCGGCGGGGCTTGGACCTACCACCCCCGGCCGGACGGCGAGAACGTGAACGCCATCGTCCAGATGATCGGGGCGAACTAAAACAACGTTGCCGGACTGGTTTCACGCCAAGCACGCCAAGGCCGGAGCAGGGCACGATCCGGCCAAGAAGCGGCTTTGACGAACGCCGGCCGGGTGTTCATCCGTAACCGCCATGCTGCAGTCGCTCCGCATCCGGAATCTCGCCCTCCTTGAGGAGGTGGCGCTCGATTTCGAGGAGGGATTCACCGCGGTCACGGGTGAAACCGGCGCGGGCAAGAGCATCCTGCTCGGCGCGCTGAGCCTGCTGGCGGGCGAACGGGCGGACAAGACCATCATCCGGCAGGGCGCGGCGGCGTGCGAGGCGGAGGCGGCGCTGTTCTTCACCGATTCGCGGAAGATTGATGCGGTGCTGGCCGGGCTGGACCTGCCGCCCTGCGAGGACGGCGTGCTCATCCTCAAGCGCAGCCTGCCGCGCGACAAGGCGCCGAAGATCACCGTCAACGGCAGCCTCGCGACGCTCTCGGTGCTGCAGCAGCTCGGCGAGCACTGGGTGGATTTTCACGGACCGAGCGAGCCCCGGCGGCTGCTCAAGGAAAGCTGCCAGCTCGAGCTGCTCGACCTCTTCGGCCGCGCGGGTGGGGCGCTCGAGGCGTACCAGGCGGGTTACCGGTCGTGGCGCGAACTGATCGCGGAAAAGGAGCGGATTTCCAGCGAGGCGCGACTCGCGCCTGACCAGATCGCGTTTTTGGAAAACCAGCTGGCGCAGATCGACGCGCTCGACCTGACTGCCGAGGCGATCGAGGCGCTGGAGCGGGACTTTGCGCGGATGAGCCGGGCGCAGGAGCTGATCGAGCTGGCGCAGGCGCTGGCGGCGGGTCTGACCGGCGACGAGGGCGTGCAGGGCCGCGTGGCGGCGCTACTGCGCGAGGCGCGCCAACTCGAGGGCATCGACGCCGCGAGCAAGCCGCTGGCCGACCGCCTGGCGTCCGCGGCGGTCGAGCTGAACGACCTCGGCGCGGAATTCTCGGCACTGAGCCAGCAGCTGCAGTTCGACCCCGACCACGCCGAGCAGCTGACCGAGCGGATGAACACGTGGCTCGAGCTGAAGCGGAAGCACGGCGGCGAACTCGGCGCGGTGCTCGCGGCACGCGACGAGATGCGCCGGCGGCTCGAGGTGCAGGGCAACCTCGAGGGCACGCTCGCGAAACTGGAAAAACAGATTTCCGATGCCCATCGCGCGGCGAAGAAGGAGGCGGCGGCGCTGCGGACGCTGCGGGAGAAGGCGGCGAAGGAGCTGGCCAAGGTCGCGGCGAAGGGCATCGCGCAACTTGGTTTCCAAAAGGCGGATTTTTCAGTGCGGGTGGTGCCGCTGCCCGAGCTGGGGCCGACGGGCGACTGCGGCGCGGAGTTTTTGTTTTCCCCGAATGTCGGCGAGGCGCCGCTGCCGCTGAACCGCGTGGCGTCGAGCGGCGAGTTGGCGCGGGTGATGCTCGCGCTCAAGACCGTACTGGCCGACCTCGACGAGGTGCCGCTGCTGGTGTTCGACGAGGTGGACGCCAACGTCGGCGGCGAGATCGGCCGGGTGGTCGGCGAGAAGATGGCGGGCATCGCCAAGAATCACCAGGTGCTCTGCGTGACGCACCTGCCGCAGGTCGCGGCGCAGGCGACATGTCACCTGGTCGTGACCAAGGACCAGTCGAAGGACCGCGCGGTGGTGCGCATCGAGCCGATCCAGGCGAGCCGGAAGGCGCGGGTGGCGGAACTCGCGCGGATGCTCGGCGACAGCAAGGCGAGAAGCGCCCTGGCCCACGCCGAGGAACTGCTGGGCAAGTGAAGCCGAACCGGCCCGCCATGGATTCTTGCCAAGGCGGGGTTCGCTGGGGATAAACGCCGCATGACGTTTTCCGCATTGGGCGACTCCGCGGTCGTGGTCGCGCTTGGCGCCACCATCGACAAGGAGGTGCTGCCCCGCGTGCGGGCGCTCACGGCGCTGCTGGAGGCCAACCGCCCGGTGGGCATCGTGGACGTCGTGCCCGCCTACGCCACGGTCACCGTTTTCTACGAGCCCGGCCGGCTGCCGGCCGGGGCGCGGCCGTACGATTTCGTCTGCCGTTTCATCACCGAGCGGGCGCGGTCGCTGGATGCCGAGGCCAAGAAGAAGCCCGCGACGGCCTCGCGGACGATCGAGATCCCCGTCTGCTATGGCGGCGACTACGGCCAGGACTACGCGGACGTCGCGCGGCACTGCGGGCTGGAGGCCCCGGAGCTGGCCAAGCGGCACGCCGCGGGCGATTACCTCGTGCACGCCATCGGGTTCGCCCCGGGCTTTCCCTACCTTGGCGGGCTGGCGGAGGAGTTGCACATACCGCGCCGCGCCACTCCGCGGGTCAGCGTGCCCGCCGGCTCGGTGGGCATCGGCGGCGCCCAGACGGGCGTCTACCCGCTGCCCACGCCCGGCGGCTGGCAGCTCATCGGCCGCACGCCGCTGGCGCTGTTCCGGCCCGGTGAGAAGGAGCCGGCGCTGCTGCGGGTCGGCGACCGCGTGAAGTTCCGCGCCATCACCCCGGAGGAGTTTGCCACATGGAAATAACCGTCATTCGCGGCGGGATGCTGACGACCGTGCAGGACCCCGGGCGGGTCGGCTACCGCGCGGCCGGCGTGGCGCTGTGCGGCGCGATGGACCCGTTTGCCCTGCGGATGGCCAACCTGCTCGTCGGCAATGCCGAGGACGCCGCGGCGTTCGAGTGCACGCTGGTGGGGCCCGAGCTGGTTTTTTCCGCCGACACGGTGATCGCGGTGTGCGGGGCGGAATTTCCGGGCATCCCGGCGTGGCAACCCATCGCGGTCCGCGCCGGGGAGCGGATAAGACTCGGGGTTGTCAGCCGCGGCTGCCGTGCCTGCCTCGCGGTCGCGGGCGGCATCGACGTCCCGCCGTTCCTCGGCAGCCGCAGCACCTATCTCCGCGGCCAGGTGGGCGGGTTCCAGGGCCGCGCGCTGCGGGAGGGCGATGTGCTGGCGGTGCCGGACGTGGCGCGACGGGTGGAGGAGCACTGGCGGATCGACCCGCGGATCCTGCCGGAGTACTCGCCCGAGACCGTCGTGCGCGTGGTGCGCGGCGCCCAGCTGGAGGACTTTGGTGGCGCGCTTTTCGACGCGGAATTCCGGATCATGCACAAGTCCGACCGGATGGGCGTCCGGCTCGGCGGGGCGAAGCTCGCGCGGATCGGCGGGCTGCCGGAGATGATTTCGGCCGCCGTCGCGCCGGGCACGCTGCAGGTGCCGCCGGACGGCCAGCCGATCGTGCTCATGGCCGATGCCCAGACGATCGGCGGCTATCCGCAGGCGGCGCACGTCGTCAGCGTCGACCTGCCGCTGGTCGCGCAGCTGCGGCCGGGCGACCGGGTGCGTTTCGCCGAGGTGCCGCTGGACGAGGCGCACCGGCTGATCCTCGCCCGCGAGCACATGTTCGCGATCCTGCACGAGGGCCTCGCCCAAAAACTCCGCTGACGCCGTGCTGCGCCTCGACCTCAACTGCGACCTCGGCGAAGGCGCCGGCCACGACGCCGAGCTGATGCCGCTGATCACCTCGGTGAACATTGCCTGCGGGGCGCACGCGGGCGACTTTTTGAGGATGCAGGCGACCGTGGCGCTGGCCCAACGGCACGGCGTGGCGATCGGCGCGCACCCGGGGTACGCGGACCGCGAGAATTTCGGCCGGTGCGAGGTCGCCCTGCCGGCGGACACGCTGCGGGAACTGGTGACGGCGCAGATCGCCGCGCTGGCACGGCTCGGCCCGCTCCGGCACGTGAAGCCGCACGGCGCGCTCTACAATCTGGCGGCGCGGGACCGGGAGGTGGCCGCGGTGGTCGCCGGGGCCGTGCGCGCCGCGGATCCGCTGCTGGTCCTGTTCGCGCTGGCGGGCAGCGAGCTGGCGCGGGCGGGTCGGGCGGCCGGGCTGGCCGTGGCCGAGGAAGTCTTTGCCGACCGCACCTACCAGCGCGACGGTTCGCTCACGCCCCGCGCGCAGCCGGGCGCGCTGATCACCGAGGAGGCGGCGGCCGTGGCGCAGGTGCTGCGGATGGTGCGCGAAGGGGTGGTGCACGCGACGGATGGCACGAATGTGCGGGTGAAGGCCGACACGGTGTGCGTGCACGGCGACGGGCCGCACGCGGTGGCATTCGCGCGGCGGCTGCGGAAGGAGCTGGCGGCGGCGGGGATCGAGCTGAAGGCGTTTGCCGCCGGGCCATGATCAAGCTCATCGGGATACTCGTGGTGGCGGCGGGGTTCGCGCTGCGGTTCAACACCCTGCTGGTCGTGATGGCGGCGGGCATCGCCACCGGGCTCGTGGCGGGGATGTCGTTCAACGAGCTCATGGGACTGTTCGGCCGGTATTTCATCGAGAACCGCTACATGACCCTGACGGTGGTGCTGATGCTGCCGGTGATCGGGTTGCTGGAGCGGTACGGCCTGCGCGAGCGGGCGGAGGCGATCGTCCGCCGGGCGCGGGCCGCGACGGCCGGACGGGTGCTGATCGTCTACACGGCGGTGCGGCAGGTCTCGATCGCGTTCGGCGTGAACATCGGCGGCCACGCGGCGATGGTGCGGCCGCTGGTGGCGCCGATGTCCGAGGGCGCGGCGCATGCGCAGCACGGAACGCTGCCGCAGAAGACCACCGAGGCGATTCGCGCGCATGCGGCGGCAGCGGAGAACGTCGGAAATTTCTTCGGCGAAGACACGGTCTTTGCCGTGGGCGCGGTGCTGCTGATCCGGGGCACGCTGCAGGCACAGGGCGTCGAGGTCGGGCTGTGGGAGCTGTCCTGGTGGGGCATTCCCACGGCGCTGGTGGCGTTCGGCGCCCTGGTGTGGCGGGCGCGGGCGCTCGACCGGCGCATCGTACGCGCGACGGCCGTCGCGCCCAAGCCGGAGGGAACGCCGTGAAGCTGCTGAACCTCGATGTGTTTTATGTGTTCGCCGGCGTGATCCTGCTGCTGGTGGCGGGACGCATCGCGGGCGACCGGAACCATCCGAAGCGCTGGGGCTCGGCCCTGTTCTGGGCCTTGCTGGCCGTGACGTTCCTGGTGGGAAAGTCCCTGCCGCCCGTAGTGGTCGGCTACCTGATGCTGGTGATGGTGGCGCTCGCGGCGACGAAGCAGATGGCTTTCATGGGCGACGCGGGGGCGTCCGCCGAGGACCGTGCCGACTCGGCGGCCCGGCTGCAGAACCGGATTTTTGCCCCGGCCCTGCTGATTCCCGCGACGGCGGTGGTGGGCACGCTCGTACTGAGCAAGCTGCACGTCGGGGACTGGTGGCTGCTCGACCCGGCCAACGCCACGGTGACTTCGGTGTGCCTGGGCGCCGTCGTGGCCGCCGTGGTGGCGCTCCGGCTGACCGGGGCCAAGGCGGTCGTCCCGATCCAGGAAGGCAGCCGGTTGCTGCAGACCGTCGGCTGGGCGCTCATCCTGCCGCAATTCCTCGCGGCGCTCGGCGGCGTCTTCGCGAAGGCGGGAGTCGGCCCGGTGGTCGCGGACCTCGTGGCGCAGGCGCTGCCGACGCAGTTCCCCTTCGTCGCCGTGGCCGCGTATTGCTGCGGCATGGCGCTGTTCACGGTGATCATGGGCAACGCGTTCGCGGCCTTCCCGGTGATCACGCTCGGCATCGGCCTGCCGCTGGTGGTGCACCAGCACGGCGGCAACCCGGCCATCATGGCGGCCATCGGGATGCTCTCGGGCTACTGCGGCACGCTGATGACGCCGATGGCGGCGAATTTCAACCTCGTGCCCGCGCTGCTGCTCGACCTGCCGGACAAGCATGCGGTCATCAAGGCGCAGCTGCCCATCGCCTTCGTCATCCTCGCGGCGAACATCGCGCTGATGTATTTCTGCGCGTATCGGTTTTAATCGCGAAAACGCGGAAGAGCGAAAATGCGGAAAATGAAAACTGTCCTCGTCACCGGGTTCGAGCCGTTCGGGGGTGAGAAGCTCAATCCCTCGGGCGAGATCGCGCGGGCGCTCGACGGCCGCGTGCTGGGGCGGCGGCGGGTCACGGGCGCGGTGCTGCCCTGCGTCTTCGGCGCGGCGAACACCGAGTTGCGGCGGCTCGTGCGCGCGGTGCGGCCGGAACTGGTCATCTGCCTGGGGCAGGCGGGCGGGCGGGCGGAAGTCACGCCGGAACGGGTCGCGATCAACGTGGACGATGCCCGGATCCCGGACAACGCCGGCGCGCAACCGGTGGACGAGCGGATCGTGGCGCGTGGACCGGCGGCCTACTGGAGCACGCTGCCGATCAAGGCCATTGTCGCGGCGCTGCGGAGGCACGGTATCCCGGCGGCGGTGTCACAGACTGCGGGCACCTTTGTCTGCAACCATGTTTTCTACGGGCTGATGCATGAGCTGCGTCGCCGGCGCGTCGCGCGCGGCGGCTTCATCCACGTCCCGTTCCTGCCGGAGCAGACGCAGAGCCAGCCGAGCCTGCCGCTGGCGACGATGCAGCGGGCGGTCGAACTCGCGATCGAGACCTCGCTCCGGCAACGCCACGACCTGCGCCAAGCGGGCGGACAGACGCACTGAACGACCGGGAAAAACGGGTCCGAACTCAGGCCGACGCGGTCCGGCGGCGGCGCCAGGCGAGGAGCAGGGCGGAGAAACCGATCAGCGCTGCGCCATAGGTTGCGGGCTCCGGCACAGGCGTGACCTGGTGGTCGTAAGGCTGCCACTTGGTGTTGCTGCCGGTGAAGCCGGAGAAGACGATCTGATTCAGCGGCGCGTTGCCCTGTGAGCCGGGGCTGTTCACGAGGTAGAAATAATCCACGGTATCAACCCAGTTGTTGATCGTGAGGGTCACCCCCGTGTCGATGATCAGGTTGGTCGCGTTGAGGATGGAGGCGCTGGAGTTGCCGAAATCGAGGATCGAATTGCCGGTGATGTGCAGCGTGCCGATGGTGAAATTGAAACCATTGAGGGCGAGCGTGCCGGCGCTCAGGGCGAATTCGCCGCTCAGGCTGTTGGTGGCGCTGAGCAGGAAGGTGCCCGCGCCGGCCTTCGTAAGCGTGCCCGCGCCGGACAGGGAGGCGCCAAAGGTCAGGGTCGTCCCGGTCGCAACGTCGATGGTGCCGCCGCCCGCGTTGACCGTGGTGCTGCGGTTGGCATTGAGCGTCATGTTCGCCGTGGTCGCCAATGTGCCGCCGTTGAAAACAAGCTGGTCGGCGGTGGCGCTGCCGGGCGCGGTGCCGAGGCGGTTGTCGGCATTGATGCTCAGGACGCCGCCATTGATCGTGGTCGCGCCGGTGTAGGTGTTGGCGCCGCCGAGGACGAGGGTGCCAGTGTCGGCCTTGGTGAGTCCGCCGACGCCGGCGATGATGCCGTTGTACGTGAGCGTGGTGCCGGAGGCCGTGTCGAAGGTGCCGCCGGCGGCGTTGAGCGTCGTGCCGCGGTTTGCGCTGAGGGTGAATGTACCGGTCGTGCCGAGGGTGCCGCCATTGAAGACGAGCAGATTGGGCGTGGCCACGCCGGGGATGGCGCCGAGCCCCCGGTCGGTGGCAATGCTCACCGTGCCGCCGTTGAACGTGGTGGCGCCGGTGAAGGTGTTGGTGTTGGAGAGGGTGAGCGTGCCGGCGTCATTCTTGATGATCCCGCCGGTGGTCGTGCCGATGACGCCGGAAAGGGTGGTGTCGCCCGCGCCGCCGACGGTCAGGGTGCGGGTGTTGCCAGTGATGCCGCCGGAGATGGTGAGAAGCCCGGCATCGCTCTCGATCGTGGCCCCGGGATTGCTGCCCAGGGTCACGGCCCCGGTCCAAGTGTTGTTGCCGGAGATGTTGCGCAGGGCGCCGTCGAGGGCGATGCCGGTGCCGTTCAGGGTGAGCGCCTCTCCCGTGACCGTGATGTTGTTCTGCAGTTGGAGGGCGGCGCCGGCCGCGACGGTGGTGCCGGAGCCCGCGGTACCCAGCGCCGTGTTGTTTTGGATGTTGATCACCCCGGTGGTGAGGGTGGTCGCGCCGGTGTAGGTGTTCGCGCCGGAGAGGGTGAGCGTGCCGGCGCCGGTCTTGGTGATGCCGCCGGAACCGTTGCCGATGACGCCGGAAAACGTGATGTCGCCCGCGCCGGTCGCCGTCAGGGTGCGGACCCCGTTGGTGATATTGCCCGAGAAGGTGAGCAAGCCCGCGTCGCTCTGGATGGTGGTGTTGGCGCTCAAGGAGACGCCCCCGGTCCAGGTGTTGTTGCCCGAGATGTTGCGCACGGCACCGGTCGTGCTGATGCCCGTGCCGCCCACGGTCAAGGACTCGCCCGTGACGGTGATGTCATTCTGCAACTGGAGCGCGGCCCCGCTGGCGACGGTGGTGGTGCCACCGGTGGCGCCGAGGGCGGTGTCGCTTTGAATATTTAGCACCCCGCCGTTGACGGCGGTGGCGCCGGTGTAGGAGTTGTTGCCCGAGAGCACGAGGGTGCCGGCGCCGGTCTTCGTGATTCCCGCCCCGGTGCCGGAGATGTCGGCAGAGACGGTCAGGTCGGCGGCGGCGTTGGTGGAATCGGCGATCGAAAACGTGCGGGTGGCGCCGCCGAGATCGACGAGGCCGGAGAGGGTGGAGCCGAAGGGATTGCCGGTGGCGGTAAAAGTGACGGTGCCGCCGAGCGTGAGCGTGCCGGAGCCGGTGCTCAGGTTGTTGGCCGAGGCGGTGCCGCCGGTGCCGCCGAACGTCAGCGTGGTGATGGTGGCGTTGCTGCCATTGAGGTCGAGGAGGGCGGTGGTGCCGCCGGTGGTGGCGTTGATGGTGACGGCGGAGTTCGCGAGCGAGGAGTTGGAACCGAACTGCAGCGTGCCGTTATTGACGACCGTCGGGCCGGTGTAGGTGTTGGTACCCGAGACCAACCACGATCCTGCGCCAGTCTTGGTCAGTCCGCCACCACCACCGAGATTGCCGGTGAGGATGCCGGCGGTGCCGGTGCCGCCGAGGGTGAGGAGAAACCCGCCGTTCGTCACGTTGCCCCCGATGGTCATCGCGCCATTGTTGGTGAACGTCTGGATGGCCGACATCGTGATATTGTTGCTCACGGTCTTCAGCCCGCTGGTGGACTGATTGTTGATGCCGCTGGCGCCGATCGTGAAGATGGCGCCGGTGAGGGTTACGCCATTGGTGCTGGCGCTGGTGAAAGCCAGGCCAAGGATGCTGCGGTTGGTCGCGAGATTCGGCTGGAAGTTCGTGACGAGCCCGAAGGAGCCAATATCAGCTGCCCCTGGCGCCGCGACGAGCCAGTTGGCGTTGGTGCCGAAATCCGAGCCCACGTCCGCCCACGTCCGGGTGGCCGCATCGACCCGCAGACCGCCCAGAAAAAGCACGCCGAACGCCGCGAGCAGCAGCCATGGGCGGCGGGTCGCTTTCGGGGCCGGGCGAAATGGATGCCCGGCTGGGAAAATGGGGGCAATGGCCTGCATCGGTTCCAGTAAAACAAAGGCTACTGAACACCGCCTGTTTTACAATCGCGGTCAAGTGGGTAGAACTACCCAGGTCTGATCACACGCGGGCGGCCCGGCGGCGGCGCCAGCCCAGCAGCAGGCTGGAGAACCCGATCAGCGCGGCGCCATAGGTCGCCGGCTCCGGCACGGGCCTGACTTGGTGGTCAAAAGGCTGCCACCCGGAGTCGCCCCCGGTGAAGCCCGAAAAAACGATTTGGTTGAGCGGCGGATTGCCCTGTGAGCCGGGGTTGTTCACGAGATAAAAGTAATCCACCGTGTTCACCCAGTTATTGATGGTGAGGATCATGCCCGAGGTGATGCTCAGGCTGGTTGAGTTGAGGACGCTCGCGGATGAGTTCCCGAAATCAAGGATGGAGTTGCCGGTGATGCTGAGGTTGCCGAACGTGTCGGTCGTGCCGTTCAGGTTGAAGGTGCCGCCGGCGAGGACAATGTTCAGGTTCGCCGCGTTAAAGTTTGCGCCCAGGGTCAGGGTCTGGCCGGCGCCGATCGTCAGCGTGCCGCTGCCGGTGATCGTGCCGCTGAGGGTGGCGGAGCTGCCGTTCAGCGTCAGGGAACCACCCGTGCCAAAGGCGAGGGTTCCCGAGTTGTTGAAAAGCCCGGTCAGGGTGTTGCCGGTCCCGTTCAGGTTGAGGGTGCCCCCGGCCTGATTGGTGACGGATCCGCTGGTCGAAAGCGCGTTGGCGGCGTTGGCGAGAAAGGTGCCGCCCGAGTTGACGGTGATCGCGGCGGCGTTCGAGAGCGCATTCGCGCCGTTCACCTGGAGGGTGCCCACGCCCACGGTCACGGCACCGGCAAACCCAGGGTTCGCCGCGCCGAGCGCGAGCGTGCCGGAGCCGTCCTTGGTCAGCGAGGTGTTGGCCGCGCCGGTGATTGCCCCGTTGAGCGTGATGTTGCCGACGCCACCGGCATTGAGGGTGGTGCCGCTGGCCAGGGCGACCGGGCCGCCCAAAATCAGGGTGCCCGCGTCGGACTGCAGGCGGGAATTCGCGGTGACGCTCACGTTCCCGGTCAGGGTGTTGATGCCGGAAAGGTTCTCGATCGCGCCGTTGTTGGTCGCCGCGCCGTTGGTCGAGAGGGTGAAGTTGCTGCCGAGGGTCGAACCGCCCTGCACCTCGAAGTTGCCGGTGCCGGAAACGGCGACGGTGGCAGTGCCGGTGGCGTTCGTGGCCCCGGCGACCACGACCCCGTTGCTCAGGTTCAAGTTGCCGGTGAAGCCGGTGCTGGCCCCGGTCAGGGTGAGCTTGCCCGTGCTGCTGTTGGCCATGGTGCCGCTCCCCGTGATGGCGCCGCCAAACGTCGTGGAGCCGGCGCCGCCGAGCGTGAGCGTGCCGCTGCCGAGGGCGAGCGTGCCACCCGTGCCGGCGAGGTTGGCCACGGTCTCGGAGAAACCCCCGAGGTTGAAGATGCCGCTGTTGACCGTCAGGACGCCGGAGGTGGCCAGCTGGTTGGACGCGTTGTCGTTCACCGTGCCACCGCCAAGCGTGAGGCTGCCGCCGACCGCGGTTCCGCTCAGGTTCAGGATGCCGGAGTTGACCGCCGTCAGACCGGTGTAGGTGTTGGCGCCGGAGAACGTCGTGGTGCCGGAGCCGCTGAGGGTGACGCCGCCGGTGCCGGTGGTGATGGCGCTGGAGAAGAGACTGTTGCCGGCGCCGATGAGGGTGAGGGTGTTGCCGGACCCGGTGACGCCGCCGTTGATGGCGAGGGTGCCGGAACCGAGGTTGAACGTCGTGGCGCCGCCCAGCGTGATGGCCCCGTTGAGCGTGGCGGTGTTGCCCGCGCCCGGCGTCGCATACAGCGCGCCCGTGCTCGAGACGCCGGTGCCAGACAGGGATAGCGCGTTGGCGAGGGTCAGGCCGGAATTCACCTGCAGCGTACCGCCCGACGCGACCGTCGTGGTCCCGGTGCCGAGGGCCGAGTTGCTGCCGGACACTTGCAGCGTACCCGCGTTGACGCTGATCCCGCCGCTGTAGCCGCTGTTGTTGCCGGAGAGCACGAGCGTACCGGCGCTGAGTTTCGACAGACTGCCGCTGCCGGTCAGGTTCGAGCCGAAGGTGAGGAGGCCGGTCCCCGTCACGTCGACCACGCTGTTGACGGACACGGCGATCGTGCCGCCGTTGATGGACTGGTTGGAGGCGGACTGCTGGATGATGCTCGGCAGGGCGCCGTTCAGGGTGAGGGTGTTGCCGCCCTGGGCGATGGCGAACGCGCCGGCGGCGGAGTCGAACTTGAGGGCGTTGATGTAGTAATTGCCGTTCATGGCCGGCGCCAGGCGCGTGGAGCCGGTGAACAAGAGCTTCTGGGTGCTCCCGACGGTGGTGCTCGGCGCGATGCCACCGACCCAGTTGCCGGAGGTGGACCAGTTGTTGTTCGCGCCGCCGCCGTTCCACGTCAGGAAGGCGTTGTTCGCCGTGATGATGTAGCCGTTGGGCAGACCGTTGCCGACTGCGGACAGGCTGCCGGATTCGACGGCGCCCGAGCCGCTGCCGACAAAATAGATTTGCGCCAGCAGGTTGGAGGCGATGCCCGCGGTCGTGGCGGCCAGCGTCGTGCTGCCGCTGGTCCAGTTGGTGATCGTCAGCAGGCCGGTGGCGGAAGTCAGGTTATTGAAGAGCAGCGTGTTTGTGGTCCCGCCGCTGCCGAAATTGATCGTCGCGTTGTTGAACGAGAGGTTGCCGATCTGGGTCGAGAAGCCGTTCAGGTTGAGCGTGCTGTTGTTGAGCGCGACGGCGGTGGTGGCGTTGAGCGTGTTGTTGGCGCCGAACTGCAGCGTGCCGCCGTTAACCGTGGTGGCGCCAGTGTAGGTGTTGGCGCCGCTGACAACGAGGGTGCCGTTGCCCGTCTTGGTCAGGCCGCCGGCGCCGGTGCCGCCATTGGAGATTGCGCCCGAGATCGTCGACGTGCCGCTGTCCACCTGGGCGCTGAGGGTGTAGCCGGTGTTGTTGGCGGAGAGTTTGAGGGCGCCCGACTGGGTCGCGTTGGCCATCGTCAGGTTCCGGTTACCGCCGGATTGGGTGAGGATGCCGCTCGTGGTGAGACCCGAGAGCCCGGAATCGGCCTGGAGCGTGAGTGTGTTGGCGACGGTGCTGCCGGCGGTGGAGCCCAGCGTGCCGCCGTTGAGCACCACGGTGCCGGTGCCGAGCGCAGTGTTGGTGTTCGCGTTGAGCGTGCCGCTCGAGAGGGTGGTGCCACCGGTGTACGTGTTGGCGCCGGAGAAGGTGAGCACGCCGGTACCGGTCTTGGTGATGGCGGAGCCGGAGATGATGCTGCTGATGTTCAGGTCGCTCGCGAGGGAGGTGTCGCGCGCGACGTTGAACGTGGTGTTGGCGGACACGAGGGCCAGGTTGCCGCCGAGGATCTGCGAGGTTTGGTGGGCAGAGTTGGACTTGGAGGTGACGCCATTGCTCAGCGTGACGGTCTGGCCGGCGGTGATGTTGACGGCGCCGCCGTTCATTGTGAAGGAGCCGGCGGTGGTGGAGACGCCGACGTTGAGGCTGCCGCCGGCGTTCAGCGTGATGGCGGAGGTGGGCGAGATCTGGTTCGGATAGCTCGCCCCGACGGCGTGCCCGGCGCCCCAGATGTTGACCGCGGCGGTGTTGGCCACGGAGCCGTTGCCGATGGTGAGCGCGCCATTGATCCCGTACCAGCCCGCGGTCATCGGGCCGACCACGAGTTCCAGCGAGCCGCCGTTGACCGTGGTGGCGCCGGTGTAGAAGGAGTTGTAACCCCAGAGCGTCAGGGCGCCGGTGCCGTTCTTGATCAGGCCGCCGGTGTCCCCCGCGACGCCCAGGCTCGAATTGATGAAGGTGTCGCCGGCCCCGTCGACGGTGAGCGTATTGCTGCCGAGGGTAAACAGGCTCCCGCCGCCGGAATTGCCGAGGTAGAGGACGTTGCCGGCGGTCGCGTTGGAAACGGTGGCGTTCGAGCCCAGCGCGATGGCGCTGTTCCACGTGTTGTTGGCGCTGATGTTCTGCAAGGCGCCCGCGCCGCTGCCCGTGCCGTTGAGGACCAGGGTGCCGGCGTTGGTCGTCGTGATGTTGCCCTGGATCTGGAGGACGGCCCCGTTCGCGACGGTGGTGCTGGCCGTGTTGGCGGCCGTGCCCATGGCGCCGGCATTCTGGATGGTGACGGTGCCCGAGCTGATGGTGGTGGCGCCGGTGTAGGTGTTGGCCCCGATCAGGTTCAGGTTGCCCGTGCCCGCGTAGGTGAGCGAACCGGCCGCGGTGCCGCCGTCGCCCACCACGCCGTTGAGGTTGACCGCGCCGCTGCCATTGATCGTGAGCGTGCGGCCGCTGGCACCGGAACCGAGGTTCACGTTGCCGTAGAAATTCATCGTCCCGCCGTTGTTGGTCCAGGACTGGTTCGCGGCGAGGGTCGTCTGGTTGTAGAAGGTCAGGGCGCCCGCGTCGGTGCTGGTGATGCCGGCGGTGAGCGTGAGGGTGTCGACATTCACGTTGCCGGCGGTGTCCAGCGTGTAGGCGTTCGCCCCGCCGGCGTTGGAAAAATTGAGCGAGTAGGCGGTCGAGGCCGCGAGGAGCTGAAGGGAGGAGGGCAGACCCGGACTCGTATTGAACGTCGCGATGCTGAGATTCGTCGGCACGCCACCGCTCCAGTTGCCGGCCGTGCCCCAAAGGCTGGAGGAGGCGCCGGTCCAGTTGTCCACGGTCTGGGCCGGGGCGACAAGAGGCAGGGTCGCAAGCGCCATTAGAACCGCCGCCACAACCATCGAACAAAACCTGCGCGTCAGCCACTGGCTGAGGTCCGCATTTGCGAACTGCCAAGTCGGCAATCCTTGCGGTGAATGTGTGGGAACGGAATAGGTCATCTGCTTTGACCTAAATCATAGGGTTAAACCCCCAAACGGCAAATCTGATTAATGGGGATAAATACCCATTTCACCAACACTCTCTGGGTAATCCAACCAACCGATTCAGGTCTCAGGTATTGAACCTAAACAGCGCAACATCCCCGTCGGCAAAGACATACTCCTTGCCCTCGAGCCGGTATTTACCGGCCTCGCGGGCGGCGGCGACGCTGCCGAGCTTGGTGAGATCGGCGTAGGAGACGATCTCGGCCTTGATGAAACCTTTTTCGAAATCGGTGTGGATGACGCCGGCGGCCTGCGGAGCCTTCCAGCCTTTCTTGATCGTCCACGCCCGGACCTCTTTCTCACCGGCGGTGAAATACGTCATCAGGCCGAGCAGCGCGTAGGTGCCCTTGATGAGCGCGGAAACGCCGGAGTCATCGACGCCCAGGTCCTTCAGGAAGGCCTTTGCCTCCTCGGCGGGGAGATCGATCAGCTCCGACTCGATCTTCGCGCTGATCGGCACGTAGGCGGCGTCGTGGTGCGTGCGGACATACTCCGCGACTTTCTGGACAAAGGGATTCTGTTCGGCGGTGGCGAGGTCGCTCTCGGCGACGTTGCAGGCGAAGAGCACGGGCTTCGCGGTGAGGAGCTGGAAGAGCTTCATCATTGCGACCTCCTCGGGCGTGGCGGGGAGGGTGTTGGCGGTCTTGCCGGAGTTGAGGTGGGGCGAGAGTTTCTCGAGCAGCGCCATCTCGATGATCGCCTCCTTGTCGGCGGACTTGGCCTTCTTCTGGGTTTTCTCGATGCGCTTGGCGACGGCCTCGAGGTCGGCGAGCACGAGCTCGGTGGTGATGACCTCGATGTCGCGCACGGGATCGACGCCGCCCATCGTGTGGATGACGTCGGGATCCTCGAAGCAGCGGACGACCTGGACGATGGCGTCGACCTCGCGGATGGTGGCGAGAAACTGGTTGCCGAGGCCCTCGCCCTTGCTCGCGCCGGCGACAAGCCCGGCGATGTCCACGAACTCGATCGCGGCCGGGACGACGACGTTGGTCTTGGCGATCTTCTGCAGGACGTAGGCGCGGTCGTCGGGCACGACCACGACGCCGATGTTGGGGTCGATGGTGCAGAACGGATAGTTCGCGGCCTCGGCCTTGCGGGAGCGCGTGAGGGCGTTGAAGAGGGTGGACTTGCCCACGTTGGGCAGGCCGACGATGCCAGCTTTGAGCATAAGGTGGAACCGTCGCCGCCGCCGCCGGGGCGGTCAACGGAAAAGCCGCGCCGCCAAGGAAGGCGGGCGCGGCTGGAAAAACGGGACGGGGCGGTCAGGCGCCGTGGAGCGGGTCAACCCTCGGCCGTGGTCGGGTTGATCACCGACCGCACCTGGGAGACGCGGTTGGCCGGGAAGCCGCCCTGTTTGGCGTGCTCGCGGACCAGCGCCTCGTTCGGCGCGATGTAGACGCAATAGACCTTGTCGTCGGTCACGTAGCTTTCGACCCACTGGATTTGCGGCCCGAGCTTCTGGAGGACGCCGCAGGATTTCTGGGAGATGCCGTGCAGCTGCTCGGCGGTGAGTTTACCGGCTCCGGGGATGTCGCGTTCGATGACGTATTTGGGCATGGTGTTTTGGGGTTGAGGTGCGGGGCGTGAGGATTTTTCAACCCGCACAAAGCGCAAGCCCGAAGACTTGGGATTGGCCCGAAAATATCGCCAGCGCCGCGCTGGAAGTATGCTTGAACCGCGGTTTACCGCTTCGCCCGCTTTACTTTTGTGCGCCTTGTATTGGCCGCGAACTTAGCCCGCAATTCCTCGACCTCCTTGGCATGAGCCATCTTCAGCTGTTTCAGCTCTTTCGCGTGATCCTCCTTGGCGTCGGCGAGCTTCCGCTCGAGCAACTCATATTTTTCCTGGGCGAGTTTGATCCGCTCGCGCAGGACCGCGGCCGAGCCGTGCTCGGTGATCAGTTTTTCGATGTTTCCGAAGAGTGACATGGTGATGAAAGGTAGCCGGGCTGCTGGAGTCAGCCGTCAAGGCGTGCTGTTGGGCGGGTTGGGACCGGTCGTTGGGTCGGATGGAGGGTCATCATTCTTGCCCCAGCGCCAGCGGGGCGACTCGCCTTTCCACAGGCAGATCAAGAGCAGGCCGACCGACATCGCGAGGAGATAGGCCAGAATGAAGTTCAGGCGGGAGCGGGCCAGCAGGGCACCGCAGGGGATGCCGGCAACAAAGACCAGCAGCACCAGCCAGCCTTGCCACCGCTGGGGCAGACCCCAACCCCAGCCGTATCTTTTGGCCGGAAACCAGGCTTCGTTGCGGGGAAGGGACATGGGTTTTGGTGGTTAACGATTGGGAGCAGTCGCGTGGGCCGGAGGACGCAGTCGGTCGTGACCGTGGATGGGGCCCTGGCTTGATTCCGCGAAGCCATGGCCTGGTCCTATTTGGTATCCGGCGGACCGCCCGAGGCAAGGGGTGAATCCGGCGGGCAGGGCGGGGGATTTGCCGCCACCACCGAGGGGAGTCGGGGCTTGACAAGGCATACGCCGGAAGGTCTTGTCCTCAGCTTTTCCACGCAAGAACCGCTCCGCAAAACACCCGTCATGGCTCTCAAAATCCGTCTCACCCGCATCGGCGCCATCCACCAGCCGCACTACCGCTTCGTCATTGCCGAGGCCCGTTCGCGCCGCGATGGCGACCCGGTCGAAGTCGTTGGTATCTATGATCCCCGCCTCAAGGGCGAAACCGTCAAGCTCAAGCTCGACCGCGTCGACTACTGGCTCGGCAAGGGCGCCAAGCCGACCGACACCGTCCATGCCATGATCAAGAAGGCCCGCCGCGCCGCCCCGGCCGCGGCCCCCGCCGCCTGATTTTCGCACAACCACAGAGACCCGGAGTCTCTGCCGCCAAAAACCTCGGATTCGATTCCGGGGTTTTGTTTTTTCAGCGGTTTTCTCCGTGCGCTCTGCGCCTCGGTGGTTAGAAATTAGACCTGCCATGCCGCTCAAGATCGACGTCCTCACGCTGTTCCCGCGGATGCTCGACGGGTTCCTCGCCGAGAGCATTCTCGGCAAGGGCATTGCGGCGGGGCACCTCGCGGTGAATGTCCACGACCTGCGCGCCTGGACGACCGACAAGCACCGCACGGCGGATGACCGGCCGTTCGGCGGCGGCGCGGGCATGGTGATGAAGCCCGAGCCGGCTTTTGCGGCGATCGAGCAGCTGCAGACCCCGGGCTGCCGGCGGATCTACCTGACCCCGGACGGCGTGCCGCTCTCCCCGGCGCTGGCGGAAGAACTCTCGCGGCAGCAACACCTTGTTCTGCTCAGCGGCCATTACGAGGGCATCGACCAGCGCATCCGGGACAAGGTCATCGACCAGGAGATCAGCATCGGCGACTACGTGTTGACGAACGGCACCTTGGCCGCGGCGGTTTTGATCGACGCGCTGGCGCGTTTCATCCCCGGCGTGCTCGGGGAGGAAAAGTCATTGACGCACGAATCCTTCACCAGCAAGTTGCTCGACTTTCCTCAATACACGCGTCCCGCCGAATATCGGGGCATGTCCGTTCCGGACGTTCTGCTCTCCGGAAACCATGCCGAAATCGAGAAGTGGCGGCACGCGCGACAGGTGGAAAAAACCCGTCAGGTCCGACCCGATTTACTCACATAACCAGCCATGAACCCGATCATCAACGAAATCACCGCAGCCCAGGTGAAAAAAGACATTACGCCCTTCAAAGTGGGCGACGGCGTGCGCGTGCACACCAAGGTTCGCGAGGGCGACAAGGAGCGCGTGCAGGTCTACTCCGGCATCGTCATCGCCCGGAAGGGTCACGGCATCCATGAGACGTTCACCGTGCGCCGCATCAGCTACGGCGAGGGCGTCGAGCGCGTGTTCCCCGTCAACTCCCCGAACATCGAGAAGATCGAGGTCGAGCGCGAGTCCGAGGTCATGAAGGCCCGCCTCTACTATCTCCGCCACCGCACCGGCAAGGCCGCGGTCGCCGTCAAGACGCGCGAGAATCGCTCCGAGGAGGCCGCGGCCCCGGCCGCGCCCGCCGCGAGCTGAGATTCGCGAGTTCATCCTTTGCCAAAGCGGGCCTCCTCCGGGAGCCCGCTTTTTTGTTGGCTGTGGCACGGGTCTCCCGACCCGTGTCCGAGGCATTGTCCGCGCAAGGATGTTGCCGCAGACATTCCCTTCGACTGCACCGTCCACGGGTCAGGAGACCCGTGCCACGTTGAAAAGGCAGCGTGAATAATTCTGCTTCCCCGGGCGCAGCCCGCGGCGTAGTCCTCATGGCCTTCCTTTTTTCCCATGACACTCCCGACGCCCATTCTCGCCCAAGCCGCCGCCCAGGCCCGCGGCCTCGCCATCGACGCCGTCCACCAGGCCGGCATCGGCCACCTCGGCCTCCCGCTCGGCTGCGCCGAGATCGGCGCCGTGCTGTTCGGCCACGCGCTCGCGGTCGACCCGAGCCGCCCGCGCTGGCTCAACCGCGACCGTTTCGTGCTCTCGGCGGGCCACGGCTCGATGTTCCTCTACGCCTGGCTGCACTTCGCGGGCTTCGACCTCTCGCTGGACGACATCAAGGCGTTCCGGCAGCTGCACTCGAAGACGCCTGGCCACCCGGAGTTCGGCCACACGCCCGGGGTGGAGGCCACGACCGGCCCGCTCGGGCAGGGCATCGGCAACGCCGTCGGCATGGCCGTCGCCGGCCAGATGGCCGCGGCGCGCTTCAACACGCCGGCGCACGAGATTTTCAACTACCACGTCGTCTGCCTCGCGGGCGACGGCTGCATGCAGGAGGGCGTCGGGATGGAGGCGGTCGAGTTCGCCGGCCACCAGCAGCTCGGCAACCTCATCCTGATCTACGACTCGAACGACGTGACGCTCGACGCGATGGCGAACAAGACGCAGAGCGAGAACACGGCGGCGCGCTTCAAGGCCATCGAGTGGGACGTGCAGACCGTGGACGGGCATGACCTGGCGGCGTTCCTGAAAAGCTTCAACAAGGCGAAGAAGGCCAAGAGCGGCAAACCGCAGCTCATCATCGCGCGGACCATCATCGGCAAGGGCATCCCCGAGGTGCAAGGCACCGCGAAGGCGCACGGCGAGGGTGGGGCGAAGTTCGCCGACGCCGCCCGCGCCGGCCTCGGGCTGCCCGCGGAGCCGCATTTCTTCGTGAGCGACGAAGTGCGCGCGTACTTCGCCGGCCACAAGGCCCGCCTCGTCCGCGCCGCGAACAAGTGGCACCGGACCTTCAAGGCCTGGCGCGAGGCCAATCCCGACAAGGCCGCGCTGCTCGATACCGCGGCGACCCTGCCCAGTGCCGCGCACCTGCTTGAGAAGATCCCGGTGTTCGCGCCTGATGTGAAACACGGCGGCACCCGCGCCGCCGGCCGCGACGTGCTGCAGCCGCTGGCGGCCGAGCTGCCGCTGCTCATCGGCGGCAGCGCCGATCTCTACGGCTCGAATCTCAACTACATCGCCGCCGACAAGGATTTTGACCCGGCCAACCGCGCCGGCCGCAACATCCGCTTCGGCATCCGCGAGCACGCCATGGCCGCCATGTGCAACGGCATCGCCTACGACGGCTTGTTCCGCCCCTCCTGCGCGACCTTCCTCGTGTTTGCCGACTACTCGCGTCCCGCGATGCGCCTCGCGGCGCTGGCCAAGCTGCCGGTGACCTACATCTACACGCACGACTCGATCGGCGTCGGCGAGGACGGGCCGACCCACCAGCCGGTGGAAACGATCGCCTCCTTGCGCGTGATGCCCAACTTCGACGTCATCCGTCCGGCCGACGCGGAGGAGACCGCGGGGGCGTTGGCCGCGGCGCTGGAGCGTTCCGACGGACCCACGCTGCTCGCGCTCACGCGTCAGGCCGTGCCCCTGCTCAACGACCTCCCGCCGCATGTCCGTCGCGCCGGGGTGCTGAAGGGCGCGTATGTCGCGGTGCAGGAGACCGCCCCGCTCACGCTCATTCTCATGGCGACCGGCAGCGAGTTGCAGCTGGCACTCGCGGCGGCGAAGGAACTCGGCGCCGGCACCCGCGTGGTGTCGATGCCCTGCCTGGAACGCTTCGACCGCCAGCCGGAGGACTACCGCGAGAGCATTCTCCCCTCGGCGTGCCGGAAACGCGTGGCGATCGAGGCGGGCGTCAAGGGCTCCTGGGGCAAGTATGTCGGCCTCGACGGCAAGGTGGTCGGGCTTGACGGCTTCGGCCTGAGTGCGCCGAGCCAGCAGGTCTTCCAGGCGCTCGGCATCACCACCGCGGCGCTGGTGGCGGCTGCCCGGTCCTGCTAGCGCCGGCGGAAGCCTCTTGGGCGGTGAGCCTTGCCGCCATGCGGCGATCAGCCGGATGTTAATTTTTCCCGGCGCGAAGACTTGTGCTTGTCTTTATGATTAGCCGCCTAACCATCCGCAGCTTGATTATTTAGTTTCACCCGAAACATGCCGCACCTATTGCTCAAAGATCTTCCGCGTTATGAGTGCCTCCTTGAGGCGGCGCAGGAATTTCCCGACCTCGATCCCTCGGCCTGCGAGGCGGTTCTGCATTTGCTGCGCGCCGGGGATGAGAGTGCGAAGGTGATCGAGGCGCAGCTGGCGGAGCACAACATCACGCAGGGCCGCTTCGGCGTGCTGATGATCCTCCTGAACCGTTGCGGGCGCCGGGCGACGCCGACCCTCGGGCCCGCCGAGTTGGCGGATGCCGCCGGGGTCAGCCGCGCCACCATGACCGGCCTGATCGATACCTTGGAGCGCGACGGCCTCGTGACGCGGGAGGCCGATCCCGTGGACCGCCGCATGCTGCTGGTGCGCCTGACCGCGCGGGCCGAGGCGCTCTTGAAGGATATCCTGCCGGCGCATTTTCAAATCATGGCGTCGCTGATGGCGCCGCTCTCCGTGGCTGAGCGCCGGACGCTCGTCCAGCTGCTGAACCGGATCATTTCACCCGCGCAGACCGCAGCCCCGCTCGCGGCGACCGGCACATAAGTTGCTTGAATTTCCCCAGATCCAATCTCCCAACCCAACTCCTTCTCCCATGACCCTGACCGTAAAACGTTCCCTTTGGATGGCGCTCGGCGTGATTGTCGTGATCGGCGGCATCGCCGGTTGGAAATTCATGACCGTCCGCGCGATCATCGCCCACATGGCCACCCAGAAGCCGCAGCCGACCGTGGTGTCCTCGATGATCGCCGCGGAACAGACCTGGCAGCGGCGCCTGCACGCGGTCGGCAGTTTCACGGCCGTCCAGGGCGTGACCGTCACCAACGAGCTCGACGGCACCGTGGTCCAGATCGCGTTCGAGTCCGGGGCCCGGGTGAACCAGGGCGACCTGCTCGTGCAGCTGGACATCTCATCCGAGAAGGCCCTGCTGGCCAGCGCGCAGGCCAGCGCTGACCTGGCCGCGCTCAACCTCAAGCGGGCGCAGGACCTGCGGACGAAGGACTCCAATTCGCAGTCCGACCTCGATGCCAGCGAGGCCCAGGCCCGCCAGACGGCGGCCGTCGTCGATGGCATCCGTGCAACCATCGGCAAGAAGACCATCCGCGCGCCCTTCTCCGGCCGGCTCGGCATCCGCGAGGTCAACCTCGGCCAGTTCCTGAAAGGCGGGACCACCGTGGCGCCGCTGCAGGCGCTCGACCCGATCTTCGTGAATTTCTCGCTGCCGCAGCAGGATGTCATCGACCTGAAGGCCGGCCAGGCCGTGCAGGTCACGATCGATGCCTACCCGGGGGCGGTCTTTGACGGCACCATCACCGCGATCAACTCCAAGGTCGACGACGCCAACCGCAATGTCCAGGTGCAGGCCACGCTCGCCAACGCCGACGAGCGGATCAAGCCGGGCATGTTCGCCGGGGTTGACGTGGTGCTCCCCGCGCAGGACCGGTACGTCACGCTGCCGCTGGCCGCCATCACCTACAATCCGTACGGCAACGCGGTCTATGTCGTGGAGGACAAGGGCAAGGATGCGGCGGGCCATCCCGTGCTCGCCGTGCGCCAGCAGTTCGTGGAGCTGGGCGCGCAGCGCGGCGACCAGGTCGCGGTGCTCAAGGGCGTCAAGCCGGGCGAGGAGATCGTCACCGCCGGCCAGTTGAAGCTCCGCAACGGCTCGCCCGTCGAGATCAACAACGCCGTGCCGATCGAGAGCAATTCGGCCCCGAAGCTGCCGAACACCTGAGGCGCCGCCGACATGAATTTCACGGACATCTTCATCAAGCGACCGGTGCTGGCCACCGTGGTCAGCATCCTGATCCTCCTGGTGGGATGGCGCGCGCTCACCCTGCTCAACGTTCGCCAGTATCCCGTCAGCAACAGCGCGATCGTGACGGTGACCACGGTTTACACCGGGGCCAGCGCCGACCTGATCCAAGGGTTCATCACCTCGCCGCTCGAGAAGCAGATCGCCAGCGCCGAGGGCATCGACTACCTGGAATCCAGCAGCGTGCCGGGCGCCAGCGTCATCACGGCGCACCTGAAGCTCAACTACGACTCCAACGCCGCGCTCACCCAGATCACCTCCAAGGTGAACAAGGTGCGCAACCAGCTGCCGGCGGACGCGTTTGACCCGACGATCGACGTCCAGGTGGGCGAGACGACCTCGTCGATGTACCTCAGTTTCTACAGCACCGAGCTCGATTCCAACCAGATCACCGACTATCTCACGCGGGTCGTCCAGCCCAAGCTGGCCGCCGTCGACGGCGTGCAGAGCGCCTCGATCCTGGGCGGCCGCACCTTCGCGATGCGCATCTGGCTCAAGCCCGACCGGCTCGCGGCCTACGGGGTCAGCCCGGCGCAGGTGCGCCAGGCCCTCGCCAGCAACAACTCGCTCGCGGCGGTCGGCGCCACCAAGGGCTCGCTGATCTCCGTCAACCTCAACGCCGCCACCGACCTGCACACCGCCGAGGAGTTCAAGCAGCTCGTGATCCGGCGGCAGGGCAATGCGATCATCCGGCTGCGGGACATCGCCGACGTCGTGCTGGGCGCCGAGAGCTACGACTCGGAGGTCCACTACGGCGGCCAGGACGCCACCTTCATCGGCATCAACGTGCTGCCCTCCGCCAACGCGCTCACCGTCATCCAGGACGTGCGCAAGGTGATCCCGGAGATCCAGGCCCAGCTGCCCGCCGGCCTGAAGGTCAACATCCCCTACGACGCCACCGCCTACATCAATGGCGCCATCCACGAGGTCGCCGTCACCCTCGGCGAGGCGCTCGTCATCGTCATGGTGGTGATCTTCCTGTTCCTCGGCTCGCTCCGCTCGGTCATCATTCCGCTCGTGGCGATGCCGCTGTCGCTCATCGGCGCCGCGTTCCTCATGCTGGTGATGGGGTTCACGATCAACCTGCTCACCCTGCTGGCCATGGTGCTGGCTATCGGCCTCGTGGTGGACGACGCCATCGTCGTGGTGGAGAACATCCACCGGCACATCGAGGAGGGGCTGGCGCCCATGGCCGCCAGCCTGCAGGGCGCGCGCGAGTTGGGCGGGCCGGTCATCGCCATGACGATCACCCTCGCGGCGGTGTACGCCCCGATCGGTTTCCAGGGCGGCCTGACGGGCACGCTCTTCCGCGAATTCGCGTTCACGCTCGTGGGCGCCGTCGTCATCTCCGGCATCGTGGCGCTCACGCTCTCGCCGATGATGTGCTCGAAGCTGCTCCAGCACGACACCAGTAAGCGGGGCTTCGCCCACTTCCTCGACGTCGCCTTCGAGAAGCTGCAGGTGCGCTACGAGCACTACCTCGATGGCATGATGCAGACCTGGCCGGTGCTGCTGGTCATCCCGGTGATCTCGATCGCGCTGATCTACCCCTTCTGGTCGATGACCAAGCACGAACTGGCCCCGGACGAGGACCAGGGCATCATCATCGCCTTTTCCACGTCCGCGCCGAACGCCAACATCGACCAGACGGCGCTCTTCGCGAGCGAGAACGCGAAGATCATCGGCAGCTTCCCCGAGACGGCGAACATCTTCCAGATCGTCGGCTTCAACGGGGTCAACTCCGCCATCACCGGCATGGTGTTCAAGCCGTGGGGCGACCCGGCGCGCAAGCGGAGCACGCTCGAACTGCTGCCGGAGGTGACCGCCAAGCTCAACACCGTGGCCGGGTTCAAGACCTTCGCCTTCCTGCGCCCGCCGCTGCCCGGCGGCGGCTCCGGCCCGCAGGTGCAGTACGTCCTGCTCTCGACCGATGCGCCGGAGCGGATCGCGCAGGTGGCGGACGAATTCGTCAAGCGGGCCTTCGCCAGCGGCCTGTTCTACTTCGCCGACAGCGACCTGAAGTTCGACCAGTTGCGCGGCGACATCGTGATTGACCGCAGCAAGGCGGCGGACCTCGGCGTCAACATGCAGCAGGTGGCGGCCGATGTCGGCTCGATGCTGGGCGGCGGCTACGTCAACTACTTCAACATCCAGGGCAACAGCTACAAGGTGATCCCGCAGGTCGAGCGCGACTTCCGCCTCAATCCCACCCAGCTCGGCAACTACTACGTCAACGGCGGCAACGGCAAACTCGTGGCGCTGTCCACCTTCGCCACGGTGAAGTTCAAGGTGCAGCCGCAGAGCCTGAAGCATTTCCAGCAGCTCAGCGCCGCCACGATCTCGGCTGTGCCGCGGCAGGGCGTCGCGCTCGGCCAGGCGCTGGAGTTCTTCAACGGCGAGGCGGCGAAGATCCTGCCCCAGGGCTACAGCGTGGACTACGGCGGGCAGTCGCGGCAGTACGTGCAGGAGGGCAGCTCGCTGGTCGTGGCCTTCATCTTCGGCGCCATCATCATCTTCCTCGTCCTCGCGGCGCTGTTCGAGAGCTTCCGCGACCCCCTGATCATCCTCCTGGGGAGCGTGCCCATGACGCTGGTCGGCGCGCTCACGTTCCTGTTCCTCGGCGCGGCCTCGATCAACATCTACACCGAGGTCGGCTTCATCACCCTCGTCGGCCTGATCAGCAAGCACGGCATCCTGATCGTGCAGTTCGCCAACCGCCTGCAGGAGGCGGGCAAGTCCAAGCGCGAGGCGATCGACCACGCCGCCGCGGTCCGGCTCCGCCCGATCCTCATGACCACTGCGGCCATGGTGTTCGGCGTGATGCCGCTCATCGCCGCCACCGGCGCGGGCGCGGCCAGCCGCTTCAGCATGGGGATTGTCATCGCCACCGGCATGTCCGTGGGCACCCTGTTCACGCTGTTCGTCGTGCCCGCCGTCTACATGCTGATCGCCCGCGACTATGCGTCCGGCCGCCCGGCCGGCGCCCCTTCACCCGTCCACCCATGAACTCGCCCGTCTTCTCTTCCCCCGGCCGGTGCGCGGCCCTGCTCCTGGCCGCGCTGGCCTGCGCCCCCGCCGCCTTGGCCGCCCCGCCCGCGCCGCCGTTCGTGATGCCCGCCTCCCTCGACCTCAAGACCGCCATCGGCTTTGCGCTCGAGCACAACTTTGCCATCCGCCAGGCGCGCGAGCGCATCAAGCAGCAGGACGGCGTCGTGATCGAGGTCACCGCCCGGGCGATCCCCAATGTCTCCGCCGCCGCCGGTTACCAGCACAACGACAAGGAGCTCAGCTCGCAGTTTCCGGCCAGCGACCGCTATTGGAGCGTCAGCCTGACCGCGAGCCAGGTGCTCTTCGCCGGCGGCGGGGTGCGCTCGTCCATGCGGGGCGCCGAGCTGACCCGCGAGGCCGCGCTGCTCGACCTCCGGTCCGTGATCAATGAGGCGCTGCTCTCGGTCCGCGCGGTTTACTTCAACGTCCTGCTCAACCGGGAGAAGATCAAGGTGCAGGAGCAGAACCTGGAGCTGCTCCAGCAGCAGCTGAAGAACGTCACCAACCGCTTCGACGCCGGCACCGTCTCCTCCTTCGAGAAACTCCGCGCCGAGGTGGCCGTGGCCAATGCCCAGGTGCCGCTGATCACGGCGCGCAACGACTACCGCCTTTCCATCGAGTCGCTCCGCCTGGTGCTCGGTTTCAGCAACGACGCGTTTGTCACCACGACGCCCGACATCCTCGGCACGCTCGAGTACACGCCCGAGAAGTACGACCTGCAGGCGGCGTTTGAGACGGCGCGCAACGACCGTCCCGACCTCCAGCGCCTCACCAAGCTCACCGCCGCCGGGGAGCAGACGGTGACGTCCGCTCGGGCCAATTATTACCCGAACCTTTCCTTGGTCGGCGGCTGGCAGCTCCGCAAGGGCCCGACGAACAGCTTCGGCGACTCGCCGGACGGCTGGCTGCTCGGCCTCCAGTCCCAGTGGGCCATCTTTGACGGCCGCGCCACCACCGGGCGCGTCGCCCAGGCCCGCTCGGTCCTCGAGCAGACGCGCCTTTCCCTGACCCAGGCCCAGCTCGCGGCCGAGGTCGAGGTGCGCCGCTCCTTCTCGTCCTGGCAGGAGGCCACGGAACTGGCCGATGCCTCGCGCAAGGTCGTCGCCCAGGCCGAGGAGGCCGTCCGCCTGGCGACCGCGCGCTACGACGCCGGCACCGCCACCCAGCTCGACGTCCTGCAGTCGCAGGTCGACCTGACGACGGCGCGAACCAACCAGGTGCAGGCTTACTACAACTACAACATCGCGGTCGCCACCCTCCGGGCGGCGATGGGCCAGTCCGATGCGTTCGTGAGCAATTGAGGCTGCCGGTCACGGGCCGGCATCCTGCCTTGCCCCGGGCGAACCTGACGCCCGGGGCGGAATTATCCACACAGGTCCGCAACTTGGCGTCTCCCGGGGTGTCCTTCCTTCGCGCATGAAACCTGCCCGCCTGCTCCTCCTCGGCACCGTGGTGCTGGCGGTGCTGCTGCTGACGGCGGCCGGACTCGCCTTCAACTCCGGGTTTCAGAC
>CAIQKV010000077.1 GCA_903872505.1 uncultured Opitutia bacterium
ACCTTCAAGAAGGACAACGGCATCGACCTCCGCAAGGACCCGATGGCCCTGCAGCGCCTCAAGGAAGAGTCCGAAAAGGCCAAGATCGCCCTCTCGTCCACGCAGTCCGTGGACATCAACCTGCCGTTCATCACGGCGGACGCGTCCGGCCCGAAGCACCTCAACGTGCAGCTGTCCCGCGCGAAGATGGAGCAGATCTGCGACTCGCTGTCCGAGCGCTGCATCGCCCCGTTCAAGAACTGCCTGAAGGACGCCGACCTCACCTCGGCCCAGATCGATGAGCTGGTGCTCGTCGGCGGCATGACGCGCATGCCCAAGATCGTGGACATCGCCAAGGTCCTCGGCGGCAAACCGCCGCACCAGGGCGTCAACCCCGATGAGGTCGTCGCCGTCGGCGCGGCCATCCAGGGCGGCGTGCTCAAGGGCGACGTCCGCGACGTGCTGCTCCTCGACGTCACCCCGCTCACGCTCGGCATCATGACCGCTGGCGACGTGGCGACGGCGATGATCCCGCGCAACACCACCATTCCCTCGAAGAAAACGCAGGTGTTCTCCACCTTCAGCGACAACCAGCCGGGCGTCGAAATCGTCGTGCTGCAGGGCGAGCGCCCGATGGCCCGCGACAACAAGACCCTGGGCACGTTCAAGCTCGACGGCATCCCGCCCGCGCCGCGCGGCGCCCCGCAGATTGAGGTCACCTTCGACATCGACGCCAACGGCATCCTGCACGTGTCCGCGAAGGATCTCGGCACCGGCAAGGACCAGAAGATCACCATCCAGGGTTCGTCCGGCCTCTCGAAGGAAGAGGTGGAGAAGATGACCAAGGAGGCCGAGCTGCACGCCGACGAGGACAAGAAGCGCAAGGAGTCCGTGGAGACCAAGAACCAGCTCGACAGCACGATCTACCAGCTCGAGAAGACGCTGAAGGATTCGGGCGACAAGCTGGCGGCCGAGACCAAGTCCAAGATCGAGTCCGCCCTCACCGAGGCCAAGAAGGACCTCGAGAGCAACGACGCCGCGCGCATGAAGGCCGCGATGGAGAAACTCACCGCCGTGGGCGGCGAGCTCTACGCCGAGGCCCAGAAGGCCGCGCAGGCGGCCGGCACCCCGCCGCCCCCGGCGGACGAGGCCGCGAAGAAGCCCGAAAAGAAGGCCGACGTCGTCGATGCGGACTTCGAGGTCGTGGACGACGACAAGAAGAAATAACTTTCAGTCCTGCGCGTCCGTCGGGCTCATCCCCGGCGGCCGCGTCTGGTCGAAAACCAACCAGAACTCACCTCTAATCCCAAACCCAACCACATATGGCTAACGTCAAAATCAAACCCATCGGTGATCGTGTTCTCGTCGAGCACATCGAAGAAAAAGAGCAGGTCCGCGGAGGCATTATCATCCCGGATAGCGCCAAGGAAAAGCCCCAGGAGGCCAAGGTCATCGCCTTGGGCACCGGCAAGAAGGATGAGGACGGCAAGATCATCGCCTTCGAGGTGAAGGTCGGCGACCTCGTGCTCATCAGCAAATACGGCGGCACCGAGGTCAAACTCGGCGACAAGAAATACACGCTCGTCCGCGAGGACGACATCCTCGGCGTCATCGCCTGAGCCCACCCCTCCGCCTAAACTTAACTCTTAAAACTTACACACTTATCTATCATGGCTGCTAAACAAATCCTCTTCGACGAGGCCGCTCGTCAGAAAATCCTCAAGGGCGTCGAGCTCCTTTCCCGCGCCGTCAAAGTGACGCTCGGGCCCAAGGGCCGCAACGTCGTCATCGACAAGAAATTCGGCTCGCCGACCGTCACCAAGGACGGCGTGACCGTCGCCAAGGAAATCGAGCTGCCCGATGCGTACGAGAACATCGGCGCCCAGCTGGTGAAGGAAGTCGCCTCCAAGACCTCCGACGCCGCGGGCGACGGCACCACCACCGCGACCGTGCTCGCCGAGGGCATCTTCCGCGAGGGCCTCAAGAGCGTCACCGCCGGCTCGAACCCGGTCTACCTGAAGCGCGGCATCGACAAGGCCGTGGAGGCCGCCGTCGCCGAGCTCGCGAAGATCTCCAAGAAGGTCAACGACCGCGAGGAGATCCGCCAGGTCGCCACCGTTTCCGCCAACTGGGACACCGCCATCGGCGAGATCATCGCCGACGCGATGGACAAGGTCGGCAAGGACGGCACCATCACCGTCGAGGAAGCCAAGTCCATCGAGACGACCCTCAACGTCGTTGAGGGCATGCAGTTCGACAAGGGCTACCTCTCGGCCTACTTCGCGACCAACGCGGAGAGCCAGGAAGCCATCCTCGAGGACGCCTACGTGCTGATCCACGAGAAGAAGATCAGCAACCTCCAGGAATTCCTGCCGATCCTCCAGGCCACCGCCAAGACCGGCAAGCCCCTCCTCATCATTGCGGAGGAAGTCGAGGGCGAGGCCCTCGCCGCGCTCGTGGTGAACAAGATCCGGGGCACGCTGAATGTCGCCGCCGTCAAGGCGCCCGGCTTCGGTGACCGCCGCAAGGCCATGCTCGAGGACATCGCGATCCTCACCGGCGGCCGCCTCCTCAGCGAGGATCTCGGCATCAAGCTCGAGAACGTCCAGCTGTCCGACCTCGGCCGCGCCAAGCGGATCGTCGTCGACAAGGAGAACACCACCATCGTCGAGGGTGCGGGCAAGTCGTCCGACATCCAGGGCCGGGTGAAGCTCATCCGCCGCCAGATTGACGAGACCACCTCAGACTACGACCGCGAGAAGCTCCAGGAGCGCCTCGCCAAGCTCGCCGGTGGCATCGCCGTCATCAACGTCGGCGCCTCCACCGAGGTCGAGATGAAGGAGAAGAAGGCCCGCGTCGAGGACGCCCTCCATGCGACCCGTGCGGCCGTGGAAGAGGGGATCGTCGCCGGCGGCGGCGTCGCGCTGCTCCGGACCTCGAAGGTCATCGACAGCCTCAAGCTCGAGGGCGACGAGGCCATCGGCGCCCAGATCGTGCGCCGCGCCATCGAGCACCCGATCCGGATGCTCTGTGCCAACGCTGGCGTCGAGGGTGCCGTGGTCGTGGGCAACGTGCTCGCGGGCAAGGGCAGCTACGGCTACAACGTCGCCACGAACGAATACGAGGACCTCGTCAAGGCCGGTGTCGTCGACCCCACGAAGGTCACGCGCACCGCGCTGCAGAACGCGGCTTCGATCGCCGGCCTGCTCCTGACCACCGAGGCCATCATCACCGAGATCCCGGAGAAGAAAGAATCTCATCCGGCCCCCGGTGGCGGCGGCGGCATGGGCGGCATGGGCGACTACTGAGCCCGGCGTCCGTACCATCACTTCCAAGGCGTCCCGCGCGTGCGGGGCGCCTTTTTTTTGTGTCCGGTATGGCACGGGTCTCGGTCCGCGATTTGGGTAGCGCAGGCGTCCCGCCTGCAGAGTTGGGAAATGCAGGCGGGGACGCCTGCGCTACTTTCGGAATCACGGGTCGGGAGACCCGTGCCACGCCAGTCACCTTTTCCTTCCGCTGGCGCGGCTTCCGTGCTTCTTTGAGGGCAGCATGGAAGTCATTTTTCTCGGCACCGGCACCTCGCAGGGCGTGCCCATGATCGCCTGCGACTGCGCGGTCTGCACTTCGCCCGATCCGCGCAACCGCCGCACCCGCACCTCCGTCCACGTCATCATGGATGGTTGGCATGTGCAGGTGGACGCCGCCCAGGAGTTCCGCCTGCAGTGCGTCCGGGAAAAAATCCGCCAGCTCGATGTCTTCATCCTGACCCACGGCCACGCCGACCATCTCGCGGGCATGGATGACCTGCGCCGGTTCTGCGACCATGGCGCGCGGGCGCTCACGGTCTACTCGACGGCGGAGGGGAGGGCGCGCGTGGCGGCGATGTATCCGTATGCCATCGGGGACAGACCGGCGTCGAAGGGCTACCCGGCGTTCCGGCTGGAGGATTGTCCGCCCGTGCTCGAGTGGCCGCAGGGGCGCATCCGTACGACGCTGCTGCCGCACGGCCCGGTCAGCACGCTGGGCCTGGTCTTTGAGGAGCAGTCGTCGGGCAAGAAATTCGCCTACTACTCCGACTGTAAAAGCGTCCCGCCCGAGGCGGTGGCGCTGGCGAAAGGGGCCGATGCCGTGTGCCTGGACGGGCTGCGCCCCGACCCGCACCCGACGCACATGAGCATCGCCGAGGCGTGCGCCACTGCCGCAGTGATCGGCAGTCCGGTCACCTGCCTCACGCACATGACCCACTCCGTGGATCATGAGACGTGGGGCAAAAAGCTGCCGGCCGGGGTTCAGCTGGCCTACGACGGGCTGAGGCTAAGGCTCTAGCTCAAGCCGCTTTCTGTCATATCTCGAAAACGGGGAAATTTGCGCTTGCCTTAATTCATACCAAGTTAATGTAGATTAACTCACTCGTCAAATGAAGCTCTCCAAAAAAGGCGAATACGCGCTCCGCTCGCTCATCAACCTTGGCATTGCCGCCGAGGTAGGGCGTTCCCTGGTCCAAGTCTCCGAGCTCGCCGACACCGAGCAACTCCCGGTCAAGTTCCTGGAGCAGATCATGCAGGCACTGAAGGACGCGAAGCTGGTTACGAGCGCGCGGGGCAAGTTCGGCGGCTACCGCCTGGCGAAACCGGCCAAGGCCATCACGATCGGCCAGGTTGTGCGCCTGATCGACGGCCCGCTCGCCCCCATCGGCTGCGTGAGCCAGACCGCGTACGAGAAATGCACCTGCCCGGATGAGGCCCACTGCGGCCTGCGGATGATCATGCTCGATGTGCGCAACGCCATCGCCGGCATCCTCGACCGCTACACGCTGGCCGACGTGGTCGGCGTGACACTGCGCAAGCTCCGCCGCGACAATGCGCCGCTGCCGTTCTCGCCCGAGGCGGACGCCGCCGCGCCGCTGGCGCGCATCCCCGCCCGCCATGCCAGCCGGCTGGCCCGCCGCTCCAGCGCGCACCGTCTCGATGAAACCGAGGGCGTCCTGCACCAGCTGCTGGGCGATTACACCATCTAACCCACCGACTCCGCCGTCATGCCCACCACCACCCACCCGGTCCCCGTTCCGCCCGCCGCGCCCGACTGGATCGCGCTGGTGCGCGAGAAGGTCGAGAGCCTGCGCTATGGCGTCGTCCAACTCGTCGTGCATGACGGCCGCGTCACGCAGATCGAGCGCACCGAGAAGACCCGGCTCGCGGGCACCCGCGACCCCGAGGCCCACGGATAACCTTTCCGCCCACCGGCGCCCGCCGGCGGCACTCCCTGACCCAACCAGCAGAATTCCCGTCTGAGAAAACCGACCCGGCCCCGGGAAGTTGGCTCCAGCACCAACCACACCACACCATGAGAACGCTCACCCGCCTCAGCACGGCAATTTTCGGCCTTGCTGCGATCACGGCCATCCTACCCGCCGCCCCGGCGACCAGCCCTGAGATTCAGGAACTGCGCGACGAGATCCGCGCCCTCGAGCAGAAGCTGCTCGTGCTCGAGCGGAAACAGGAGATTCAGGACGAAAAAGTCACCGTCACCGACAAGGGCTTCACGTTTGCTTCGGCCGACAGCACCAACTCGATCAAGCTGCGCGGGCTGGTGCAGCTCGATTCCCGCCTCTACTTCGGCGACAACGGCAGTGCCAACAACGCCTTTGTCCTGCGCCGCGCCCGCCTGTTCTTTGAAGGTACGCTGGCCAAGAATGTCTCCTTCCAGCTCGTGCCCGAGCTGGCCGGCGGCACGGCCACGGCTGCAACCACGCCCAGCATCCTGGACGCAAACTTCGCCTTCACCCTGCGCAAGGAGCTGCAGCTCAAGTTTGGTAAATTCAAGTCCCCGGTCGGTCTGGAGATGCTTCAGTCCGAACAAGCGACCACGTTTGTCGAGCGCTCCCTGGCGACGAACCTCGTGCCCAACCGCGACATTGGCATCCTGGCCGGTGGAGAGTTGCTCAATGGGACGATCAGCTACTCCGCCGGGATCCTAAACGGGGTGCCCGATGGCGCGAGCTCGACCAACGCCGATTTTGACAATGAGAAGGATGGAGTGGCGCGGGTCTTTGCCTCGCCGTTCAAGAACAACGTCGACTCACCGTTGCAGGGGCTGTCGCTCGGCATTTCCGGCAGCACCGGCCGGGCGAAAACCGCGTCCGGCCGCACGGCCGGCTACAAGACGGACGGCCAGCAGACGTTTTTCTCCTATGGCGCCGCCACGGTTGCCGACGGCCAGAGCTGGCGCGTCTCGCCGCAGTTTGATTACCGCCATGGCTCCTTTGGTGCCATGGGTGAATACGTCCTGTCCGCCGTCAACGTTCGCCCGAGCGCGGCCGGCGCCAAGGCCGAGTTGCAAAACCAGGCCTGGCAGATCGCAGCCGGCTACGTGCTGACCGGCGAGGATTCCGCCTACACCGGCATCGCACCGGCGGCGAATTTCAACTTTGCCAACGGGACTTGGGGGGCGTTCGAGGTGACGGGGCGCTACGCCAACCTGAAGGTCGATGACGCCGCCTTCCCGCTCTATGCCTCGGCCGCCAGCAGCGCCGACGAGGCGACGGCCTTCGGGGTGGGCCTGAACTGGTACCTGGCGAAGGCCGTGGTCTTCAAGTTCGACTACTTCCAGACGAAATTCGGGTTCGCGGCGGGTGCACCGGCGGTCTCGGCCAACCCCATCCTCCGCCAGGACGAAAAGGCCTTCATCAGCCGCTTCCAGCTGTCCTTCTAATCTCAACTGCCCGGAATCCCATGAAACACCTCTCCCTTTTCCTCATTGCCATCCTCAGCCTCGGCTCCGTCCGCGCGGAGAAAATCACGCTGCGGGTCGGCTATTTTCCCAATGTCACCCACGCCCAGGGCGTGATTGGCAGCCATTCGACGCGGGAAAAACAAGGCTGGTTCGAACAGCGTCTCGGGCCCGATGTCACCATCTATTGGTACGCCTTCAACGCCGGTCCAAGCGCGATGGAGGCGATTTTTGCCGGCTCGATCGACCTGACGTATGTGGGGCCGAATCCTGCGCTCAACGCCTACTTCCGTTCCCGCGGTGATGAAATCCGGGTGCTGGCCGGGGCCGCGCTCGGCGGGGCGGCGCTCGTCGTGCAGGGTGACGGCCGGATCGCCGGGGCGGCGGATTTCCGGGGCCGGCGCCTCGCCACGCCGCAGCTGGGCAACACCCAGGATGTCGCCGCCCGCGCCTGGCTGACGAAGCAGGGCTTCAAGATCACTCAGACCGGGGGCGACGTGAAGGTGCTGCCCACGGCCAACCCCGACCAACTGCCCCTGTTCCAGGCCGGCAACCTCGACGCGGTCTGGACCGTGGAACCATGGGTGTCGCGGCTGGAACTCGAGGCCGGTGGCCAGATCTTCCTCGAGCAAAACGACGCGGTCACGACCGTGCTGGTCACGAGTGTGAAGTTTCTCCAGGAACACCCGGAGCTGGTGGCGAAATTCAAGGCGGCGCATCAGGAGCTGACGGCCTGGCTGAACGCGCATCCGGCGGAGGCCCGCGCGAAGGTCCGGGCCGGCCTCAGCGCCGAGATGAAACGGGAGATGTCCAACGCCATCGTGACGAGTGCCTGGCGCCGGCTGAGATTTTCCGACCAAGTGACGCAAAAGCAGTTTGAGCTTCTGGTGACCGACGCCCAACGTGCCGGTTTCCTGCGTGATGCCATCCCGCTCGACCGATTGTTTTCCGGCCAACCATGACCCTTCAGACCGAAATCCAGGACGAGACGCCGTCGAAGCTCTCCGTGCAGCGCGTCAGCAAGCGCTTTCGCTCGGGCGGGCGCGTGGTGCATGCGCTCGCCGACGTCTCGCTGGAGGTCGGGGAGGGGGAGTTTGTCTGCCTGGTGGGGCCGAGCGGCTGCGGCAAGTCGACCCTGCTCAACATCATCGCCGGGCTGGAATCCGCGGATGAGGGCCGGGTCCTGACGGCCGGGGTGCCCATCACCGGGCCCGGCCGGGACCGCATGGTGATGTTCCAGGAGCCTGCCCTCTTTCCGTGGCTCGACGTGCTGGACAACGTGCTGTTCGGGCTGAAGCTGAAGCCCGGCCTGTCCCGGAACGAGCGCATCGAGGTCGCGCAGTTCTACCTGAAACTGGTCGGGCTGGAGAAATTCACGCGGGCCTATGTTCATGAACTCTCGGGCGGCATGAAGCAGCGCGTGGCGCTGGCCCGCGCGCTGGCGCCCAACCCGCGCGTCCTGCTGATGGACGAGCCCTTCGCGGCGCTCGATGCACTCACGCGCGAGCAGCTTTACGGCGACCTGCAGCGCATCTGGCAGCAGCATCGCAAGACCATCGTGTTTGTGACCCACAATGTCCGCGAGGCGGTCTGCCTGGGCGATCGGGTCGCGCTGTTCTCGGCGCATCCGGGCAGCATCCGGGAGCAGTTCAAGGTCACGCTCCCGCGGCTGCGGGACATCAACAGCGTCGAGCTGGCGCGCTATGCGACCGAGATCACCGCGGCGCTCCGGGGCGGGGCCGCGGCGCCCGAGGAGTATGCCATATGAAGCGCCGGCTGAAAGCCCTGCTGTTCTTCGTGGTCGCGCTCGCGGTGTGGGAGGCGCTGTTTCGGGCCAAGCTCTGGTCACCCGTCCTGGTGCCGTCGCCGTTCAGCGTGGGCCGTTACCTGTACGAGGCGGCGCTCGACGGCACGCTCTGGGACGCGACCGTGGTCACGCTGCGGCGGCTGGCGCTGGGCTATGTGTCCGGCATCGTGCTCGGCCTGCCGCTGGGCCTGCTGACCGCGCGTTTCCGGGCGGTCAGGGACACCCTGGGCCTGGTGGCGCTGGGCCTGCAGACGTTGCCGAGCGTGTGCTGGGTGCCGCTGGCGCTGCTCTGGTTCGGCCAGACCGAGACGGCCATGTTCTTCGTCGTCGTCATGGGCACGATCTGGTCGATGATCATCGCGACCGACAATGGCGTGCACAACGTGCCGCCGATTTACGCCCGCGCCGCCCGCACGATGGGTTCGTCGGGATTGGATGTCTGGCTCCGGGTCATGCTGCCGGCATCCTTGCCGTTCATTGTCAGCGGCATGAAACAGGGCTGGGCGTTCGCGTGGCGCTCGCTCATGGCGGCCGAGATCTACGTGACCATCCTGAGCGGTTTCGGCTTGGGCAACCTGCTGCACTACGGACGCGAGCTCAACGCCATGGAACAGGTCATCGGCATCATGTTCGTCATCATTCTCATCGGCCTGCTGGCGGACAAGATCCTGTTTTCCCCTTGGGAGAGGTTCCTCCACCGGCGCTGGGGCACGGAACAGTAGCCGTGGCATTAAGACATTCCCCGGATTTGCCTTTCCTTTTCTTTGCATAAAGTCCGTCAACCACCAACCCCAACTCCATCATGCCCAAGATATACAACGACATCACCGAGACCATCGGCAACACGCCGCTCGTGCGCCTCAACCGCACCGCGGCCGCCCACGGCGCGCAGGCCGAGATCCTGCTCAAGCTGGAATTCTTCAACCCGCTCTCGAGCGTCAAGGACCGCATCGGCCTCGCGATGATCGACGACGCGCTGAAGAGCGGGAAGATCAACGCCAAGACCGTCCTGATCGAGCCGACCAGCGGCAACACCGGCATCGCGCTGGCGTTCGTCGCCGCGGCCAAGGGCCTCAAGCTCATCCTGACCATGCCCGAGACGATGAGCACCGAGCGCCGCAAGCTGCTCAAGATCCTCGGCGCCCGCCTCGTGCTCACGGAGGGGCCGAAGGGCATGAAGGGCGCCATCGCCAAGGCCGAGGAGCTGCAGGCGAAGATCCCCAACAGCGTCATCCTCCAGCAATTCGCCAACCCGGCCAATCCCGCGGTGCATCGCCGCACGACCGCCGAGGAGATCTGGAAGGACACCGACGGCAAGGTCGACATCGTCGTGTCCGGCATCGGCACCGGCGGCACCATCACGGGTGTCGGCGAGGTGCTGAAAGCCAAAAAGCCCGCGATCAAGATCGTCGCGGTCGAGCCGGACGCGTCGCCCATCCTGTCCGGCGGCCAGCCCGGCCCGCACAAGCTGCAGGGCATCGGCGCCGGCTTCGTGCCCGCGGTCCTCAACACCAAGGTCTACGACGAGGTCATCCGCGTGAAGGAGGCCGACTCCGGTCCGGTGTCCAAGCAGGTCAACCAGCAGGACGGCATCCCGATCGGCATCTCGTCGGGCGCGGCCGTCTGGGCGGCGCTCCAGCTGGCCAAGCGGCCCGAGAACAAGGGCAAGCAGATCGTCGTGATCATCCCGTCGAGCAGCGAACGCTACCTCTCTTCGTGGCTGTTCGCCGACGTGAATGTCGAGAGCGATTCGATCGACGACCTCCTCGCGCCGGCGACGGTTTAAGGTTTCGCGCCTCCGGCGGCTCCGCCGCCGGA
>CAIQKV010000078.1 GCA_903872505.1 uncultured Opitutia bacterium
CCACTCGCTCACGCTCGCGGCTACCAATCAAGGCAAACCCTACAGCTCGCGCGCCAGCTTGATTAGCTCGCGGGGAACCTCGGCGTAAATCTTCGCATACGGCCGCTCCCCGAGGATCGCCGGCACGAGGTCGTCCGTGTAACCCTGCTTCGCACAGGCACGCGCATCCGGCGCGTAGCCGATGCCTCCCGCGAGGCTCACCACCCAGGTGTGCGGATGCCCACTGCCCTGCACCACCGGCGCCTGCAGGCTGTGAAAAACTTCCAGCCCGACACCGAGCAGCGCCACCGGCCCGATGCACAGCCCATGCACCGTCACCGGCAGGTTGGGTCCGCGCCGGCCCTTGAAACCCGCCAGCACCACCCGCAGGCCCTCGAGCCGAACCATGTTCAGGCCGTTGGTCTGGAGCGGACGCTCCCCGACCGTCGTGAGGTCCGTGACGCCTGGTGCGGTGAAAATCTTCTCCAGTTGTGTGATCCGCTTCCGGATCCCCGCCCGCGTCCAGGGTTTCCGCGAAAAGGTCACATCATGCTGCACGATCCGCACGCCGCTGGCGGCCATCGGGCGCGCCGCCTTCAGCCCGCGTTTGATCGCGGCCGCATATTTCCCGGTCAGCACCCGCAACGCGCGGTGCGTTTCCTTCTCCCCGCGGTGACACACCGGCGGGTTGATGTCGCCCATCGCACCCGGGAGAAAAATGGCGGTCGCCCCGGGGAACGCGCGCTCGATCTGCGCCGACGCCAGCCCGACAAAATCCCCGTGCACGTCAAAGGTCTGCTCGCTGCCGAGCACCGCATGACAGCCGAAATGATGCAGCAGGCCGACCAGTTTCTTGCCGGCATAGGCCGCGAGCACGCGGAGCGTCGGGTCCGTGTCCTGCGGCCGCGCCGGCCGCCACTTCGGCGCCAGCCGCACGCCAATCGGGTCAAACATCCAGCCGCCCCGGTCAGTCTCGCGGTTGATCGCGATGCCCTCGCAGGGCACCTCGGCATAGCGCCACTCGATGGTTTTCCGGGCCGCCCACGCCTTCGCCGCGGCATCCGCGATGCGTGCCGGCAGGGTCTCGCAATAAATCGCATCCGCCTCGCCCCAGCCCAGCATGCCGCCTGTGGACGGTCCGCTGTGCGTGTGCGTCGACGTCACAAACACCTCGGCCGGCCGGCAACCGGTGCGCCGCGCCACCGCAGCCCGAATCCTGATCGCGAGTGGGCGCGGCGTGCCGCAGAGCTCGAGGTTGACGAGGATCGCGCGGCGCTTTCCGTCCGTCACCGCCAGCGCACGGGCGCAGAGCGGCGCGAGGATCTTGTTCGCCGCCCGGTTCCGATACGGGCCGTAGCCGGCGAGCTGGACGCCCAGGCGCGGGGTGATGTCGGCCGAGGCGAAGCCTGCTTTCATTTCCGGAGGACCGTGGCGGCGGGCCCCGCCGTGCGCTCGTGCTCCCGCAGCGCGTCGACGTTTGCCTCCACCTTGAGGATGATCTCGGCCATGCGGGCCACCATTGCCTCGTTCGGCGCCACCATGTCAAAGAGCATCTCCAGCGCATGGGCGACCCGCCAGCGCGCGTTCGGCAGCGCCTGGTTCCGATAGTCCACCTTGGCGGCCTCGAGCGCCGACAGCCAGTTGACGCGCGGGCCGCGATAATCCTGCCAGTGAAGGCGCTTCCAGTCGGTGATGACCGACGGCACATAACCCATGCAGAACAGCCCCTCCGCCTTGATCGCCGCCGCAAATGTGTCGCGCGTGATGCCCGCGGCGTCGGAGTCAAAAGTGAACGACATCAGGTGGAACGACGGCTTCGTCCCCGGCCCGTAGACCGGCATCTTCAGGTATTTGGCCGAGGCGAGGTGCGACCGCAGGAGGTCGGCGTGGCGGCGGCGCTCGGACAACTCGGCATCGAGCTTCGCAAACTGCTCGGTGAGCAGCACGGCATTGAACGGGGCGACGCGATACGTGTAGACGAGCGAGTCGAGGTAGGGCTTCAGGTCGTCCGGCATGCCGTCGTCCGTCGCGCGGCCCATGTGCTGGCCGATCATCGCGCCTTTCCAGTAAACGCGCTCGTGCGGCGTGACCATGTAGCCAGCCTCGGTCGTCGCGAGAATTTTGCCGCCCATGCAGGAGAAGCCGGCGGCGTCGCCGACGGTGCCGACGCGGATGCCCTCGAACTCGGCGCCGTGCGCCTGGCTGCCGTCCTCGATGAGCATGAGCTTGTGCTTGTCCGCGATGGCGCGGAGGCGCTTGAGGTTGGCGGGCTGACCGAAGAGGTGGACGGCGAGGATCGCCTTCGTGCGCGGCGTGATGGCCGCCTCGATCTGCGCCGGGTCAATCAGGCCCTGGTCGCGATCGATGTCGACGAACACCGGGATGGCGTTCTGGTGAAGGATGCAGGAAATGGACGCGCCCCACGTGTAGGGCGTGGTGATGACCTCGTCGCCGCAGCAGATCTCGAGGCCGGCGAGCGCGGACTGCAGGGCGGCATGGCCGGAACTCGTCGCGAGCACATGGCGGTTGGCGTGATACTTCGAGATGACGCCCTCGGCCTCGCCGATCTCGGGCACATGCTTGCGGCCGAGGCCGAAGAGCTTGCCCTGGCGCAGCATGTCGGCGGCGCGGCCGATGGCCTTCTCGGTGAAGGTGGGAAATTTCGGCAAGGTGACCTTCCCGACGGGCGTGCCGCCCAGCAGGGCGAGCTTGGAGGCGGCGGGGGCAAGCGTGGAACTCATAGTGCAATCAGGCTACCATGCGTCCCGCGCCCCGGCAATGGCCGCGTTTACGATGCCATGTCGAAACTTACGCCCGGGGCCGGCCGGCGCGGCGCAAGAATCCGCTTCCTCCGCGCACCCGTTTCGCCCAGTTTTCCGCCCCAGCACCCTCTCTACCCCGGATCATGGCTGAAACCAGCACCCTCCCCACCCCGGCCCAGCCCGCCGTCCCGACCACCGCCGAGCGCTTCCTTTTCGACACCAACGGCTACCTCGTGCTCGAGAACTTCCTGAAGCCGGACCACGTCGCCCGCCTGACCGCCGCCGTCCACCGCGCCGTCGTGCGCCGCCGCGAGCTGACCCGCACGGGGGCGAAGCAGACCGGTTTCACCCAGACGAAGAGCGAGAAGAGCACGCGCTTCTTCTACATCCTCGACGACGATCCCCTCTTTCTCGAGCTGCTGGACTGGCCGGCACTCATGCCGTACGTGCACGCGCTGCTCAACCCGATGCCGCATCATCACGGGTCCGACGTGATCGTCGAGCACGGCGGCGACTTTCTGGAACGGCAGGGCGAGTGGCACCTCGACGGCCATGACAACGGCTACCGCAACCTCGGGCACCCCATCCCGCTGCTCCAGCTCAAGATCGGCTACTATCTCTCCGACATGACCGCGCCGTGGCAGGGCAACCTCACCGTCGTGCCCGGCAGCCACCGGAGCCGGCTGGAGCCGACTCCCGAGGACCGGGCGCGCCGCGATTTCTTTCCCGGCGCCGTGCAGGTGTGCGCGCCGCCCGGCACCGCGATCCTGTTCCACAATGCGCTCTGGCACACCGCCGCCCCCTATGCCGGCCCCGAGCGCGGCCGCACCATGCTCTACTACGCCTACGAGCATCCGTGGATGGTCGGCTCGCAGGAGCACTGGGGCTACACCAAGGAATTCTACAACCGGCGCCTGTCGCCGGCACAGCGGAAGCTGTTTCACGGGTTCGTGTTCGACCCGCCCGAGCCGCGCTGGGGCTAGTAGCCACGAGCGTGAGCGAGTGGATAGGAAAAGCCGCCCCGGCCACTCGCTCACGCTCGTAGCTACCTTCTCTACCATGTCTACAATGCCCACGGCACCTCTCCCGGCCCAATCCGTCGCCGCGCCTGTCACCGACGCCCAGCGGTTCGCCTTCGACAACGACGGCTATCTCGTCCTGGAAAATTTCCTGTCCCCGGAGCATGTGGCCCGTCTGCTGGCCGCGCTGGACCCGGTGATTGCGCGGCGGCGCGAACTGAACCGCACGGGCGCGCCCCAGACGGGTTTCACCCAGACCAATGGTCAGGACAGCACGCGCATCTTCTACATTCTCGACGATCACCCGCTCTTCCTCGAGCTGCTCGATTGGCCGGCGATCATGCCCTACGTGCACGCGCTGCTGAACCCGATGCCGCATCACTGCGCGTCTGATGCAATCGCGGCCCTTGCCAGCGACTTTCCGAATCACCAACCCGGCTGGCACATCGACGGCCATGACGACGGTTTCCGCAATCTCGGCCGGCCCATCCCGCTGCTTCAGCTGAAGATCGGCTACTACCTGACCGACATGACGAAGTCAGGCGCGAGCCACCTCACCGTGGTGCCCGGCAGCCACAAGTCGCGGCAAGACCCAGGGCCGCCCCTGCCCAATGGGATGCTGCCCGGCGCCGTGCAGGTGTGCGCACCGGCCGGCAGCGCGATCCTCTTTCACAACGCGCTCTGGCATGGCGTCGGGCCCTTTGAGCCGGGCCGGCGGCGCACGATGCTCTATTACTGCTACGAACATCCGTGGATGGTCGCGTCGCAGGAGCACTGGGGCTACCCGAAGGAATTCTACAACCGGCGCCTGTCACCGGCGCAACGGAAGCTGTTTCACGGGTTCGTGTTCGACCCGCCCGAGCCGCGCTGGGGTTGAGATCCCCGCCAAGCCTCAGCCGGCGATCCATGCCCGCGGCGAGCGGCCGGTCACCCGCTTGAACGCGCGGCTGAACGTGAACGGGTCGGCGAACCCCAGGTCGTGCGCCACCGCCTTGACGCTCGCCCCTGACTGGCGCAGGCGGTTCTGCGCGGACGCGATGCGCTCCCCAAGGATGAAGCGCCCGAGCGGGGTGCCGGTCTCGGTGCGAAACAGGCCGGTGAGGTAATTCGGCGACACATCCACCGCCCGGGCCACGTCGGCGAGCGTGAGCGCCCGGCCGGGGTTCGCCCGGACATGGTCCGCGGCACGGCGCACCAGTTGGGCGCGCGTGTCGAGCTGGGCCGCCCCGCCCGCCAGCACGCGCCGGTACAGCGCCAGCGTCACCGTCAGCATGGCCTCCCGCAGTGCCTCCGGATCGGGCCGCCGCGGCGCCGCGGCCAGGGTGCGCAAACGCGCCAGCTTTTCCCGCGCGTCCGCCGGCAGCAGCGCGAGGTTCATCAGGTGCTCCATCGCGAAGCCGCCGCGGCGCGAGTAGCGGGTGACATGCAGCTGGGGCTCGTCCTCGCTGAGGTTCCACCACGCCAGCCGGTAGCCCTGCCCGGGCCGGTCGTAGGCCTCGGCGTGCGGCAGCCCCGCCGGGCAGACCACCAGATCGCCCTCCTCCAGCACACTGCTGGCCCGGTCAAAGCTGAACCGGCACCGGCCCTCGAGCAGCAGGCAGAGCTCGGCATGGCCATGCGCGTGGTCCTCGCCGTAGAGCACCGGGGCAAAGCGCATCTTCCGCCGCCGGTCCTGCGGGCGGCCGCCGCGCCACGGGCCCAGCACCCGCCCGGCGTCGAGTTTCCCCAACGCCACGACCAGATCCTGGCCTAGAAAGCGGGCAAGCGGCACGACAGCGCGATACGGCCCCCGGGAAGGCCATGCAAAGCAAACTTTTACCCGGCCAGACCAGGGGGCGGGTATCCGCACGCCGCAGTTGCCAATCGCCGATAAGCGATAACCAATATGGCTTTCCGCCATGTCCGCCGACCTCACCGAACTCTACCAGCAGGTGATCCTCGATCACAACCGCCGCCCGCGGAACCGGGGCCGCCTGCCGACCGCCAACCGGGTCGCGCACGGCGACAACCCGTCCTGCGGCGACCAGTGCGACGTCTTCCTGCAGCTCGACGGCGACCGCATCAAGGACATCTCGTTCGACGGCTCCGGCTGCGCCATTTCCCAGGCCAGCGCGTCGCTCATGACCACCCAGCTCAAGGGCAAGACCGCCGCCGAGGCCGAGGCGCTGTACAAGAAATTCCACGAGATCGTCACCACCGGCAAGGAGCCGGAAGAAATCAGCGACCTCGCCGCCTTTGCCGGCGTGCACACCTTCCCCGCGCGCATCAAGTGCGCCACCCTCGGCTGGCACGCCGCGCTCAATGCCCTGAAGGGCGACGCTGCGCCCGCCACGACCGAGAGCCACACCGACTGACCGCCCCGCCATGCCCGCCTGGCCAGACGTCCGCGCCGACTTCCCGATCCTGCACCAGCAGGTGAACGGCAAGCCCCTCGTCTACCTCGACAGTGCCGCCACGGCGCAAAAGCCGCGCGCCGTGATCGACGCGCTGGTCCGGTACTACGAGCGCGACAACAGCAACGTCCACCGCGGCCTGCACGCCCTCTCGATGCGCGCGACCGACGCCTACGAGGGCGCCCGGACCCGCGTCGCGAAATTCATCCACGCCGCCGATCCCGCCGAGGTCATCTTCACCCGCGGCACGACCGAGAGCATCAATCTTGTCGCCCACAGCTGGGGCCGCGCCCACCTCAAGCCCGGCGATGTCGTCCTCGCCACCGAGATGGAGCACCACTCCAACCTCGTGCCCTGGCAGCAGGCCGCCAAGGCCAGCGGTGCCACGCTGCGCTACGTGCCGGTGCTCGGCGCCAACGCCGAGGGCGGGCTCGATCTCGCCGCGCTCGACCGGCTGCTCACCCCGTCGGTGAAGCTCTTCGCCTTCACGCACATCTCCAACACCCTCGGCACCGTCAATCCCGCCGCCGAGCTCTGCCGCCGCGCCCGCGCCGTCGGCGCCGTCACGGTGGTCGACGCCGCCCAGTCGGTCGGCCACGTGCCGCTCGACGTCCAGGCGCTCGGCTGCGACTTCCTCGCCTTCTCCGGCCACAAGATGTGCGGGCCCACCGGCATCGGCGTGCTCTACGGCCGCCGCGCCCTGCTGGACAAACTCGCCCCCGACGAGACCGGCGGCGGCATGGTGGTCAGCGTCGACTACGAGGGCGCCAGCTGGAAACCCGCGCCCGAGCGCCTCGAGGCCGGCACCCCCGACATCGCCGGCGCCATCGGGCTCGGCGTCGCCTGCGACTACCTCGAGGGGCTCGACCGCGCGGCCATCGCCCGGCACGACAGCGGCCTGGCCCGGCTGGCCTACGAAAAACTTTCCACCCTGCCCAACATCCGCCTGCTCGGCCCGGCGGACGCGCGCAGCGGGCTGGTCAGCTTTGCCTTTCCCGACGTGCACGCCCACGACGTGGTCACCTTTGCCGACGAGGACGGCATCGCGCTCCGCGGCGGCCACCACTGCAACCAGCCGCTCATGCGCAAGCTCGGCCTCACCAGCACCACCCGCGCCAGCTTCTACGTCTACAACCAGCCCGGGGAGATCGATGCCCTGGTCTCCTCGCTGCAGCGCACGCTGAAGTTTTTCCGGGGCTGATTCGACGGCCTTATATTCCCGCCCCGGCCGGTTCGGGCTGGCCGGATACGTCCCGTGCTGCGAGTTTTTTCGCTGACACTCTTTTCCTTTGAACCCGCCGGGGAAGTGACCTTCACTAATGGCTTCCTGTCGCACCGGGCCCACTCTCCAAAAATCCCAGCCACCACGATTTAACCGCCTTTCCCATGAGCAAATCAGCCACCGGCAAAACGCCCACCGCCAAGCAACCGTCCGCCAAGCACGCCAAGCCCAAGTACCCGGGTTTCCGCGTGACCTGCAACGGCAACCAGTTGGTGACGCAGTACGTCGAGACGCGCATCACCGAGGGCGGGGTGTTCTACCCGATCACCCCTTCCACCGAGGGCGGTGAGATTTACCAGCAGTCGTTTGCGCAGGGTGAGCTCAACGTCTGGGGCGTGCAGAAGGTCGCCGTCGAGACCGAGGGCGAGCACGCCGCGCAGGGCGGCGCCACCGCGTACGCCGTGCAGGGCCGCCGCACCGTCAACTTCACCTCCGGCCAGGGCATCGCCTACGCGATGGAGCAGTACTACCACGCGCCGGGCAAGCTCTCGACCATGGTGCTCGAGATCGGCGCGCGCGCGCTCACCAAGCAGGCCCTCAACGTCCACTGCGGCCACGACGACTTCTACGGCGCGCTCGACACCGGCTGGACGATGCTGATGGGCAAGGACGCCCAGCAGGTCGCCGACCAGGCCATCATCCTCCGCAAGGCCAACGAGCTCGCGCTCAACCCGGGCATGAACATCCAGGACGGCATGCTCACGACGCACTCCGAGCGCATGTACCTGGCGCCCGAGGCCGAGCTGCTCCGCGAATTCCTCGGCGACCCGAACGACCAGATCGACTGCCCCACGCCCGCGCAGCGCGAGCTGTTCGGCCCGCAGCGCCGCCGCGTGCCGCAGATGATGGACCTGAAGAACCCGGTCCTCCTCGGGCCCGTCGAGAACCAGGAGCACCACATGAACGGCGTCGTCGCGCGCCGGAACAACTTCAACGAGCCCATCCTCGGCTTCCTGGACCAGTGCTACAAGGAGTTCGGCCAGCTCACCGGCCGCCACTACGGCTTCCTGAGCGAGTACCGGACCGCGGACGCCGACACCGTCTTCATTTCCCTCGGCTGCGCCGCCGAGAACATCGAGGCCGCCTGCGACTACCTGCGCGAGCAGCGCAACGCCAAGGTCGGCTCGATCCACCTCAACGTCATCCGCCCGTTCCCCGAGGCCGCCATGATCAACGCGCTGCGGGGCAAGAAGAACGTCATCATCCTCGAGCGCACCGACGAGGGCCTCGCCGGGGACAACCCCCTCGCCCGCGACGTCCGCGTCGCGATCGGCAAGGCCCAGGAGGCCGCGAAATTCGGCGGCGAGCTCCCCGCGCTCACGGCCGCCGAGACCCCGCGCCTCTTCCGCGGCTCCTACGGCATCGGCTCGCGTGACTTCCGCCCCGAGCACACCCTCGGCGCCTACGAGTTCGCCACCGGCACCGCCCGGCGCCTGGACGGCCGCGGTGCGGCCGACGGCGAGACGTTCTTCGTCCTCGGCGTCAAGCACCCCTATGCCGTCATCAGCAAGGACACCCCGTCGCTGCTGCCCACCGGCGCGATCGCGGTGCGGTTCCATTCCATCGGCGGCTGGGGCATGATCACCACCGGCAAGAACCTCGGCTCCATCATCGGCGACTTCGGCCAGTTCATCGCCGAGCAGAGCCCCACCTACGACGAGGACGGCACGCTCGTCGAGAAGCTCTTCGTCATGGCCAACCCGAAGTACGGCTCCGAGAAGAAGGGCGCCCCGACGAACTACTACCTCACGGTCGCCCCGACGCAGATCAAGGTGAACTGCGAGCTCAACCACGTGGACGTGGTCCTCTGCTGCGACCCGAAGGCCTTCACCCACACCAACCCGCTCGAGGGCCTGAAAAAGGGCGGCTCGCTCGTCTGGGAGTCCAATGACACGCCGGAGGTGGCCTGGCAGCGCATCCCGCTGAAGCACCGCCAGTTCGTGCAGGAGAACAACATCCGCGTGTTCATCCTGCCCGGCTTCGAGATCGCCCGCAAGGCGACCAACCAGACCGAGCTGCAGCTCCGCATGCAGGGCAATTCCTTCCTCGGCGCGTTCTTCCGCGTGTCGCCGTTCCTCCAGACCTTCGGCATTTCCGAGGAGCAGTTCAGCAAGGTCGTCCGCAAGCAGTACGAGAAGAAATTCGCCCGCTTCGGCGACGCCGTCGTCACGTCCAACATGACCGTGATGACCGAGGGCTTCTCGCGCGTGACGGAGATCAAGATCGGCCGCGCCGACGATCCCGACCGCTCCTCGATGCGCAATCCGATGCTCAAGCCCCAGGGCGACCACCAGATCATCCCCACCGCCGGCTGCGCCTCATCCGGCTGCGGAAGCATCCCCATGCCCGCGGCCCAGCCCGCCCGCTCGCCGTTCCAGACCCTCGCGAAGTTCGACTCCGAGTTCCGCGCCGGCCTCGGCTACCACCAGCCCTCCGGCCCGCTGGCCTCCGTCGGCGTGATCGCCTCCGGCACCGGCGCCACCCAGTCCAAGTACGTCGCGCGCCGCGAGACCCCCGTCTACATCGCCGAGAACTGCACCCAGTGCATGGAGTGCATCACCGCCTGTCCCGACACCGCCCTGCCCAACATGGCGCAGGAGGTCACCACCGTCCTCAAGACCGCGGTCAACAACTACGTCACCGACCTCGCGGACCGCCGCGCGTTCGGCGCCGAGCTCACCGCCCTCGAGCAGCGCGCCCGCGTGAAGATGAACGAGTCGGTCAAGGCCAAGAGCGGCGTCCCGTTCAAGGACATCATCAATGCCGAGGTCGCCGCCCTCGCGACCGTCTCGGCCCAGGGCAAGGCGGAGTTCGCCAACATCATCGCCAAGCTCCCCCTCGCCTACAACAACGTCCCCGCCATCTTCCGCTCGCTCGAGGCCAAGACGCCCGGCGCCGGCGGCCTGTTCTCCATCTACGTCTCCGACCTCTGCAAGGGTTGCGGCGAATGCGTGCAGGTCTGCGGCGACCACGACGCGCTCCGGATGACGCGCGAGACCGAGGAGCTCAACGCCGACCTCACCACCGCGCAGGTCTTCTCCCGCCTCCTGCCCGACACCCCGCAGAAATTCCTCGGGTTGTACAACGACTCGGACGCCGCCTCCTCCCGCGAGGCCGCCCTGCGCAACCACCTCATGGTGCGCCGCAACTACGAGGCCCTCGTCTCGGGCGACGGCGCCTGCGCCGGCTGCGGCGAGAAGAGCGTCCTCCGCGCCGCCGCCAGCATCACCGAGGCCTACATGCGGCCGCTCTACCACCAGAAGGCCGACCGCCTCCGCGCCAAGGCCGCGCGCCTCGAGAGGGAGGGCCTCCAGAAACTCGCCGCCCTCCAGGCCCGCAGCGAGCCCGAGTACCAGCTCTTCCGGAAGACCTACTCCCATGTCATCGTCGGCCTCGGCGGCGAGAACGACGCCGACACGGCCAAGCGCATCGCCGACTACGAGAAGAAGCACGGCGCCATTACCGACGCCCAGCTCATCGGCGGCCTCGTCGCCGTGATCGAGCAGGACGCGTTCAACCACAAGGACCTCCAGGCGATCGACGGCCGCCGCGCCAACGGCATGTCCGTCATGATGATGGGCGCGAGCACGGGCTGTAATACCGTCTACGGCTCCACTCCCCCGGGGAACCCGCATCCGTACCCCTGGATGAACTCGCTCTTCCAGGACGGCGCCACGATCTCGTGGCTCATGGCCGAGTCCATCATCGTCAACCACGCCCGCCGGTCCGTCTCCCCCGAGCGGCTGGCAGACGCGCTGCTCGACCGCGCCGACCAGGTCGCGACCGAGGCCGACTATTTCACCCTCACGCACCTCGACGACGCGCTGATGACCGAGCAGGAAATCCGCGAGCTGCCGAAGGTCTGGGTGGTCGGCGGCGACGGCGCCCTCGGCGACATCGGCTTCCAGAACGTCTCCAAGGTCGTCCTGCAGAACCGCCCCAACGTGAAGATGCTCATGCTCGACACGCAGGTCTACTCCAACACCGGCGGCCAGAACTCCGACTCATCCACCATGCTCGGCGGCTACGACATGAACCAGTTCGGCGTCGCCTCGCAGGGCAAGCTGATCGAGAAGAAGAACGTCGCCGAGGCGTTCACCAGCGGCCACGGCTCGCCGTTCATCGCCCAGGTCTCGATGGCCAATTCCGCCAAGCTCTACAAGGCCATGCTCGACGGCCTCGAGTACCGCGGCACGGCCTTCTTCCAGGCCTACACCACCTGCCAGCCCGAGCACGGCGTCGGCGACAACATGAGCGCCGACCAGGCCAAGCTGGTGCGCGACGCCCGCGGCATGCCCGAGTTCGTCTTCAACCCGCGCCGCGGCGAAACCTCGCAGGAGGCCTTCGACCTCAAGGGCAACCCGAGCCTGGACCGCGACTGGTGGCGCACGAAGTACGCGTCCACCGGCGAGGAATACAGCTACGGCGTCGCCCACTGGGCCGTCACCGAGGGCCGTTTCCGCAAGCACGTGAAGCCGATCAAGGAGGAGGAAGCCGCCAAGCTCGCCCTCCTCGACGACCAGCTGCTCTTCATCACGCAGGACGATGTCATCCACCGCCGCGTGTTCGAGCCCGCCCACCGCAGCTTCGTCCCCAACTTCGGCAGCTACATCAAGACCGAGGAGTCGGGGAAGATGAAGTACTACGCCGTGACGCGCCAGATGGTGCTCTTCGCCGTCGAGCGCCGCAAGGCGTGGCGCATGCTCCAGGGCAAGGCCGGCGTGGTGAACAAGGACTACCTCGCGCAGAAGGCCTTCCTCGCCAAGCTCGACAAGGGGGAGATCCCCCTCGCCGACGCCAAGGCCCGCGCCCGCGAGCTGTTCGCCGCCGAGTTGGCCGCCGTCAAGTAACGCCGCGGCCGCCGCTCCGTCCCGCGATCTTTCCGGCCCACCGGCCGGTCAGATCACCGCGGGCGGACGCCGGCGCGCCGCCCGGCGGGCCAGCAGCCGGTCGAACCGCTGCCGGTGGAGGACGCCGTCAAGCACGTCGTAGTGCTGCGGCACCATCAGGCGCGGATTCAGCTGGCGGGCCTTCTCGAGGCTCGCCGGAATGAGCTCGGGCCGGCTGTTCAGGATGGGCGGCGGCAGGTGCGCGTTGAAAAAGTAGCTCGCAAACAGGTCCCCGCTGAACAGCAGGTCGTGCCGCGCGCTGTAGAAACCGCAGTGCCCGGCCGTGTGCCCCGGCAGGTGCACCACGCGCAGCCCGCCCCAAAACGGCAGTTCGTCCCCGTCCGCTAAAAACACATCGATGGGCGCCGGCTGGCCCACCCGCAGTACTGCCCGGCCGGCGCGCTCCAGCCGGCCGCACCAGCGGCTCGTCCCCGTGTAGGGATATGTGCCGTCGATGTGCGCCTGCTCGGCCGGGTGCGCGTAGACCGGCGCCCCCGTCCACGCCTTGGCCCACGCCACGTTGCCCGCGTGGTCGATGTGGCCGTGCGTGAGCAGGATGGCCTTCACATTCCGCGGACCCAGCCCGTGCTGGCGCAGCCGCCAGCGGATTTGCGCCGGTTCGCCGATGAGCCCGGTGTCGATCAGCACCGCCTCGCCCGGCGGACCCCACAGCAGATGGCAGACGCCCATGACACCGCGAATGGTCTGGATGCCCGGCGGGACGTTCTTCATCGCAGCTCCCAGCTCATCACGCCCGGCCCACTTCGCAATTTCAGACTGCCGGGGCCATCGCCGGACTTGCGGATCAGTTCCCCTCCGGGCATATCCAGCCGCGTGAACCCCCCGCCGGACGAAGCCGCGATCCACGCCATCGAGCGGCCCCACCGCAGCCTGTGGACGTATTACTGGCTCAGCAGTCTGCTGGTGCCACCGGCCCTGCCCATCCTGCTGCCCTACCTCTGGTTTCGCTATCACTCGATGCGCTACAAGTTCACCGACGAGGGCATCTCGATGAGCTGGGGCATCCTCTTCCGCCGCCAGATCATCATCAACTACGCGCGCATCCAGGACATCCACCTGCGCTCAAATCTCGTGGAGCGCTGGCTCGGCCTCGCCCGCGTGCTGGTCCAGACCGCCAGCGGCAGCATGGGCGCGGAGATGACCCTCGAGGGCCTCCAGGAGTTCGAGGCCGTGCGCGATTTCCTTTATTCCAAAATGCGCGGCGTGAAGGATCCCGCGCACAAATCCTCAGTCGCGGCCGCCGGCCCGGCGCCGGACCAGGAGCTGGCCGCCGCCCTGCGCGAGGTGGCCCGCGAGCTGCGGGAAACCCGCCTGGCGCTGCTGGCCCGCCCGCCCAGCCCGGGAGATTCCGGCCATGTTTGACTGGATCCGCCGGCTGGTGCTGCAGGTCATGCGGGTGCCCCACGACCCCGCGCCGCCGTTGGGCGCCCCCGGGTCCGTCCGCGTCTTTCGCGCCGGCCGGAATTATTACAAGCTGCGCGTGTTCCGCTGGGGGCTGGGCCAGTGCGGGGCGCTGGTCGGCATCGTGGTCTCCCTCTCTTTCCTCGGCTGGTTCAAGCTTGAGGTCGAATCGGCCCGGCGCGCCCAGGCCGTCGCGGTGGCCCCGGCCCAGCCGCCGGCCCCGCCGACCGCGCCGGCAACCGGGCGCAAGGCCGCCCGGCCCCGCAGCGATCCGAAGCAGGACCTCCGGCGGCTGGCCGCCCGCACCCCGGGCTGGGTCATCCCGGTGATCGCGGGTTTCGAGATCTGGGGTATCCTGCTCTTCGTGCTGCAGCTGCCGGTGACCTTCGCCGTGGTGCGGCTCGATTTCGAGATGCACTGGTACATCGTCACCGACCGCAGCCTGCGCATCCGCACCGGCCTGCTCCGCCTGCAGGAATCCACCATGAGCTTCGCCAACCTGCAGCAGGTGGAGGTCAAGCAGGGCCCGCTCCAGCGGTTGCTCGGCCTCGCCGACGTGCACGTTCAGTCCGCCGGCGGCGGGGGCGGCCATGAGCCCGGGCAGGCCGGGGATTCGCTCCACACCGGCATTTTTCACAGCGTCAACAACGCGACCGAGATCCGCGACCTCATCCTCGAGCGGCTCCGCCAGTTCCGCCAGGCCGGCCTCGGCGACCCTGATGACCACGGCCATCCCGCCGCCTCGCCCTCGCCGGCGCCCGGCGACGCCCTTGCGGCTGCACGCGAGCTTCTCGCCGAGGCGCGAGCCCTGCGTCAGTCACTCGGCTGACCGAGTCTGAAATGGGGATGGGGCGCCCTCGCCCCGTCTGGAGTCCAACCGCGACGGGGGCGTCGCGGCCCCATTCTTCTCCGCTCACCCCCGCTTGAGCTGCAGCAGCCGCTGCCCCGCCGCGTGCAGCGTTGCGGGCTGCTTGGCGAAGTTGAGCCGGATGTAGCGGTTCTCGCCCGGGGCGAAAAAACTCGAGCCCGGCACCGGCGCGACGCCGATCTCCCGCGCCATCCAGTGCGAGAACTCCACGTCGCTCGCGTAGCCGAACGCCGAGATGTCCACCATCACGAAGTAGGCGCCCTCGGGTCGCGTGTAAGCCAGCCCGGTCTGGTCGAGGTAGCCGAGCAGGATGTCGCGCGAGACGGCGTACTTGGCGGCGAGTTCGTCGTAGTAGCTCGCGGGAAAACCCAGCGCCGTGACCACCGCGTGCTGCAGCGGCGCCGCGGCCCCGACAGTCAGGAAATCGTGGACCTTGCGCGCCTGGGCGATGATGGCCGGCGCCGCGTGCACGTAGCCCAGCCGCCAGCCGGTGATGGAAAAGGTCTTGGACAGCGACGAGCACATCAGGGTCCGCGACGCCATCCCCGGCAGTGTGGCAAAATAGGTGTGCCGGTGCGGTGCGTAGACGATGTGCTCGTAGACCTCGTCGGTCAGCACGAACACGTCGTACTCCTCCGCCAGCGCGGCGATCTGCAGCAGCTCCGCGCGCGTGAAGACCCGGCCGCAGGGATTCGACGGGTTGCAGAGCACGAACGCCTTCAGTCCGCTGGCGAACGCGCGCCGCAGCTCGGCCGGGTCGAATTTGTACTCCGGCGGGTGCAGGGGCACGTGCACCGGCACCGCCCCGGTGAGGATCGCGTCCGCCGAGTAATTTTCATAGAAGGGCGTGAACAGCCCGACTTTGTCGCCGGGGTCGCACACTGTCATCATCGCGACCATCATCGCCTCGGTGGCGCCGCAGGTGACCACGAGCTCGCGGGCGGGGTCGACCGGCACGCCCATGAAGCGCGTGAGCTTGGCCCCCAGCGCGCCCCGCAGCTCGGGCGAGCCCCAGGTCACGGCGTATTGGTGGCGGCCGGCGTCCATCGCGTCCTTGGCCGCCTGCACCAGCGCCGGGGGCGGGTCCCAGTCGGGAAAACCCTGCGCGAGGTTGATGGCGCCGTGCTGCTGGGCGACGCGCGTCATCTCCCGGATGAGCGACTCCGTGAAGACCGCGGTGCGTTGCGAGGTGCGCGGCACGGCTCAGGGGATCTTCAACTGCATGCCGGGCTTGAGCGCGGTTTCATTCGGCATCACGTCGCGGTTGGCCGCGTAGATGTCCCGCCACTTGGAACGGCTGCCGTAATATTTCTGCGCGAGGCTGAACAGGGTGTCTCCCTTGGCGACGGTGTGCGTGCGGCCGGATCCCGCCGCGGACGGGCTGGCGGCCGGGCGCGTGGGCGCGGTGGGGGTCACCGCCTTGACCATGGGCGCCGGCTCCGGCTCGGCGGCCTGGACCGGCGCGTAGGTGATGGGCGAATCGTCGGCCGCGGCGGGTTCGGGCTGCACCGTCGTGATCTTGATCAACGGCGCGCCCCCGGCGTCCGGGTTGTCCAGCGGCGCCTGGCTGCGGACCGGGGGCGCGGGCACCCCGGCGCGGAGCGCCGCCAGCTCGGCCCGCAGCTGGTCGTTGTCCCGCAGGAGCCGGTCGATCTGGTCCTGCTTCTCGAGCTGGTCGGCCTGGCTCTCCAGCGGCGTCGCCGGCAAGGTGCGGGCGAACTCGCGCTTGGCGGTGTCGATCAACCCGCGCACATACACGGCTTGGCGCGAGTTCGGCTGCAATTCGAGGTACTTGCGGAAATGATAGATCGCCGCGATCGGGTCCTTGACGTGCCGCAGGAGGATGAGACCCACCTCCAGGTGCGACTCGGGCGCGGTCTCGTCGCGCTTGGCAATGACCTTGAGATAGGCGTTGAGCGCCTCCTGGTTGCGCCCCTGCTTCGACAGCTGCTGCCCCTGGCGGTAGTAGGGATCGTCGGTTTCGGAGGAAAGCGTCAGGCTGTCCCCCCGCTCGCAACCGCCGGCCAGCACCAGGGCCAGCAGGCCCAGCAGGGCCGGAATGTTCAGGCGGTTTCTCATCTCAGGCGGGGAATGGGATTGAACGGGTAAAAGTTAACCGTAAATTCCGCACTCTCGCCCCGCGACTCAAACTCTAAATGGCCCTGCAACCAAAATCCGCCCTCGCCCGCGCCCGCGCCTGCATCCGCATCGAGACCGAGGCCCTGACCGAAACCGCCCGCGGCTTGGACGCGGACTTCGTCGCCACCGCCCGGGCCGTGGAGGCCGCGATCGCGGCGGGCCGGAAGCTCATCTTCAGCGGCGTGGGCAAGTCGGCCCACATCGCCCAGAAGCTCACCGGCACCTTCAACAGCACCGGCGTGTCCTCGTGCTTCCTCGACGCCACGCAGGCCCTGCATGGCGACCTGGGGCTCTGCGCCGAGGGCGACCTGGCCATTGTCCTGAGCAACAGCGGCCAGACGGAGGAGGTCGTCCGCCTGCTGCCGCTGCTCAAGCGCCAGGGCGTGCGCATCGTGGCGTTCACCAGCCGCCCGCAGTCCGACCTCGCGCGGAACGCCGACTTCCGCCTGCTCTACCGCGTGCCCCGCGAGGCCTGCCCCCTCGCGCTCGCCCCCACTTCCAGCACTACCGCCGCCCTCGCCCTCGGCGATGCCCTGGCCATGGTGCTCCTCCAGGCGCGCGGCCTGACGCGCGACGATTTCGCCCGCTACCATCCCGCCGGGAACATCGGCGCCCTCCTGCTCAAGGTCCGCGACATCATGCGCACCGGCGACCGGCTCCCGATTTCGCCGGACACCGTGACGACCCAGGACGCCATTCTCGCGATGACGCGCGCCAAGTCGGGCAGCATCGCCCTGGTGCACCCGAAGTCCGGCAAGCTCACCGGCATCCTCACGGACGGCGATTTTCGCCGCAGTGCGCTCACCGGGCCGGATTTTCTGCGGCAGCCCGTCGCCACGTTCATGACCCGCTCGCCCAAGACCGTCCGGGACAGCGCACTGGGGGTGGATGCGCTCCGGATCTTTGAGGCGCACAAGATTGACGACCTGATTGTCATCAACGCCCGCGGCCAGCCCGTCGGGCTCGTCGACGGCCAGGATCTGCCCAAGCTGAAAATCGTGTGAAGCCCCCGATCCGCATCGGCATTGTCGGGATGGGCGGCTTCGCGGGTTGGCACCACAACACCGTCGCCCAGCTCGAGGAGCTCGGCGAGGCCCGGCTGGTCTGCACCTGCGACCCGGCGGCGGCCAGCTTCGCCCCGCAGCAGTCGGCGTGGAAATTCGCCGCGCGCGGCGTCCGGGTCTTTCCGGACTACCGCACGATGCTCGACGCCTGCCATCGCGAGCTCGACCTGCTGGTCGTGCCCACGCCGATCCAGCTGCACGCCGAGATGCACCGCGCCGGCGCCGAGCTGGGCCTGCCCGTCTACCTCGAGAAGCCGCCGACCCTCGACTACGCCGAGCTCGAGGAGATGATCGTCCGCGACCGCGCGGCGCGCAAATCGTCGCTCGTGGGTTTCAACTTCATCATCGAAAAGCCGCGGCTCGCGCTGAAGGCGCGCATTCTCGCCGGCGAATTCGGCCCCGTGCGCGGGGCCACGCTCGCCGCCCACTGGCCACGGCCGGCCGATTATTTCCGCCGTAACAGCTGGGCGGGGCGGCTGCTGCTGGGCGACCAGGTGGTGCTCGACTCCTGCTTCGGCAACGCCAACGCCCACTTCGTGCACAACCTCCTGTTCTGGGCCGGCGGCCCCGAGTTGCACAGCTGGGCCGCGCCCGCCACCGTGCGCGCCGAGCTCTACCGCGCCCATGCCATCGAGGGGGCCGACACGTTCTTCGTGGAGGCCGCCACGGCCGCCGGCGTGAACCTGCGCTTTGCCCTCTCGCATGCCTGCACCGGGGCGACCACGCACGCCGAGACCATCCGGTGCGAGCAGGCCACGCTGCGCTACATCGTCGGCCAGCAGGCCGAGATCCGCTGGCGCGACGGGCGCGTGGAGCGCATCCGCCTCGACGAATTCGACGGCCTGGCCGAGAACCACCGCGATTACTACCGCTACCTCCGCGGGGAGACCGCGCGCCCGGCCACGCTGCTCACCGACACCCGGCCGTTCGTGGCGCTCAACGACCTCGCCCATATCTCCAGCGGCCGGATCTCCCCGTTCCCGCCCGCGCAGGTGAGCCAGGTGCGCGACGAAAAGGAGCAGAAGGACTACCTGGACGTCGCGGGCATGCAGGCCGCGCAGGAGAACTTCCTCGTGCACGGGACGTGGCCGGGCCCGGCCGGCTGGGGGCGGGAGACGGGCGCCGCCGTCACCCCCGCCGACCTGCCGCGCTTCCGCGACACGGTTCGCGCCATGGCCGCCCGCTAGCCGGGGGACACCTTTACTTGCGCCGAAAAACGGGCAAGTTTTCCGGCCATGCCTGTTCCACCCTTTGTCTACCAGGAGCCGTTTCCCCTCGAGGCGGATGACACCGAGTACCGCCTCCTTTCGCAGGAGGGCGTCAGCACGGCGACGTTCGAGGGCCGGGAAATCCTGAAGATCGAACCGGAGGCCCTCGCCTACCTCGCGCAACACGCGCTGCGCGACTGCTCCTTCCTGCTCCGCTCCCGCCACCTCGCGCAGGTCGCCGCCATCCTCGACGATCCCGGGGCCTCGGCCAACGACCGGTATGTCGCGCTGACCCTGCTGAAAAACGCCGAGATCGCCGCCGAGGGCATCCTGCCGTTCTGCCAGGACACCGGCACCGCCATCGTCATCGGCAAAAAGGGCCAGCAGGTCTGGACCGGCGCCAACGACGCCGAGGCCCTCTCGCGCGGCATCTACGAGTGCTACACGCGGGAGAATCTCCGGTACTCGCAGACCGCGCCGCTCGACATGTGGAAGGAGACCAACACCGGCACGAACCTCCCCGCCCAGATCGACCTCTCCGCCACCGAGGGCGAAAAATATGAGTTTCTCTTCGTGGCGAAGGGCGGCGGGTCCGCGAACAAGACCTTCCTTTTCCAGGAGACCAAGGCGCTCCTGAACCCGAAGAGCCTCGAGAAATTCGTCGCCGACAAACTCGGCCAGCTCGGCACCGCCGCCTGCCCGCCCTACCACCTCGTGTTCGTCATCGGCGGCACCAGCGCCGAGGCCTGCCTGAAGACCGTCAAGCTCGCCTCCGCCAAATATCTCGACGGGCTGCCGCTCACGGGCAACGCGCACGGCCGCGCCTTCCGCGACCTCGAGCTCGAGCAGAAGATCCTCGGCCTCGCCCAGTCGAGCGGCATTGGCGCGCAGTTCGGCGGCAAATACTTCGCCCTCGACGTGCGCGTCGTCCGCCTGCCCCGGCATGGCGCCAGCTGCCCCGTCGGTCTCGGCGTGTCCTGCTCCGCCGACCGCAACATCCGCGGCAAGATCACCCGCGACGGCATTTTCCTGGAGAAACTCGAGCTCAACCCCGGCCGGTTCATCCCCGCCGGGCAGCGGACGCTGCAGGACGGCCCCATCGTCCAGATCGACCTCAACCGCCCGATGGCCGAGATCCGCGCCGAGCTGTCGAAATACCCGGTGACGACCCGCCTCTCCCTCACCGGGCCGATGATCGTCGCGCGGGACATTGCCCACGCCAAATTGAAGGAGCGCGTCGACGCCGGCCAGGGGCTGCCGCAGTATTTCAAGGACCATCCGGTCTACTACGCGGGCCCGGCCAAGACGCCGAAGGGCTACGCCTCCGGCTCGTTTGGCCCGACCACCGCTGGCCGCATGGACAGCTATGTCGACCTGTTTCAGTCGCTCGGCGGCTCGATGGTGATGCTCGCCAAGGGCAACCGCAGCCTGCCCGTGACCCAGGCGTGCAAGCGGCACGGCGGCTTTTACCTCGGCAGCATCGGCGGCCCGGCGGCGATCCTGGCCAAGGAGAACATCCGGAAGGTCGAGGTGCTCGAGTATCCCGAACTCGGCATGGAGGCCGTGTGGAAGATCGAGGTGCAGGATTTCCCGGCGTTCATCCTCATCGACGACAAGGGCAACGATTTCTATGTGAACGGCTGCGGCGCTTGCCTGCCGGCCAAGGCCTGAGCGCCGCCGGCGCTGGTCGTTCTTCGCGGCGCCGCCGCCCCTGGTCATCGACCGGGGCTCCAGCGCCCCCATTGAATCCCGCCCGCTTCACTTGGCGGAACGCAGGCGCGGATGGGGGAAGCCGAAAACGAAAAGGCCCGCCGGGAAGGGCGGGCCGGGGCCGACGCGGGTCGGGAACTCAGAACTTCACCGTCACGCGGTCGCCGCCCAGATCGACGCGGCTGACCACGTCGGACTCGGAGAGGCGGCGCTCGGTCAGATGGTGTGCGGCCGACTCATTCACGCGCAGCGCGGAATCACCGGTGCCGGCCGAGGCGAGCCAGGCCACGCCGCCCAGCAGACGGGAGCGACGGGTGTTGCCGGGCACGCTGATCTGGGCGAGCGGCTCCGCGCGGGCGGGGCGGCTTTCGATGCCACGCAGGGAGGAGCCCAGCATCTGGTCGAACTGCGGGTCGGCCGCCTGCGCGGCGGCCAGGTTGTCGGCCACGTAACGGGCGGACGCGAGTTCGGAGTTGATCACCGCCACGTGGGACGAGGTGCCGAGCGACGCTGCCGGCTGGACCACCTGTGACTCGGCGACTGCCGCCGCCGGTGCCGGTCCGGATGTCGCCACCATCGCGGCGCTGGACATGGCCGGGCCGCTCGCGGAATCAACCGCCACCGCCCGGTCGGCCGCCGGCGCGGGTGCCGCCAAGCCGGCAGACTCGGTCATCACGGGTTCAAACGCGGGCGCGGGACTGGTCGGGTGATACTCCCAGACCGTGAGAAAAGTGATGGCGAGGATGGCCGTGGCCCCGACGGGCAGCTGATAACGGGAAAGCCGCGCACCGATCCGGATAAACGGAGCCCACCACGGACGAGGCTCGACAATGGCGGCCAGCTGCTTGGCGCGCAGCCCGTGCTCAAACTGGGTCCAGAATTCCGCCGGTGGCTGTTCGGCGCGCTTTACCCGCAGCAACTCCTCCAGGGTGACCGTGGTCTTTCGGGGGTTGTCGTTCATCGGCGGATATAAGGCTGCAACTCGGACTGGAGCAGCTGCTTCGCGTAGTGCAGCCGCGAGCGAACCGTGCCCACCGAGCAGTTCATAATCTCGGCAATTTCTTGATGACCAAGGCCATCGATTTCAAAAAGGGTTATCACGGTTCGATGCTTGATAGACAGTTTTTGCATCGCCTCGTTCAATTTTTCCTGCAGCTCCCGGGCGAAAGTCTCATGGTCCGCCCCAGTCGCATCTGTCAGTGCAGCAATGACTTCCGCTGATACCCTGTCGTCCTCGTTAATTTTTTCAAAGCTGAAGAACGTCCGCAAGCGGTTCTTCCGGAGGTGGGTAAGGGTCGAATTGACCGCAATGCGGTACAGCCACGTGAAGAAGGACGACTGCCCTTGGAAGCGATTGATGGACTGGAAGGACTTGATGAACGCGTCCTGGGTCAGGTCGGCGGCGTCCTCGCGGTTGGAGGTCAGGTTATAGACCACGGAATAGACGCGCCCGCGGTATTTCAGGACCAGTTGATCAAAAGCGGCGACATCCCCATCCTGCACCCGGCGGACGATGGCCAGGTCGGAATCGGCCTCGAGTTGGCGTTCGGGTGACGCCACCAAAGTCTTTCCCAAGGTCTTGACCGCATCCATGGCTGCGAGAACAAAGCGGCTAATGAGGGCCGGCGCAAACGGAATCTTCCCCCGGTTCCCTAGCCGCCAGCGGGCCGCAGCGACGCCACCTGCTCGCGCAGCACATCGCATAGGCCCAGCAGGAGGGGCGTGGGTGCCTCACCCGGCCATTCCCGCAGCGTTGCGGTGGCGGCATCCACCTCGGCCTTCACCGCCCCGGCCACCGCGCCAAAGATCCCGAGCCGGCCCATCTGCTGCAAACGCAGCGCCGGCTGGACCGGGCGCTGGCCAAGAATCTCGCCTGTCAGCTCGGCCCGCTCGCCGGGCGACAACCGCTCCATCAGCACCAGCAGCGGCAGGGTCAGCTTGCCGCTCGCGAAGTCGGTCCCGAGGGTCTTGCCGATGCGTTTCTCCTCCCCGAAGAAATCCGCCAGGTCGTCGTACATCTGGTACGCGATGCCGAGGTGCCGCCCGAAACGGCTGGCTGCCTCCACGTAGCCGGGCGCAAAGCCCGCCAGACGCGCGCCGAGAAAACACGACACGCGGAAAAGCTCCGCGGTTTTCAGGTCGATGATCCGTTCGTAGTCCGCCCGGGTCACGTTGGTCGAGCCGCGCCGCAGCGTCTGCACGATCTCGCCGGCACACACCCGGCGAGTGGACTCCGAGACGGCGGCGCAGACTTCCGTGGTGGGAAACTGCGTGGCGAGGTTGAGCGCATGGGCGAACAAGGCGTCGCCCAGCAGCACCGCGGCGGTCGGGCCGTACTCCCGCGCAGCCGTGCGCCGGCTGCGGCGGACCTCGGCGCCATCCATGATGTCGTCATGCACCAGGGTGGCCAGGTGCACGAGCTCGACCACGGCGGCCACGCGCACCAGTTCGGGCGAAATCACATCCGGGCCCCGCCACCCGCTGAGAAACACCAGCGCCGGGCGGATGCGCTTGCCCGAGGTATCGATGCAATAATCCGCCATGGCGCGGATCTCCGGCTCAAACGCCGCCAGCTGGGCATGCAACAACCGGTCGAGCTCCGCCAGATGGGGAGCCAGGAGCGCAAACCCGCTGGAAAAAGCATGGCCGGCGGGATTCGCGGCAGCGTTGGTCCGGGGTGCGCTCATGTGGGCGCCAAGCCTAGATGCGTTTCATTCCCGTGCAAGTCCCGCCACGTGACCCGCCAAACCGGGACGGAGCGCCGCCGCCCCGTACGGGGCCGGTGTTGCGGGCGACCGAAAGCAAAATCGCCGACCCCGGACGGGTCGGCGACGAATTTGCGCAGCTGCCGATCAAGCGCGGGGCTTGATTGGCACTCCCGGCACCAGCGAGGTGCCGGGAGCAGGCCAAACTATTCGGGCAATTTGCTCTTGGGTTTGGCTCCGGCGTCCGTGCTGAGCTGGTCCATGATTTCCGCATCCTGCGTGTTTTTGCGCACGATGCCCACCCGCTCAAACATGGCCTCCTCCGCCTCGGATTTCTTGTAGTACTTTCCGACCACGTCGCGCTCGGTCACGTCCAGATCGTTGAGCTGATCCTTGGCGATGACGGTGTCATACTTCATCTTGCTGGGCTCGAGGACCGAGGCGGTGATGAAGATCACCAGGTTGACCGTATCCACCTCATCCGAGGTCGTCCGGAAGAGTGCGCCCAGGACGGGGATGCTGCCCAGGAAGGGAACCTTCGTGTTCTGTTTGCGGGACTCCTGATTGACCAGCCCGCCGATTGCCGCCGTTTGTCCGTCCCGGAGGATGATGTTCAGGTCACCCGACCGTTTGTCGATGTCGTAAAAGTAGTTCTCCTTGATGATCCGCGTGGAAAACACGCTGCTCTTCTCCGGCTTGACCTTCAGCGCGATCAGCTTGCTGCCGGTGATGTTGGGCGTCACCTCGATGCTGATGCCGACGAACTTGATGTCGCCCGCCGTGGCGGTCGTGACCGGCGTGCTGCCCGAGGTCGTCGTGGTGACCGTGACGAGTTGCAATTCGCGGCCGATCTTGATCTCGGACTTGCTGCCGTTGATGGCGACAATCGTCGGGTTCGTGACCAGCCGGACGTTCTGCGCCTGGTTCATGATGTTCACCAGGGCGTGGAATTCGTTCGAGTTGTAGATGGCCACCGGCGAACCGCCTTGCAGCGTGCCCGAGTTGGCGTCGAACGGGACGAGAATGCTGGCGCCCGGGCCGGTACCAATCCCCGTGGCGATCGCGAAGGGCCTGCCGTCGTAGGCCAGGGCGACCTCGCGGTTCTTTTTGTCGACCTTCGAGATTTCGACAAACTTGGTCTCGATCACAACCTGCTTGGGCTCCGTATCCAGCCGCGCGATCATGTCGCCGACGCGGGCGATGACGGTGGACTGGTCGGTGACGATCAGCTCGTTCGCCAGGTCGTTGACCACGATCGTTCCGGCCGGCTGGGGCGTGATGTTCTTGGCCGGGTCGCCGTCGCGCTTGGGCGTCAGCATGGAATCGATCAGCGGCTTGATCTTGGCCGCCGCCACGTTTTCAAAGATGAAGGTCTTGGTAGTGAACGCCTCGCCCTGCAGTTCGGCGATGCCGACAATCTTCACGATGTTGTCCTTCTCGATGAAGGTGTAGCCCACCTGCTTCAGGACGACCTCGAAAATCTGCCGCCACGTGACGTCGCGGAGCTTGATCGAGGTCTTGCCCTGCAGCGTGTCGGGCATGACCAGGTTGAGTTCGAAGAGATCGGCGACGTTGCGCAGGACGTTGCGGATGTCCTCGTCCGGGAAGTCGACCGAGAGCGTGTCCTTGCCGGACGCATCCTTGGACTTGGCCGTGATGGCGGTGTGCGCCGGTTCGGTGTCCTTGATGGTCGCGGCGCCGCCGGGTGCAGGCTCGGCGGCCTTTTCCGCGGCCGCCGGGGCGGGGGCAGGAGCGGGTTCCACCACTGCCGCGGGAGCGGGGGCGGGGGCCGGCACGGCGGCGGGAGCGGGCGCGCTGTCCGCCTTGGCCGGAGCAGGCGCAGGGGCGGGCTGACTTCGCGCGGTCGCAAGCACCGCGGTGACGAACAAAGCTGACAGGAGGAGCAGGCGGGTTCTCATGGGTTTTTTCCAGGTTTGATGGGTCGGGTAATTTCCTCGTGGCTGAGGCGGAGCGTAAAGTTGGTGCGGTCGATGGCAACAAGCTCGAGGGTGTAGTCCTGGCCCTCGAAATTGACGGTGAGGTGGTCGCCGGCCTTCAGCTTTTTCTTGCCGAACATGAGCAGCCGTTCGGAGCCCATGGTGAAGGTGCCGGTCGGCAGGATGCGCGGCGCGATGGCGGCAAGGATTTCCTTGTCGCCAAACGCCTTGGCGGGCCCGGCCGATGCGGCTTCCGAGGCCGGGTGCGCTTCATCCGCGGAGGCCAGGCCAAAGCCGGGGGGATTGAAGGGCTTGGGCAGCTGGACGTCGGCGAGGGACGACGGCGTCTCCACCTTGGCCAGGGTCTGGGCGAGCTCGATCGCCTTGTCGCGGGTCTCCTTCGAGGCGATGTCGGACTCGGGCGGCTTCCGCCCGTGCGACTTCGGGGCAGCACCGGCTTCCGACCCGAAGGCCAGCGCGAGGAGCACAAGCGGAAGATAGCGCCGCGGGTTCATGGCTGGCCGAGAAGTTCGAGACTGAGGTTGAGGGTCAGCTCATTGCCGCGCTCCTTGTCTGTGGACCCGCTGGTCCCGACGGTGGCGGTCAAGACCCGGCAGAACCGCTGGCCGCTCTCCAGCCGGCGCAGGAAATCGAGCAGGCGGACGTAATCGCCCCGCACCGCCACGGCAAAGCCGACCCCGGCGTAGGTCGTCTTGGTCTTGGCGGGCTTGCCCGGCGTGACCTGGGCCTGGCGCGAATCAATCAGCTTCGTCCCGGTGTCGGCCTCGAGCTTGTAGAAAAATTGCAGGTTCTTCGCGAGTTCGTCGGGGCGGATGAGCCGGGTCTCGACCTGCTGCCGCGCGGCGGTGATGGCCGCCAGCTGCTCCGGCAGCTGCACCCCGTTCTTGAGGTTGGCATCGAGGCGATCCCCGAGGGTGGCCTTCTGCTCGAGCAGCGCCTCGCTGTCCGGCACATGGTCGCTGCGGAAATAAATCCCCACCGCGAGGGCCAGGGCCAGCGCGCCGCAGGCCACGCCGATCGGGTTGGCCTTGAGGGAGGTGACGATCTGTTCGGTGTCCATTATCGTTTCTCCCCCTTCGGCGCGTTCTTGAAATGGAGGAACAGCTGGAGCGAAAGCCGGTGGGTCTGGGCGTTGCGGCTCACGCCCTGGCCGGAAAAGCCGAAGTCGTCAAAGTACTTCGCGAGCACGCTGTCCGTGCGCAGCTGGTCGAGGTAGGCGGAGGCATAGCCGCTGGCCTGGTCGGGCGTGCCGCGCACCGTGCCGCGCAGCGTGACCCCCTGCGCCTGCTGTTCGTAGGCATCCAGGGCGATGTCCTTCGGCAGCGTCTCCCCGAGGTGCATCAGCAGCTGCGACACGGCCGGCTTGGATTTCACGAAGTCGTTCACCTCGTTGATCCGCGCCAGCTCGGCCTGGAACTTGCCATAGAGCGCGACGAAATGGTCGCTTTCCTTCTTGTCCCGGTTGATCGCCTGGTCCCAGTCCGCGATCTGGCGCTCCAGGTTGTGCAGCTTGTATTCCTGGTAGGAGAACCAGAGCAGGAGGCCGAGCGCGAGGAAGACGAACGCGCCGTTGATGAAAAACGCCGTGCGCACGACCTTGGTATCCGGCAGCCGCGCGGCATTGCGCAGGTCGGGATGCCAAGGGGGCATTTCCGAGACCGGGGCGGTCTCAGGCTTTTTTTTCAGCAACGACAGCATTGGACGAAAGTTGACTGGTCATCAGGCTGAGCAGGCCCAGCCAGCGCAGATCGACCCCGCCGGGGGCGGCGCCTTCCGCGATGGTGACATGCCGGGACCCCAGCCAGGGAATGAGATCCAGCTTCGTGCTGGACACCCCCAGCGCGGCCGCAATGGCGTCATCGAGCCAGGCGAGCTTGGTGGGCAGCATGGTGCAAATCACCGAGCCCACCGACTGGCCGGTCTGCACCTCATAAAAGCCGATGGACGACTGCAGCTCCTTGAGCAGCTTTTTCACGAGCAGCGGACCCATGCCGGTGAAATCAAAGGTATTCGAGTAAAACAGCTTCTTGGCCGATTCCTCGTCCTTCAGCCCCAGTTCCTTCTGCACGATGGGCACCATGGCATCAAGGCCCTGCGGAATCGGACGCGAAGCTTCCACGCCGCCCGACGAGACGATGAAAGAATGGGTGGTGTCGGTGCCGACCTCGAGGACGAGCGTGGGCGTCTTTGACTTGGTGAAGGTAAAATAGTCCACCAGCGCGCCCAGCGTGGCGACCGAGCCAAGTTCCAGCGCCTCGGGGTAGATTCCCGCCGACAGCAGCCGGTCCTGCGCCACGATCACGTCATCCGAGGCCAGGCCGCAGAACAGCACCTCTTTCTGCGTCGACCGGCTCACGTCATAGTCGGTGCCATCGACGGCATTGATGACATGCACGGTGTACTTGTCCGGATCGATGCGGAACTGGGTGGTCAGCAATTCGGCGAAATAGGCCGGCTCCTTGGTGCGTTTGAGCTCCAGCGAGGCGCGGCGCACCAGCCGTTTGGCCGGGTAGACGCCACAACAGGCATTCAGATAGCCGCTGGGGCCCGGTTTGGGCTGAATGATCTGGATCGCCTCGGCGATGGCATCGGCATCGCCGACCGGGCACTGGCGCATCTCCTCAATCACCATCGGCGACACCGGCGCAGACGTGCGCGCCAGCAGCATCGCATGATCGGACTGCTCGACGAAATAGCCTTTAGTCTTGGTGGAAAAAAACATGAGGACTCAGTTCGCCGCGGTCAGGATACGATGGTGGATAGTGGGGTTAATACTCTAGTTGATTGAAAAAATGGGAAACGAGGGCAGGCGCAGCAGCCCGCAAAGCGGCAAAGCGCAAACCGAGCGTGAAAACTCGTCAAAAAAACCCTCCATGACAAGCCTATTCCCCCGCCTCACCTGCTGGCTTGCAGCCATTTACCTTTTCTTCATCAAAGTGTTCGCGACGAGCGCGATGCCTCCCGGATTTCTCTGGAAAGTCCAGAAACGCCTCACGGACCATTGCTTTCTCGCACGGTTTGCAACCGACAGGCATCCATTGCCATTCCCTTGCAAGCCGGACGGCTGACGCCACCAGGGCCGCGCAAGGACCAGCCATACGCGCCCGGCAGCGCACTGCCAAAAAAAACCCGCCGTGACTAACGGCGGGCTTGCGACAAACCGGGGTCGGACGCCAAGGCGTCCCGCGCGGTTTAGTTTACTTCTGCCACGTGCGCTTTTTGTGACGATTCGCCTTGAGGCGTTTCCGGCGCTTGTGCTTCGACATTTTCAGCCGGCGTTTCTTTTTGAGATTACCCATGGTGTAAGAGAATTAAACCGCACCGTGCGAGGCGCACCGCGGCCTGTAAAGCTAGAATTTCACGCCGCCCATGTCGCTCCCCACCCCCGCGACGCTTGAGAAAACCAGTTGCCGCACCCGGCAGCCCGGGAAAAACCCCGCGAGGCATTCCCCGTAGGCCGAAAGCTGCGGGGTATATTCCTCCACCAGCCGGGCCAGCAGGGCTGCGTCCGTTTCGCCGGGACGACGCCGGTTGGTTTTCCAATCCAGCACCCAGATCTCGCGCGCCACGGCGTCGTGCAACACGAGGTCGATCACGCCGTCGATCCAGGCGCCCGGCCGGAGCGGCGCGAAAATCCCGATCTCCGCGAGGTGCGTCCAGCGCGCCGCCCGCAGCACCGGCCAGGCCGCGCTCGTGCGCAACCGCGTCCATTCCTCCTCCGCGCGGGGCCGGAATCCCAGGGCCTCCGCGCCCTGCAAGGCGCCGGCGCCATACGCCGCCACCGCTGCGTCATCGCCGGTCCACGGCAGGGACTCCATCGTCTCGTGCCACCACAGGCCGTACGAGATCGGATCGTCCACCCCGCCCCTGGCGGACGGCTCATCCACTCCCGTCTCGTGCCGCGCGAGTCGCACCGCATCCGGCGTGTGCGCGAGTTGATGCGGCAGCAGGCGCGCGGGCAGATTGGCCGGAGCCGGCCCAACCGGTTCGGTCGCCGGCGCCACCGCGCGCAGCGGTGCCGCGGCCGGTGCCGCGGCTTTCACCCGGGGCTCACCGGTCAGTTCACCGATCGCCGCCGGATCCGCGCCCCACAACTCCGCAAAGCTCGGATGCTCGCGCTGCGACCCGCCAAACCCCGCCGCCCAGGGAATGACCAGTCCGCGCCGGGCCCGCGTCAGCGTCACGTACAGGAGCCGCGTCAGCTCGCGCACGCGCTCGCGCTCGCGCGACTCCCGGGTCGGGGGCGGCAGGCTCGCCAGGTCGAAAAACACCTGTGTCCCCGCGCGGGTGTCGCGCACCAGTTTCATCCCGGGCTCCTTCACGTTGCCGATCCCGCGCCACAACCCAAGCACGATGACCACGGGCCACTCCAGGCCCTTCGCCGAATGCGAGGTCAGCAGGTTGATCGCGTCGTCCACCGGCTTGCCCGCGGGCCGGCCGTCCTCGAGGTGCGCCAGCAGTTCCGCGAGCCATGCCCGCGGGCCGGCGCCCTGCAGGCCGAGTTCGGCGGCCTGCGCCAGCAGCCGGTCCAGCTCGCTCCCCAGGCCACCGCTCGCATCGAGCGCCCCCGCCCGTTCGGCCAGCGCGGCCGCGGTCACCAGTTCGTGCGCGAACGTTTCCAGGGCGCGGCCCTCGTCGTTCACCCGCAGCACGAACGGCCGCACTCGAGCCAGCGCGTCCGCCAGCGGCGCGGCATGCACCGCGGGCTCGTCCCACGCCAGCCGGCCATGCCGGCGCAACTCGGCGGCGATCAGGGCGTCGCTCACGCCAAACACCTCCCGCAGCACGCCGACCCATTCGAAGGTGTTCTCCGGGTCGGCGCACACCGCCAGCAGGCCGGCGAGCCACGCGTAGACGGGATGGTCCCCGCTGCGGCTCTGGCGCGTCTGCAGGGCCACCTTCAGTCCCGCGCGCTCAAACGCCTTGCGGGCCGTCGCCAGCCATTCGTTCCGCGGGGCCAGCATGGCGACTTCGCCCCACTGGCGCGCGCCCACCGCAGCCGGGCCGTGCTGCCGCAGCCATTCCGCCACCTGGCGCGCTTCCTCCGCCAGCCAGGCTTCCACCCCCGCCGGTTCCTGCGCCGGCTGGGCCAGGGCCAACCGCCCCACCAGGCCGGCTTCATTCCCCGGGCCCGCCTCGAGCGGCACATAGGGCACCTGCAGGAACGGCGCCGGCGCCCCTTCCTCCGGCGGCAGCCCGAAATTTGTCCCGCGGTCCGGCCCGAATGCCGCCGGCAGGGTCGCGTTCAGCAGGCCGATCACGGCCTGCGGCGCGCGGAACGTCACCTGGAACTCCAGCAACTCCCCGCCATCGCCGCGCCGGAACACCTCCACGTGCCGCGAAAAATTCCCGATGTCGGCGCGGCTGCCGTAGATGGCCTGCTGCCCGTCGCCCACCATGCAGAAATGACCCGGCCGCGGCCCGTCGCCCCGCCCCGTGTCCTGCGGCCACGCCCCGCGCCGCGCGCCCGGGGCGCGGGCCAGCTCCACCAGCACGGCGAATTGCTGCGGGTCCGTGTCCTGGGCCTCGTCCAGGATGATCCGCCAGCCCTCGGCGCGGACGCGGTCCAGCAGCGCCTCGTCGCGCAGCACCGCCATCGCGGCATCGATCTGGTCCACGTAGGTCTGGACGCCGCGCGTAAACCGCCACGCGCGGTACCGCCCCGCCAGCTCGGCCGCGAGCACCGCCCCGGCGTCCGCCAGCCAGCGCTTCAGCGGCGCCATCCACGCCTGCGCCAATTCCACCACTGCCCGGGCCGAACCCGCCGGCTCATACAGCGGCTGAAACTTCGCGCCCTGCGCCCAGGCGTCCTGCCAGGCCTGCGCCCGCTGCTGGCTGAGCCGGATATTTTTCGCCCCCGCTCCTTTCACGGGCAGGGCCAGCAACTCCGCCAGCACCTGTGGCGCCGGCGCGGGGGGCAGACCGGAGAGGTCGCGCGCCAGCAGCGTCTGCGCCGTGCCCGCGTCCAGTTTGCCGGCAAACTCGAAGATCGTCTCCAATGGGACGTGCCGCAGGAACGCCGCGAGCTCGGCCGCCGGCAGGCGGGTGAAATCCATCGGGTCCTGCTCGACAAACTCCTCCCACAACGCCGCGTCATCCTCCGCCACCACCGTCGGGTTCAGGTTGATGCCCACGGTCTGCCCGTACAGCTGCGCGAGCTTGAGGCAGAAGCTGTGGATCGTCCCGAAGAACGCGCGCTCGAGGTGATCGAGCGGCGCCAGGTCCTCCCCCCCGGCCTCCGTGATCCGCCGCAGCAGCACCTGGCGCGCCCGCTGCTCAATCTGCGCCGCCGCCTTCTTGGTGTAGGTGACCACGGCGGTCCGGCGCAGTCGTGCGGGGCCGTCCGGCGCGAGCGCCATCGCCGCCAGCCGCTCCGAGATCGCGGTGGTCTTGCCCGAACCCGCGTTCGCGCTCACGGCCAGGTTCGCGTCCCAGTCATCGCGGAACCGGTCCCGGGCCGCTTGGTCGATGAGCTTCAGGTTACTCATCGTCCGCCTCCGTGGCCTCGCGCGGGAAGGTCGCCGCGAATTTCGCCGCCAGCACCGCGTGCCGCACCGGGGTGCTGGCCAGCGGCCACGCATACCCGGGCGGCGCATAGGCCGAGCGGTCCTTGGTCAGCGCGCCGTACACGCCGCGCGCCATCGCGGCGGCGAGCCAGTCGAGCTTCGCGAGCGCGGCCTCGAGCCCGCCGAAGTCGATCATCGCCATCGCGCCGGGCTCGGGCTTGAGCATCCACACCCGGCCGCTCGCCGCCCCTAGGGAACGCGCGCCGGCGAGATAGACGCCGAGCTGCAGCGACGCACCGCTGCGCGCCATCCGCTCCACCGAGAAGTCGGGATCCCCGCCGGTCTTGAAATCCACGATGTCGACCTGCGCGCCGCGCCACTCGGGCCGGTCGAGCCGCACCAGGTCCATCCGCCCCACCACCGGCAGCCGCCACGCACCGCGCGCCACTTCCGCCGGCGCCGGCAGCCACGCCTCCGTCGCCACATACCGGCCCGCCTCGAGCGCATAGACATTCTCCAGCAGCCCCGCGCAGATCTGCGCGAGCTCCGCGTGAAACGAGTCCCAATACCGGTCCGCCGGCCACTGCCCGCGCCGCGCCGCCAGCGCCCGCCCCAGCCGTTCCTGCGCCTCCGCCCGCGGCGGCATCTCGCCAAAGCCGTTTTTCACCTCCGTGCTGCGCAGCGCCGCGGCCAGGAGCAGATGCGCCTGCTGGCCCAGCGCCTTGCGCCGCGTCCGCGCCAGCGGCTCCCAGGCCACGCGCCGCACCCCCAGCACCGCCTCGAACCACAGCTCGGCCGGATCCTGCACGCCGCGCTCGATCCGCTTCGCGGAGAGTTTTTCCGGCGTGACCAGGCGCGGGTCGCCCGCGAAGAAAAACTCGTCGAACGGCCGCGCCGCCTCGCGCCGGCCCTCCCAGGTCGCGCGCCACGCCGCCACGTCCGTCGTCGCTGCCGCCGGCGGACACTCCCCCGCCAGCCGGTCAAACGCCGCCTCCAGCCCGGCCGAGCCGCCGGCCAGACCCTGCGCCCAGATCACGCGCTCCAGCCAGGCGTTCGGCGCGAGCTTCAACTCGGGTTCGCTTTCGGAAAACAGCGCCGCCGTGAAAATCATCTCCTGCCGCGTGTCCCGGGCCAGTCCCTGGTAACCCGCCCGCTCGAGGGCCGCGCGCTCCTCGCTGGTGAACAGGCCCAGCGTGAACCGGCCGCGCGCGTTGAGCGCCGTGCGCTCCTCGTCGGTCAGCCACCAGCTCGGCTCCCGCCGCGGCGGCCAGACCCCGGCGTTGCTCTCTACCAGGATCAAATGCGACCACGCCACGCCCTCCATCCGCCGCCAGGTGCCCAGCGACACCCGCGCGAAGTTCCCCCGGCCCGGCGCCGCCGTCACCGGGTATTGCTCGGGCAGGAACGAGCCCAGCGCGCCCAGCACCACCGGTCCCGGCAGCAGCCCGGTCTCGCGGACCGCCAGCGCCTCGAGCGGGCCCCAGCCCTCCGGCTCCTCCACCTCGAGCGCCCCGCACACCGCGCGGAATTTTTTCAGCGCCGCGCCCAGTGCAATCTCCGCGGGCCACGCGGGCAGCAGCAGCCCGGCCACGCGCGCCAGCTCCGGGGCCTCCGTGGCCCATTCGGCCCGGTGCCCCTCGACGGCATGCGCCTGCCGCACGTCAAAGCTCCGCTCCACCGCGCGCCGCGCGTCCGCCGGCGACAGCGTGACCGCGCCGCTGGCCCGCAGCAGCGGCCAGAGCGCGAGCAGTTCCTCGATGCGCGCCCCGCGCTCGTAAAAAGCCAGCAGGGCCCGCTGGATCTGCCCGTCGAGCGGCGGCGGGCCGGCGGTCTCCAGCAGGTCGACGAACGCCACGCCCTGCTCCGCCAGCAGCCGGGCCAGGGCGAGGTGCGCCGGGTCCGCGCCGGGAAAAACCACCCCGATGTTTTCGGCGCCCGCCGCCAGCAACGCGGCCAATTCGCGGGCCACCAGCCGCATCTCGTCGCCCCGCGTGCGCCCCACGATCACCCGTGCGCGGGCCGGGTCGGTCGCCCCCCGGCCCCAGAGCGCGCCCACTCCCTCGCAGGTGGCCGCCGGCTCCGGCGCGTCGATCGGCTGGGCTTCGACGCCCAGCAGCACGGACCAGAGGGCGATCCACTTTTCATCCAGGTCCGCGCGGCCGCGGAAGGCCGGCTCCGGCAGCACCGCCGTCACCGAGTCGCAGCGCCGCACAAAGGCCGCCACGTTGAAAAATTCCCCCCACATCTCCGGGCCCAAGCCGCACACCAGCACCCGGCCGCCGATCCGGCGGTCCCCCGCCGCCACCGGTGTCAGTCCCGCCGCCTCGGCGACCCGCGCCGCGAGCGCATAGCCGCGCGCCTCGACCCAGGCGGTCAGCTCCACAAACACCCCGCGCAAGGGCGCCAGCGGAAAATCCTCCGCGCGGAATCCCGCCTTGAGCAGCTCGTCGAAATCGTCGAGCGCGCGCTCCGGGTCGCACTGCAGGCTTTGCCAGAAGCCCCACGCCGCATCCGCCGGGGCCAGCGGGGCCAGCCGCCGCGCGACCAGCGTGCGCAGGCCAAGCAGGAGCAGCTCACGGCCGATCGTGGGCTTGGCGCCGCCGGCCAGCTCGAGCCATTTCTTCCGCGCCAGGCCGGGCGTGAGGAATTCCACGCCGAGCAGGGCAAGGCCTTCCCGGAGGCAGCGCTGCTTGAGCGCCTGCGCCTGGCCCCGCGTCGGCACGATGACGTAGGCCCGCTCCAGCCGCCCGCCCCCCGCCTCGAGCCACGGGCGGACCACCTCGCGCCACGCGGTGTCGGCGTGGCGGGCGAGATGCAGGGCAAGGCGGGGCGAGGCGGCGGCCACGATCAAGAACGGATGAACGCGGATGCGGCCGTGGCAAAAGGAAAAGCTCCCGCCGTCGCGGCGGGGACCGACAACCAGAGCCTCCGCCCACCCGGCCAGGGCAAAAACAAAAACCCCGCGGCCGGTGGCGCGCGGGGTCGAAAGGGTCGGCGCGGGGCGCCGGGCTTACTTCGCGAAGACGTACTTCGCGGCGCGGGCCTTGGCGCGGCTCGCGGCGTTCTTGTGCACCACGCCGGACTTCACGGCCTTGTCCATCGCGGAGGCATAGGCGCCGGCAGCGGCCTTGATTGCGGCGGCCTCGCCGGCCTTGATCGCGGCCTCGAGCTTCTTGTGCAGCGTCTTCAGGCGGGTCTTGACGCCCTGGTTGCGGAGGGTGAAGCGGGCGGACTTACGCGCGGCTTTGATGGCAGATTTGGTGTTGGCCATGGATGGTGTGAGTTTTGAGCCGGACAGAAACCCAAACGCGCCGCGGAGAGTCAAGGGCAATTCCCGGCGCACCACCCCTGGTGCGCCGGGAAAACCCGATCAGAACCGCACCACCACCCGTCCGGCCCACAACACTAAGCCGGCAGGAATGGCGCGTCCAACCTGACGCCGCCAGCCTGCCCTGGGCCCGTGGCGGTTCCGCGACCAACGGGTAACAATCGGGTGACGTCGGCCCTTGGGCACCCAACCCCGGGAAATCACAGGGAGTTGTCGTACTTCAGGGCGTCGTCCTTGGACTTCTTCCCCGGCTGGCCGAAGTTATAAGTGATCCCCAGGTAAATGATCCGCGAGCTGCGCCGCATGACGATGTCCTCCCGGAGGAGCGGAGTGTTCACGATGTTTTCGCTTTTCAGGGAGTTGAACAGGTCCGACACGGTCAGCACCAGCGCCGCCTTCTTCTGCCAGAGGTCATGCCGGAGCCCGAAGTTGGCGAGGAACATTGGCCGGCGCTCGCCCTGGGGCGTCAGGAAGGCGGAAGCATATTTCGTGTTGAACTGCAGCTGGGTGGCCGGGGTGACGCGCCACGCGAGCCCCGCCTTGCCGAACCAGGACACATCGGACCGGCTCGAGCTATAGCCGAGGTTGGAGGCGTCGATCGTATTGAAGAAGGTGTTGCTGCTGAAGTTGAGCGTCACGTGCCCGCCCAGCTCGACATTCGCCGTCAGTTCGAGGCCGCTCGCCCGGTTCACGGCGAGGTTTTCCCGGGTGGTGAGCAGGACGCCGTTGCCCAGGCTGGTGGTGAGGCTGGTGAACCCGTGGTAGGTGTACCGGTAGTAGCCCGTGGCGGTGAAACTCGTGTCGCCCTCGTGGTAGCTGTAGCCGGTCTCGACCGAGTGGATGTCCTCGGGCTGCAGGCGGGGGTTGCCGGCACGCAGCGTGAAGGGATCGAGATATTCCGGGAACGGGTTCAGGTCCTCCGTGCCGGGCCGGTGGATGCGGTGGCTGTAGTTCAGCTGCCACTCGTGCGGCTCGGCGAGGCGGTAGGTCAGGTGCAGGCTCGGGTAGATCCGCGCGTAGTCGTTCGGGATGTTCTGGCCGGTGGTGACGAGTTGGGACTCGGTCGTGGTGATTTCCGGCCGCACGCCCGCCTGCACCGCCACGGACCCCAAGGTGCGCGCGTAGGTCGCGTAAAAAGCGTGGATCGTGCGGTCGAGGATGAAGCGGTTGGACTTGGCCAGGTCCTCGACCCACGCGCCCGAGACCGGATTAAGGTACTCGTTGTAGAAATCCGAGTCCCGGGTCTCGCGGGTCAGGTCATAGCCTGATTCCAACTTGGCCTTGCCGCCCAGCGGCCGCGTATAGTCGACGCTGGCCTCATGGCTGCGCTCCACGTTTGAAATGAGGACGTTGTCGAACGTCGGCGCCTGGACCGGTGTACGGTAGGTGTTCGTGTAGTGGTCGGGCTCGCCTTCCTTCGTGTCCGAGCGCTTGAGCTCCAGCTTCAGCTCATGGCCCTCGTCGGCGAAGTTGTGCTGGTACGTGGCCGCGGCCTCCGTGCTCCGCTCGAACTCGGGGTCGTAGCGCACGCGGTCGTAGTCGCTGGCCACCACCCCGGCGGCATCGCTGACCACGTTGTGGTCGGTCGCGCGTCGCGTGAAGGTCCGGTCATCGAAGCTACCCGTGACGCTGAACTGGTTGGCTGCATCCGGGGCGTAATCAACGCCGAGGCGGACGAGGTGCGTGATCGGGCGCGAGAGCTCGACCGATTGCTTGTCGGCGTGGGTGACCACGCCCGTGACGGGGTCGGTGATGGTCCGGATATCCGAGGCGGTGCGGCGGCGGTCGTCCTGCCGGACGCTGTAGTTGAGGAACACATTGACGGGGCCGGGGCGGTAGTTGACCGAGAGGCTCGAGTTGTAGCGCTGGCTGTTGCCCGCGTTGAAACTCACCGTGCCGGACAGGCCGACGTCATGCTTGCGCTTGAGGACGAGGTTGATGATGCCCGCGGTGCCATCGGGTTTGTACTTGGCCGACGGGTTGGTGATGACCTCGATTTTCTCGATCGAGTCGGCCGGCAGCTGCTGCAGCACCTCCGCCCGGCTCGCCCCCATGAGGGCGGAGGTACGGCCGTTGATCAGGATCAGGACGTTGTCGGAGCCGCGCAGGCTGACGTTGCCGTCAATGTCCACGTCCACCGACGGGACGTTTTGCAGGAGGTCGCTGGCCGTGCCCGTCAAACTGTGGATTTCCTTGCCCACGTTGTAGACCTTGCGGTCGATTGAGTTGAGCTGCGCGGCCTGGTTGGCGGTGACCTCAAATTTCTTCAGCTGCAGCAGCTCGTCGGCGAGTTCCAGCTTGCCCAAGTCGGTCTGGGTCCGGGCGCCATCGACCTGGAACGTCGCTGTCGTGCGGACCGCGCCCCCCACCCGCCCATAAGTCACCGCGTAGTCACCCGCCGGGATTTTCTCGAAGGCGAAACGACCCCGGTGATCCGTGATCGTGCCGCCCACGACCGCGCCCGCCGCCCGTTTCAACGTCACGGCGGCAAATTCCACCGGCTGCCGCGTCTCCGGCGCCAACAGGGTGCCGGTGACGCGGGTTTGCGTCTGGGGCGTCGCCGGCGGTGGTTCCGGAGCGGGTGCCGCCGGCAGCACGGCGGTGCCGGCCACGCATGCGGTCAGGATCCGGAGAATGCGGAGCAACATGGGGCAGTACTTCAGCAGCGGGCGAGCCGCGGCAAGACAACTGCGCCGGTCGCCCCGGTCTTTTCCGGGGGCCGCGGGAGCGCACCAAGGCCCGCGCTCAATGCGGGCCCGCTGCCGCCAGCTCGGTCCTGACGGCCGCCAGATCGTTTTGGAAGGACGGGCTCGCGAGGAAATCCCGGGCCAGCGCCTGGCCCAGCACGCGGCCGGCGTAGATGTCGGTCGGGTAATGGACCGCGCCCTGCACCCGCAGCCAGCCCACCTCGCGGCCCTGCGCGATCAGGGCCGCGCGTTTTTCCGGGAATAGCTCGGCCAGCAGCAGGGCATACACGGTGCCGCGCGTGGAGTGGCCGCTCGGGTAGCTGTAGTCCGTCGGCTTTTCATGCTCGACGGCGTGCGGGAAGCGGGCGGGGTCCACGATGTAGGGCCGCGGCCGCTGCCATTGCTTTTTCCCCTTGGACGTCACCGCCTTGCTCTCCTTCTCGACCTCCTTGAACAGCGCTTCCAGCTTCGGGAACTTGCCCGCCTGGAACCACGGGCCGATGGCCGGGGCGAAGTGGAAGGGCGTCAGCTTCACCTGATCCTTCGCCTGGGCCACCTGCGCCGGCGTGGCGGTGGAGGCCACGGCATAGGCCGACTCGAGGTCGGCCTTGTCCTCCGCCGATCCCGCCGTCGGCGGCGGGGCCAGCAGGGTGAGGATGTCCGTGCGGCTGTCGGCGAGATACGAGACCGGGACGGAAGCCGCGGCCGCACGGAGCGGCAGGGCGAGTACGAGCGCGAGGAGGAAGAGGAACGGGCGCATGGTGGGGAATGATCGCGGTTAGAATTCCAGGGCCAGGGTGACGAAATAGTTCCGCTCCGGCAGGACGTTGAACACGTCGCCCGTGTAGGCGTTGGCGGCGCTGGCATTGATGCCGTCGAGCACCTGCACTTTCTCGTTGAACACATTGCTCACCTGCAGGCGGACCTTGAAACTGCGGAAGAAACCATGGTCGAATTTCCGGCCGTACCCCAATGACATGTCGCCAATCCAGTAACTCTGGCTGTTCGCCGAGCGCGAGGCGCCGGCCCCGGGCAGGTCGGGATTGGTGATGGTGTTGTACACGGTCCAGCTGCCGACGTACTTCTCGGTGAAGGAGCCGAAGAAGCCGCTGCCGTCATACACAAATCCGAGCGCCGCAGTGCTCTTGGGCACCGTGGGGACGTCCAGTTTCGAGCCCTTGAAAACCGCGCGATTGATGGAGCCGTTGGCGTAAGCGCTGAACCCCTGGCCCAGGAAGTAAGTGCCCTCCGCTTCCACGCCCTGATAGTAGGCGCCGCCGGCTACGCCGTAATAGGTCGGGTCACCCGAGGCGTCGGCCGGACCACTGTAGGCGTAGTTCTTGAAGTCGACATAGTAGGCGTCGATGTCCGCGTTGAACCGGTCCTGCTTGAACACCGTGCCCACCTGGTAGTTGGTCGAGAGCTGCGGCTTGATGTTGATCGCCCCGAGATTGGCGTTGTCGACATAGAAGGAATTGCCCTCGGACAGGGCCATCATGCCCTGGGCCCACTGGGCATAGGCCGACCAGTCCTTCGTGATGAAATAGTGGGCCGAAACCGACGGCAGCGCCTTGGTGTCGCTGCGGGTCGCGACCAGCGCCTGGCGGCCCGCCGTCTGGTTGACCGTGGCGTTGAAATCCCGGGCAAACCGCTGGTAGCTCACGCCGGCATCGACGTCGAATTGCGGCGTGATCTTCCACAAATATTCGGCGAAGGCCTGAAACGTGGTGTCCTTGTCCACCAGCAGGTACTTGTAATCGTAGCCGGCGGCGCCGGGCAGGGTGGCGGGGTTGCCGCCGGGCGCGGCCGCCTTGTAGAGGGCCGCGGAGGTCAGGTCGATGGCACCGGCGCCCGTCGTGTCGTAATTCACGCCATAGGTGTAGCGGTGGTTCGTGGTCGTGTCGTACCACAGGCCCGTCTTGAAGGTGCCGACGGCGTCATCATGGGCCAGGGCGAAGGTGTCCCCGTAGGTGCGGTATTCGTTGCCCTTGACGGAGCCGAGCATCTGGCCCGCCGCTGCACCCGTGCCAACCTTGGGTTTCTCGTGGCTGATATTGTCGTAGGAATAGGTGTAAACCTTGTTCTCCAGTTTCCAGCCGTCGCTCAGCTGTGAGTCGAGGCCGAGGTACTCGAAGTCGGCCGTCTTGTCCTGGTAATTGTACGCCCGGTTCAGCAGGTCGAGATGATTGGCGGCGTTGTTGTCCTTCAGGCCGAAATTGCGGCCGAAGAGGTCGATCTGCTGCTGGGAAATCGTGCTGGGGTTGCCGAAGCCGATCTTGTTGACGCTGCTCAACACGGTGACCGTGGTGTCCTTGCCGATGGGCTGCAGATACTTGATGTAGTAGGTGTCGCGCTTCATGTCGGAGTTCGTCCGGTAACCGTCCGTGGTCATCCGCTGGTAGCTGGCGATGGCGGAGCCCTGGCTGAGCGCGGCGGCGACGCCCGAGTTGACCTCAAAGTGGTAAAGTTGCGTGTTCCAGCTGCCGTAACTCAGGGTGGGCACGAACGACTTTTCCGTCCGGGGATCCTTTGAATAAAGGGCCAGGGTGCCGCCAAAGGTTGCGATGCCAATGTTGCTGGCCGCGCCGGGACCGCGCTCCACCACGACCTGGCCAATCAGCTTGGCCGGAAAATAGCTGGTGGTGTGGTGACTGTAGGAATTGTAATCGCCAAAGGGAATCCCGTCGAAGGTCACGTTGTAGCCGCCATCATCGATGCCGCGGATGGTGGTGTGCTTCGCCTCGCTGAGGCCGGGACCGTTCGTCTCCACGTTGGCGACGCTCGGGGCGATGTTCACGATCGTCGTATAGTCGGCAGTCGGGACGACGTTGTTGGAGATGTACTGCAGCGACAGGATCGACGTGGGCAGGCGGGCGCTCAGTTTGCTGTCGGTCGGGGCGGCCGTCTCCGCGTTGGTGCGCGGGGCGGCTACTTCAAATTCCTCCAGCCGCAGGATGTTGTCGGAGTCCGCGGCGGTGGCCGCGGGCGGAAGAAAAAGAGCCGCGGCGGTGGCCGCCGCGGCTAATTGCGAGACAAAGCGAAGCCCGGGAAAGGTTAGGTTCACCCCCGCAGACTAGGTGACGATTGTTACACCCAGACGGCGGGGGCGTGAAGTTGCGGTGACGATCGCCTGGAAAAATTATTAGCTTTGGGGCCGGTAAGCCGGATTCTGTTCCTCCCGCTTGCGCGGGATTCGGTCGTCATTTCTCTCACGTACGTCTTGCGACGGGCCGTGCCCTCTGCCGCCCGCTTGCGCGAGCGAAGGAGGGTGCGGCATACCCGCGGCTATGGGACGGGCCGCCCAGCCGCCTATTTTGCCTTGCACCAGACGGGGTTTTTCGTGCCGCCAGCGTCGCCGCTGGCGCGGTGGGCTCTTACCCCACCTTTTCACCCTTACCCTGAGCGAGCTCACCTTGCGGCAAGTCGAACCGGGCGGTATATTCTCTGTGACACTGTCCGTCACCGCGCCTTGAAACGCGGCGCCTGCGCGCGCCTTGCGGCTGGCGCAGCATCCTGCCCTGTGGTGTCCGGACTTTCCTCTCCGAATTTATCGGGCGCGGCGTTACCCGCGCCTTGGGATCAAAGAACTCGGAGCAACGACCAGGCCCCAAAGCTAAGATTCCCAATAGACCAGCCGGCCGCACTGGTCGCAAGTCGCGAGTTTGCCGTCGGCGGCCTTCCCGCGGGCGGCGGACTCGACCTCGCTGGAAACCTTCAGGTGGCAGCCGCCGCACTTGCCGCCCCGGATGGGCACGCAGGCGGGCAAGCCCCGCGCCGCGATGCGGTCGTACAGCTTCAGTTCCAGCTCGGCGAGCGGGCTGCGGGCGGTGGCCAGCTCGGCCGCGGCGGCCTGCAGCTCGGCCGTGAGGCTGGTTTCCCGCTCGTGGAGGGTGCGGATGCGGGCCTCGTGCCCGGCGATGTTCGCCTTCAGCTCGGCCTCGGCGGCGGCAAACTTCTTTTTCGCCTCGTCAATCTGGTACATGACCTCGAGTTCGCGGCCCTCCAGTTCGCCGATGGCGCCCTGGGCGGTCTCGATTTCGTGGCCCAAGGCCTGAAATTCGTCGTTTTTGCGCACCAGCGACTGCTGGGTGCGGTATTTCGCCAGCTTGCCCTCGGCCGAGCCGATCTCCGTCTCGATCATCTTTTTGCCCGACTCCAGCTCCCGCAGCTCCAGCCGGGCGGTCTCGATGGCGGCCTTTTCGGAGGCGATTTTGTGCTCCACAGCGGCAATATCCCGGGGGACCGCCTTCAAATGGGCCTCCAAACCATGCCGTTTGGCGTCGCGATCTTGTAAAACCAGCAGTTTTTCGAGCACGGGAGCGAGCATGACACGCCACTTTGCCGGTACCCCCACCCCGGTCAAACGAAACCCTCGCGTATAGGCCAAAGGAAGGGCGTTTCCGGGCTGGTTTTTTCTTAAAATAACCCTCGCCAGCCGCGCGGTTTCGCGGGATATTTTTCCTTTCATTTTCCACCCACTTTTTCCCTCAATTTTCCCTACATGTCCGACGCAGAAGACTCCCAGAATACCGCCAAGAATCAGGCCGGCGCCGACGCCTACGACGCCTCCAAAATCCAAAAGCTCGAGGGCCTCGAGGGGGTGCGCAAGCGCCCCGACATGTACATCGGTGATACGAATGAGCGCGGCCTGCACCACTGCGTGTTCGAGGTCGTGGACAATTCGATCGACGAGGCGCTGGCGGGCTTCGCGTCGCAGATCACCGTCTCCATCCACCTCGACGGCTCGTGCTCCATTGAGGACAACGGCCGCGGCATCCCGGTCGACATGCACCCGGTCTACAAGATTCCCGCGCTCGAGCTCGTGCTCACGAATCTCCACGCCGGCGGCAAGTTCGGCAAGGGCGCCTACCAGGTCTCCGGCGGCCTCCACGGCGTCGGCGCCAAGTGCGTCAACGCCGTCTCCGAGTGGCTCGAGGCCGAGGTGCGCCGCAACGGCAAGGTCCACCAGATGCGCTTCGCGCAGGGCAAGACCACGCACAAGATGGCCGTGATCGGTGACACCAAGAAGACCGGCACCAAGATCACCTTCAAGCCCGACCCCGAGATCTTCAAGACCACGCGCGAGTTCCAGTATGAGATCCTCGCCAAGCGGCTGCGCGAGCTCGCCTTCCTCAACCCCGGCATCCACATCGAGCTCGCCGACGAGCGCGCGCAGAAGGGCGACCGGTTCTTCTTCAAGGACGGCATCACGGAGTTCGTGAAATTCCTCAACCTGAACAAGAACGTCCTGCACGACCGGCCGATCACGTTCTCCGACTCCGCCCCGAACGAGACCAACGCCGCCCTGCCCAACATCGTCGTCGACGTCTCGCTGCAGTACAACGACAGCTACAACGACCAGATCTTCGCCTACGCCAACTCGATCTACAACATCGAGGGCGGCACGCACCTCAGCGGCTTCCGCACCGCCCTCACCCGCGTCATCAACAATTTCGCGAAGGCCAACAACCTCCTGAAGGAAAAGGACCCGTCCATCACCGGCGACGACGTCCGCGAGGGCCTGGTCGCAGTCATCTCGGTGAAGGTCCCCGAGCCCCGCTTCGAGGGCCAGACCAAGACCAAGCTCTCCAACGGCGAGGTCGACGGCATCGTGCAGAAGATCGTCGGCGAGAAGCTGAAGTTCTTCCTCGAGTCGAACACCGCCGTCGCCAAGCGCATCATCGACAAGACCCTGCTCTCCGCCCGCGCCCGCGAGGCGGCCCGCAAGGCCCGCGAGACCATCCGCAAGGGCGCCCTCTCCGGCGGCGGCCTCCCCGGCAAGCTCGCCGACTGCTCCGAGCGCGACCCGGCGCTGTGCGAGCTCTACATCGTCGAGGGCGACTCCGCCGGCGGCTCCGCCAAGCAGGGCCGCGACCGCCGCTTCCAGGCCATCCTCCCTCTCCGCGGCAAGCTCATCAACTCCGAGAAGGCCCAGCTCGACAAGGTCCTCAACAACGAGGAAATCCGCACCCTCATCACCGCCATCGGCACCGGCATCGGCGCCGGCGAGGAGGAGTCCGCCTTCAAGGAGGACAAGGCCCGCTACCACAAGATCATCATCATGACCGATGCCGACGTGGACGGCTCGCACATCCGCACCCTGCTGCTGACGTTCCTCTACCGCCAGATGCGCGGCCTCTTCGACCGCGGCTTCGTCTACATCGCCCAGCCGCCGCTGTACAAGATCAAGCGCAAGAAGCGCGAGCAGTACATCGACAACGACGAGCAGCTCAACCGCATCCTCCTCGAGCTCGGCTCCGAGGACGTCATCCTCGCCCGCGCCAAGGACGCCCACATCTTCGCCCCCGCGCAGATCGACAAGATCGTCGAGAACCTCGCCGCCCTCGAGAAGCTCGGCGCCGGCGTCACCCGCTACGGCGCCTCCCTGCCCGCCTACCTCGACCGCCACCATCCCGACACCCAGGACCTCCCGCGCTACGTCGCCCGCCTCCGTGAGGGCAACCGGGAGAGCTTTGAGTTCCTCGCCGACGAGGCCGCCCGCGGCGCCTTCATCACCCAGCACGGGCTCGACGACGACACCCTCGAGTCGGCCGACAGCGTCGCGCCGTTCGGGGAAAAGAAGCCCGCCGGCCCGACCAAGCGCGTCACCATCCACGAGATCTTCGAGAGCACCGAGATGACGAAGCTCCTCCGGGCGATCGCCAAGATCGGCCTCGAGATCAACCGCTTCACCCCCTCCGAGGACACGCTCTTTGTCATCACCGAGAACGTCGGCCAGAAGACCGAGGCCAAGACCGAGCTGCACTCGCCGCTCGAGATCGTCACCCAGATCCGCGCCAACGGCCGCAAGGGCCTGAGCATCCAGCGCTACAAGGGCCTCGGGGAAATGAACCCGAAGCAGCTCTTCGAGACGACCATGGACCCCGAGAAGCGCCGCCTGCTCAAGGTCTCCGTCAACGACGCCGCCAAGGCCGACCAGCTCTTCACCCTCCTGATGGGCGATGAGGTGCCCCCGCGCCGCCAGTTCATCGAGGACAACGCCCTCAACGTCCAGTTCCTCGACGTCTGAGCCGCGCTTCCCGTCCCCCACCTCTGCCTTCCGCCTTTCTGACCCGTGTACACCGCCTCTGAAAAACTGGCCTCGGCCAACATCACCGACATCATGCAGACGGCCTACATCGAGTATTCGATGTCGGTCATCATCTCGCGCGCCCTGCCCGACGCGCGCGACGGCCTGAAGCCGGTCCAGCGCCGCGTCCTCTACGCGATGCTGCGCGAGGGCCTGCTGCACAACCGGCCGTTCGACAAGTGCGCCGGCGTCGTCGGCGAGGTCCTGAAGAACTACCACCCGCACGGCGACTCCTCCGTCTACGACACCCTGGTGCGCCTCGCGCAGCCGTGGGTCATGCGCTACCCGCTGATCGACCCGCAGGGCAACTTCGGCTCCGTCGACGGCGACCCGCCGGCCGCCTACCGCTACACCGAGGCCCGCCTCAACGCCATCGCCGAGGACCTCCTCAAGGACATCGAGGAGGACACGGTTGATTTCATCCCCAATTACAAGGAGTCGACCACCGAGCCGACCGTCCTCCCGTCCGCCCTGCCGAACCTGCTGATGAACGGCTCGACCGGCATCGCCGTCGGCATGACGACCAACATCCCGCCGCACAACCTCGACGAGATCATCGACGCCACCGTCGCCATCATCGACAACCCGCGCATCTCGGTCGACGACCTCTGCACCATCGTCCAGGGCCCCGATTTCCCGACGGGCGGCGTCATCTCCGGCCGCGAGGGCATCCTCAGCTACCTCAAGACCGGCAAGGGCATCGTCCGCACCCGCGGCAAGGCCCACACCGAGGAGCTCAAGGGCGGGATGGAGCAGATCGTCATCACCGAGATCCCCTACAACGTGAACCGCGCGACGCTCGTCACGCGCATCGCCGAGCTCGTCGGCGAGAAGCAGCTCGACGGCATCCGCGACCTCCGCGACGAGTCCGACGAGAACACCCGCATCGTCATCGAGCTGAAGCGCGGCGAGCAGGCCAAGGTCGTCATCAACCAGCTCTTCCAGAAGACCGCGCTCGAGTCCTCCTTCGGCGTCACCCTGCTGGCCCTCGACAAGAAGCGGCCGAAGCAGATGAACATCAAGGAGCTCATCGAGTGCTACATCGAGCACCGCCGCGATGTCATCACCCGCCGCACCCGGTTCCGCCTCAAGGAGGCCGAGGACCGCGCCCACATCCTCGAGGGCTACATCATCGCCCTCGATAACCTCGACGACTTCGTCAGGATCATCCGCGCCTCCGCCAACCGCGACGAGGCCAAGACGCGGCTGATGGCGAAGTACCCGCTCTCCGAGCGCCAGACCGACGCCATCCTCGAGCTCCGCCTCTACCAGCTCACCGGCCTCGAGCGCGGCAAGATCGAGGCCGAGTACCTCGCGCTCGAGCAGCTCATCCTCGAGCTCCGCGGCATCCTCGAGTCCGAGGCCAAGCTTCTCGCGCTGATCAAGAAGGAGCTCGGCGAGATGAAGGCCAAGTACACCTCGCCCCGCCGCACCGAGATCGTCGCCGCCGCCGGCGAGTTCCGGATGGAGGACGTCATCCCCAACGAGGGCTGCGTCATCACCGTCTCCCACCTCGGCTTCATCAAGCGCACCCGCGTCGCCGACTACCGCTCGCAGAAGCGCGGCGGCAAGGGCGTCATCGGCGCCGAGACCTACGAGGAGGACTTCGTCGAGAACCTCTTCACCGCCTCCACCCACGACTACATCCTCTTCCTCACCAGCACCGGCCAGTGCCATGCGAAGAAGGTCTACGACGTCCCCGAGGGCACCCGCACGTCCAAGGGCAAGTCCGTCTCGTCCTTCCTCCGCCTCGCCGAGGCCGAGAAGATCGCCGCCATGCTCTGCGTGAAGGACTTCGCGCCCGGCCAGTTCCTCGTCATGGTCACGCGCCACGGCATCACCAAGAAGACCAGCCTCGCCGACTACGCCAACACCACCCGCGAGGGCGGCCTCATCGGCATCAACCTCGAGGCCGGCGACGCGCTCGTCGGCTGCGTGCTGACCACCGGCGAGAACGAGATCGTCCTCATCAGCCACAAGGGCCAGGCCGTGCGCTTCAACGAGGGCGACCTCCGCGACCAGGGCCGCGGCACCGTCGGCGTCATGGGCATGCGCTTCAAGTACGACGGCGACTACGTCAAGGCCATCGAGGTCTGCGACCCCGCCGCCCGCCTGCTCGTCGCCCGCGAGGACGGCATCGGCAAGCGCACCCCCTTCGAGGATTACCGGCTCACCAGCCGCGGCGGCTCGGGCGTCATCGCCATCGACCTGCCCGAGGACGGCTCCGTCAACGTCGCCGGCGCGCTCAGCGTCCACGACAGCGACGAGGTCATGCTGCTCACCGCCAAGGGCCAGAGCATCCGCACCCGCGTGGCGGAGATCCGCGAGACCGGCCGCGGCGCCAAGGGCGTGAAGCTCGTGACCCTCGCCGAGGGCGACAAGCTCCTCGGCGTCGCGCGCATCGTCGAGACCGAGGAGGAGCAGGTCACCGAGGGCGGCGACGCCCCCGCCGCCGGCTAGGCCCGGGCGCCGGACGGCCGGCGCCTGTTTCCGCCCTTGCCAAGGTCCGCCCGCGGGGCTGACTTGGCCTCGGGCTGTCGCCAAACTTTTCCATGGCCGGAAAAATCACTCCCCTCCTCGATCCCGCGCGCATCGCGCTTCACCTGCAAAGCACGAAGCGCACCGCCGCGCTCAACGAGATCGCCCGCCTGCTCGAGGGCCATCCGCAGGTCGCCAATTTCGCGGGTTTCTATGACGAACTGCTCGCCCGCGACCGGCTCGACACCACCAGCCTGGGCAACGGCATCGCGCTGCCCCACGCCCGCACCGAGCACGTGAAGGAAATCGTCATCGCGGTCGGGCGCAGCGATGCCGGCATCGCCGTCGACGAGAAGGGTGAGGTCGTCCGGCTCTTTTTCGTGCTCGGCACCCCCAAGTCCAAGCCCGCCGATTATCTCGCCGTGGTCAGCGCCCTCTGCCGGCTGCTGCGGGACCCCGTCAACCGGGAGGCCATGCTCACCGCCGCGACGCCGGAGGATTTCATCGCGGTCGTCCGCGCGGCCGAGGAAAAGCTCGCCCTCCCCGCCTGACCCCGGCCGCCATCCCATGATCCGTTCATTCGTCTTCAGCGAAGGCAAGATCGTCAGCCAGGACCTCGAGACCGAGGCGCTGCGGCTCGTCCGCGCGGACAAGGGCCTGATCCTGTGGGTCGACCTCGACAACCCCACCGACGAGGAGATCAAGATCATCCTCGAGGGCGTCTTCCAGTTTCACCCCCTCGCCATCGAGGACTGCGTCACCCCGAGTTCCCTGCCGAAGATCGAGGATTACGAGGACTACCTCTTCATCGTCATGCACGCGGTCGACTTCACCCGGTCCGAGAAGTTCGCCACCACCGAGCTCGATCTCTTCCTGGGCAAGGACTACCTCGTCACTTTCCACCGCGCCCCCCTGAAGTCCGTGTCGGGCGCGATCGACCGCGTCGGCAAGAGCACCGCGCGCGGCCCCGACCGCCTCGCCCACACCGTGCTCGACCTGCTGGTCGACAACTACCAGCCCGTCATGGTCGAGCTGGCGGCGGAGCTGGAGGAGATCGAGGAAAGCGTCCTGACCAAGCCGGCGTCGTCCCAGTCCTTCATCGGCGAGATTCTCAAGGTCCGCGGCGACTTTTCCCGCATGCGCGCCATCGCCGGCCCGCAGCGGGAGGTCATCGAGCGCCTGGCCCGCGGCGACAACAAGTTGGTCCGCACGACGATGCTCCCGTATTTCCGCGACCTGCGTGACAATCTCGCGCGCTTCGAGACCACCGCCGGCGGCTACCACGAGCGCCTGATGATGGCCTTCGACATCTTCCTCAACAAGGCCGGCTTCGAGGCCAACGAGGGCATCAAGTTCCTCACCGCCCTCACCGCCGTCACGCTGCCCGCGGTGATGGTGGGCGGCTGGTATGGCATGAACTTCGAGCACATGCCCGAGCTGCGCTCCCCGCACGGCTACCTCTGGGCCTGGTGTTTCACCATCGTGTCCACCGCGCTGATGGTGATCTACCTGAAGAAGAAAAAGTGGTTCTGAACCCGGTTGATGATCCGCGCGCTCATCTTCGATTTCGACGGCCTGATCCTCGACACCGAGTCGGCGCTCATCGCGGCCTACGCCGACGTGCATGCGGCGCACGGCGTGCCGTTCGAGCACGAGCGCTTCCTTCGCTCCGTCGGCCATGCGGACTACGCCTTCGACCCGTGGCACGCTTTCGAGAAACGCGCTGACCGGGCCGCCCTCGAGCTCGAGCGCCGGGCCCGCAACCGCGAGCGCGACCTACACCTGCCGGTCCTCCCCGGGGTCGTCGCCCTGCTCGATGCCGCCCGCGCCTTCCCGCTGCACGTCGGCCTCGCCTCCAATTCGGGGCACGCCCATTGCGAGCGCCACCTCGCGCGGATCGGGCTGCTCGACCGCTTCGAGTTTCTCGCCTGCCGCGAGGACGTGCCCCTGCCCAAGCCCGCGCCCGACCTCTACAAGCTCGTGCTCCAGCACTTCGGCCTCCGCGGCCACGAGGCGATCGCATTCGAGGACTCGCACACCGGCAGCCTCGCCGCCAAGCGCGCCAACCTCTGGACCGTGGCCGTCCCCGGCATCTCCACCACGCACCACGATTTCAAACACGTGGATTTGAAAGTCGCGTCATTGGCCGAGGTGAAACTCGCCGAACTGCTGGTCCGGTTTGCACGGTAGCGGGACTGCTGGGCCCGCCGGCCATGATTGGAAGGTGGAACACGTTGTCCCTAACGCGTTGTTCCGCTCCAACGACGATGAACCTGCGCAGACCCACTCAGCGCGTTGGGGACAACACGCTCCACCTCGAACGCGCGCCCAGCCTGTCCCCGTAGCCTTGGCGAAGGAGGATGACGACCCAATCCCTCGACGGGCTTGGGACCGTAAGCTTGTCGAAACGGCCGGATGGATTGCTTCGTCGTCCCGCCGGGACGGGACTCCTCGCAATGACAATAGGGCGGACCCGCCCCGCACTACCCCTCCAGCTCCGCCCAGCGCGCGTAGGCGGCGGCGAGCAATGCCTCGATCTCGTGCAGTCGCGTGGTCGCCTGCTTCACCTCGGCGGCAGGTTTCCTGAAAAACGCCGGGTCGGCGAGCGTCGCCGTCAGCGTCGCCTGCTCCGCCTCCAACTCCTCGATGGTCTTCGGCAGCGCGTCGCGCTCGGCGCGTTCCTTGTTCGACAGCTTCCGCGCCTTCTTTTCCGGCGCCGGCGCGGCCGCCTCCTTCGCCGCCCGCTGCGCCCGCTCCGCGGCGACGGCCGCCGCTGCGGCCTTGGCCGCGCGTTCCTTCTGCCAGTCGTCGTAGCCGCCCACGTACTCGGAAATCTTCCCGTCGCCCTCGAACACGAGCAGGCTGGTGCAGACTTCGTTCAAGAACGCGCGGTCATGGCTCACCAGCAGCAGCGTGCCGCCAAACTCCACCAGCAGGTCCTCCAGCAGTTCGAGCGTCTCCGCATCGAGGTCGTTCGTCGGCTCGTCCAGCACCAGCACGTTGCACGGCTTGGTGAAGAGCCGCGCCAGCAGCAGCCGGTTCCGCTCGCCGCCGGACAGCGCCTTGACCGGCGTCCGCGCCCGCGCCGGCTCGAACAAAAAGTCCTCCAGGTACGAGATCACGTGCCGCACCCGGCCGTCGATCGTCACGGTCGCATTGCCGTCGGCCACGGCGTCCTGCACCCGCATCGTCTCGTCCAGCTGCGCCCGGAGCTGGTCGAAATAGACCACCTCCAGCCGCGTCCCCTGCTCGACCGTGCCCGCCGACGGCGCCAGCTGGCCCAGCATCAGGCGGAGCAGCGTCGTCTTGCCGGCGCCGTTCGGGCCGACGATGCCGATCTTGTCGCCGCGCTCGATCCGCGTGGTGAGGTCGCGGATGATCCAGCGGTCGCCGTAGCGGAAGCCCGCGCCCTCGCAGGCGATGACCTTGAAGCCGCTGCGGTCCGCCTCCTGCGCCGTGATCTTGGCCGCACCCGTGCGGTCCCGGCGGGCGGCGCGCTCGGCGCGCATCTTTTCCAGGGCGTGGATGCGGTTGTTGGCCCGCGACCGCTGCGCCTTCACGCCGCGGCGGATCCAGACCTCCTCCTGCGCCAGCCGCTTGTCGAACTGCGCGCGCTCGACCTCCTCGGCCTCCAGCACGGCCTCCTTGCGCACGAGGAACGTGTCGTAGTCGCACGCCCAGCCGATGAGCTTGCCCCGGTCGATCTCCACGATGCGCGTGGCGATCTTCCGCAAAAATGTCCGGTCGTGCGTCACGAACAGCAGCGCCCCGCCCCATTCGAGCAAAAATTCCTCCAGCCACTGGATCGACTCGAGGTCGAGGTGGTTGGTCGGCTCGTCGAGCAGCAGCAGTTGCGGCGCCTCGACCAGCCCGCGCGCCAGCAGCACGCGGCGCTTCTGCCCGGCGGACAGAGCGGCAAACTCGTGCTCGGCCGGCAGGCCCATCTGCTCCAGCAGCCGCTCGGCCCGGTCGTGACGCTCCCAGTCGTTGTGCTCCTCGTAGCTGCCGCCTTCGCCCTCGACGACCGCCCGCACCGTCCCGGCCAGCCCGGGCGGCACCTCCTGCCGCAGGGTCGAGAACACCGCGCCCGCCTGGCGGAACACCTGGCCGTCGTCCGGCTGGATCTCCCCGGCGATGAGTTTCATCAGCGTGGACTTGCCCGCGCCGTTGCGCCCGACCAGGCAGACGCGCTCGCCGCGGTCAATCTGGAGATTGACGCGGTCGAGCAGCGGCGCACCGCCGAAGCTCAGGCTGACATCGAGTAAACTGACAATAGCCATGGGTAGAACCGTGCAGCGTGGACAATGACCGCCCGAGAGCGCAAGGTTCCTGTGCAAATGGTTCCTCCCCCGCGCTACAACGTCCTCGGCGTCGGCGTGTCCGCCCTCACCCTCCTGCAGACCCGCGATCTCGTGCTGGGCGCCCGCGGCGCCCTCCGGCTCGGCTACGTGTGCGTCACGCCGGTCCACGCTGTCAGCGAGGCGCAGGCCGACCCGGCGTTCCGGAAGATCCTCAACGCGTCGTTTCTCACCACCCCCGACGGCATGCCGCTGGTCTGGCTCGGCCCGCGCGGCGTCGGGCGCGTGTACGGCCCCGACCTCATGCTCGCCGTCTGCGATGCCGGCCGGACCGTCGGGCTGAGACATTATTTCTATGGCGGCGCGCCGGGCGTAGCCGAATTGCTGCGCGAGAAACTCTCCGCGCGTTTTCCCGGGCTCGAGGTCGTCGGCACCTTCACCCCGCCCTACCGCCCGCTCAACCCCGACGAAGCCGCCGCGCTCCGCGCCGACGTGGCCCGCACGCGCCCCGACGTCATCTGGGTCGGGCTGGGCACGCCGAAGCAGGAGCGTTTCATGGCCGAAAACTGCGAAAAACTCGACGCCGGGCTGCTGATCGGCGTCGGCGCGGCGTTCGATTTCCACTCGGGCCGGGTGCGGCAGGCGCCGCGCTGGATGCAGCGCAGCGGGCTGGAGTGGTTCTTCCGGCTCTGCACCGAACCCCGCCGGCTCGGCCCGCGCTACCTGACAACGAACCCGCTCTTCGTGCTGCGCGTCTTCGCCCAGAAAATCGGACTGAAGAAGTACCCGCTCGACTAGAACAGTTTCCGCTGCTGCAGCGCGTCGCGTTTTTCCGCATCCAGCGTGCTCAGCGCCAGCAGCTGCATCACCGTCAGCCCCGCGAGTCTCGGCTCCCGGGCGAGCGAAGCGAGCAGCAGCGCGCCGGCCAGCGCGTCGTAGAGCGCAGCGTGATACCGCCGGCGCTCCGGCGGACAGTGTTCCTTCGCCAGGACGTCGAGCTCGGCCTGCAGGCCGCACCGGGTGACGAGCGTCTCCAGCCGGCCGGAGTCGAGGTCGGGATAAAACTGGGCGTACAGGCGCGCCGAATCGATCCACGGGCCCCACTCGATCACGCGCTCCCCCGGCCGGGCGAAATCCGGCGAGTTCCGCGGATACGGCCAGACCGACTTCAGCAGCCCGTTCTCCACGCCGGCATAATGCGCCGCCAGCGGACCGCGCTCGCGCAACCCCGCAAAATACTCCCATTCCTCGGCAAACGGCTCCTCGCCCGCCAGCATCGCCGCCTGCAACCCGTGCACCGCCACGTCCTCGGCCCGCACCGCACCCGTCGCCCGGCACAGCCGCGTGCGGGTGCCCGTGATCTTCCCGCCGCGCACCTCGGCCACGCCGAACTCGAGGATGCCGGAGGACCGGCTGCCCTCGAAGTCCACGAAGAAGATCGGCTGCTCGGTCCAGGTCATTTTCCTCCACGAAATACACCAATTGCGCGAATGTCATTCCTGCCTTTTCAATTTTTCGTGTCTTTCGGGGGATTCACGGTTTCAAAGGGACCGTGGATCTGACCCCCTACCGCGCCCTTCTGGCCGACCTCGCCGCGAAAAGCGGCGAGTTCATCCGGCCGTTTTTCGGGAGCCCCGACCTCGTCGTCGAGACGAAGGGCGATGCCACGCCCGTGACGCTCGCCGACCGCGGCGCCGAGGAGCTGATGCGCGCGATGATCCGCCAGAAGTTTCCCGACCACGGCGTCATCGGCGAGGAGTTCGGCAGCGAACGCGCCGACGCCGAGTTTGTCTGGGTGCTGGACCCGATTGACGGCACCAAGTCCTTCGCGACCGCCTGCCCGCTCTTCGGCACGCTCATCGCCCTGCTCCACCGCGGGCAGCCGGTGCTGGGTGCGATCCACCAGCCGGTCCTCCGGCAGCTCATGGTCGGCGACGGCGCCACGACCACGCTCAACGGCCGCGCCGTCCGCGTGCGGCCGATGGCGCGGATCGAGGACGCCACCCTGCTCACCACCAACACCCTCTCCCCCGCGAAATACCAGAATGGCCCGGCATTCGCCGCCCTCGCCGCCCGCGCCAAGCTGTTCCGCACCTGGGGCGACTGCTACGGCTACCTGCTCGTCGCCGGCGGCTGGGCCGACGTAATGTGCGACCCGATCATGAACCCGTGGGACATCTCCGCGCTCATTCCCGTGGTCCGCGGCGCCGGCGGCATCATCACCGACTGGCAAGGGGGCGACCCCGTCAACGCCAAGTCCATCGTCGCCGCTGGCCCCGCCCTGCACGCGCAGGTGATCAAGGCGCTGAATCCGTGACGAAGGTTTTGTCTGCCCGTCGGTAGGATTCAGACAATATTTCCTTCCAATGAATACTCTCCTGACAATTGGAGCAGTAATTCTTGGTTTGGTTATTTTCTTTGTATGGGCCGGTTATGATACGCGAAGAGCACATTTTCGTTTCCGACCTGCGGATGTTAAGTTCGCCTTGGATGATCTAGTATCCGAGCACTCATACTCACTCGACAGATGGGATCTCTTTCTAGCGTGGCCCATAGGCGACACGTATCTTGAATCCATAAGGAAACGCTGTCTCACAATCGTCGCGGAGTGCCCTCACCAAGATCCGAATAGATATCTCAGCCCAGAGGGTATTGAAAGAGTGCGCCAGATTTTGAAGGAATTACAGGAGCACACGTAGCAAGTCATTCTCACCAATGAGCGAGAGAGACAGCACTTAGCGCTACTTTCGCGCCGCCCAGCTGGCCGTGATGCGGGAGGTAAAACCGCCGCGCGCCTTCCAGTCGGCGATGATCGTCAGCTCGCGCGGCTGGAGGGCCTTGCCGAGGTCGTCGCAGATCTTGTTCGTCGCCGCCTCGAAGAAGATGCCCTCGTTCCGGAACGCATGGAAATAGAGTTTCAGCGACTTCAGCTCGACGCACTTCTTGTCCGCCACGTAGCGCACGGTGATCTCGGCGAAGTCCGGGTGGCCGGTCATCGGGCACAGCGACGTGAACTCGTGGTGCGTGTGCTCGATCACGTAGTCGCGCGACCGCGCGGGATTCGGGAAGGTCTCGAGAAGTTTCGGGTCGGCCATGGGAAAACTGGGCTGAATATCGGGTTCAGGTCGCCGTCTCGGTGAACCGCTGCTCGCGGATGACGGTGATCTTGATCGCGCTGGGATACTGCAGTTCGGCCTCGATCTTGGTGCGCAGCGCCTTCGCCAGCTCGCGCGCCTGGTCGTCGGTGACGGTCGCCGGCGCCACCACCACGCGGATCTCGCGGCCCGCCTGGACGGCGAAGGCCTGCTGCACGCCGTCGAGCGTGAGGGCGAGTTTCTCCAGCCGCTCGATGCGCTGGGCGTAGATGGCGGCCGACTCGGCGCGCGCGCCGGGCCGGACCGCGGAGATCGTGTCGGCCAGGATCACGAGGCCCGCGTAGACGGTCTCGGGCTTCACCTCCTCGTGGTGGGCCGCGACGGCGTTGACGACGATGGGCGTCTCGCCGTGGCGCTTGATGAACTCGGCGCCGATGTGGGCGTGGCTGCCCTCCAGGTCGCTGCTGGCGGCCTTGCCGATGTCGTGCAGCAGGCCGGCGCGCTTCGCGACATTGGGGTCGAGCCCGACCTCGCTCGCGAGGATCGAGGCGATGAACCCCGTCTCGATCGAGTGGTCGAGGGCGTTCTGGTTGTAGGAAAAACGGAATTTCAGCCCGCCGAGCAGCTTGATGATCTCGGGGTGCAGCCCGTTGATGTTGAGCTGCCCCACCGCCGCCTCGCCCGCCTGCGTGACGGTGAGGTCGATCTCCTCCTGCGCGCGCTTCACGAACTCCTCGATGCTCGCCGGGTGGATGCGCCCGTCCTTCACCAGCGCCTCGAGCGCGACGCGCGCGACCTCGCGGCGCACCGGGTCGAAGGACGAGAGCAGCACCATCGACGGCGACTCGTCGATCAGCACGGTCACGCCCGTGGCGGACTCGAACGCCTTGATGTTGCGCCCCTCGCGGCCGATGATCCGGCCCTTCATGTCCTCGCTGGGCAGCGCCACCTGCGTGGAGGTGAGGTCGTTGCTGGGCTGGCTCGCGAGCCGCTGCATCATGGCGATGAGGATGCGGCGCGCCTCCGTCTGCAGCTCCTGCTCGGATTTCTCCATCAGGTCGCGGCGGAGGCCGCGCAACTCGTCCTGGCACTCGAGTTGGACCTCCTCGCGGAGGGCGCGGCGGATCTCGTCGGCGTCCATCTGGGAAACGCCCTCGAGCCGCTTGCGCACGCTCTTGGAGAGGGAACGGATCGCATCGCGGGCCTGGGTCACGGCAGCGTTTTCGCGGTTCAGGCGCTCCTGCCGCTGTTCAAACTGGTAGTCGAGGAGCGCGAGCGACTCCTCGTGGGCGCGGATCTCGCGCAGGCGGACGTCGGCCTCGATCTCGTGGCGGTCGAACTCCCGGTTGGCCACGGCGCGCTTGTCCTGGATCTCCGCCTCGGCCTTCTGCTTCAGCTCCTCGGCGGCCACCGCGGCCTCGCGGCGCGCGACCTCGATCAGTTCCGCGGCCTGCTCGCGCGCGGCGCGGCGGGTGTGGCGGGTGAGCGCCCACACGACGAGGAACCCGATGGCGCCGCCGATCACGAGTGCGCCCGGCAGCGACCAGTCACCGAGGTCGGTGTCGGCGGTCGGGACGGCAAGGAGGGCTGCGCAGGCGAAAATCAAAGGACGCGAACCCTAAGCGCTGCACGCCCGAAAGTTCAACCTTTCTTCCAGTCCGGCGGGGCCGCGAAACGGGCCGGTTCGCTCGCGAACACCGGCAGGGTCTGGTCGAGCACCGCCTGCATCCGGGCCAGCGCGGCGGCCTCGCCGTCGCGGGCGTCGGTCTGCATCAGCACGTAAGCCCATCGGTCGGCGCGGGCGTGGGCCACGCGGTTCCAGGCGTCGAGCGCCAGCCGCTGCCAGGGCGTGGCGACCACCCGGTCGCCGCCGACAAACCAGTACGCGACGAGCTGCGGCACGACCACCGGCCCGCGCGGCGTCTGCACCGCGCGTTGCACGTGCAGGATCGTGGCCGGAAAATCCCCGTCACGATGGCCCGGGGTGGCGAAGCGATGTTCGCCCGCCGCCTTGATCGTCCAGCCCTGGCCGACCACGCAGAGCTCGGGCCGGTGGATCGACGAGCGGTCGTGTCCGCTCAGCACGATCGACAAAAAAACCTGCCGCGCCGAATCGGCCACGGCCACGTAGCGCATGCGCGAATAGCCGGTGTCCGGCGGCAGGATGTCGCGCTCGACCGCCGTCACCGCCGTCCGCCGCCCGATCCACTCGGTGCCGAGGAAGACCGGCAGGCCGACCGGATTCTGCCCGTCCGCCGCCAGCCGCACGCCGACCTGGCCGCGCGGCGGCAGCGCCGCCAGCCGCGCGAGAAAAAGCATCTCGCCCGCCACCAGCACACAGACCCCGCCCGCCACCAGCCAGGATTTCCGGTGTAGCGCAGGCGCCCTCGCCGGCAATTCCCTAGAGCAGGCGGGGACGCCGGCGTTGCTTTCCGGAAACCACCTCGCCAGCACTCTCGCCCCGAGCAGCAGGCCGCCGAGGACGATCCCGAACACGCCCCAACCCATGACGTCATGCGCGTGCTCGCCCCACGACTGCCCGCCCCAGCGCGCGGCGAACACGATCGACGAGATGCGCGCGACGTTGCCGAGGTAGATCAGCGGAAAGCACAGCAACAGCAGCGCGGCCCGCCGCCACCAGGTGTGGAAATTGAGATAACCGGTGAGCAACGACAGCGCGAGCAGCGCCATGAGCGAGCGCACGCCCGAGCAGGCCGCCGCGACGTCGTAGCTGTAGCGCCCGTCCGGCGCCACCAGCTGCGTGCCGTTCTGGATCACGCCGATGCCCGCGGCGTGCGCGAGCCCCGCGCTCGCCTTGATGACCCACAGCCGCAGCCAGAAGCCCGCCGAGTCGAGCGCGTTGAACGGGATCGCCAGCACCATGAACCCAAGCGGAAACATCGCCGCCGCGCCCCAGCGGCGCCCGCCGCCGAGCCGCAGCCCGCCCCACGCAAACAGCAGCAGGGCGATGATCGAGATGCGCGCCTGCTGCGCCGCAAAGCCCAGCGCATGCAGCGCGAGCCCGAGCACCATGGCCAACAGCGCCGGCCAGATCGTCTCGCCTTCCGCCTTTCTACTTTCTCCTTTCTCCTTTGCCTGCAGATTCCGCCAAAGCAGCCACCCGCTCAGGACCAGGACCAGCAGCCCGTGCTCGGTCTCGGACTCGGGGTTGAACCACTGGAAGCCCCACCACCAGAACAGCGAGGCCGACTTGATATAGCCGAACGACGCGTTGCCGAAAAACTGAAACACCGCCGCGCCGGCCAGCGCGCACAGTCCCGCGGGGAGCCACCGGCGTTGCGAACTCTCGGCCGGCGGATTCATGGCGTGAGCTTCAGCGTCTCCAGGATCGCCGTCACGCGTTCGCGCGCCAGCCGCGCGTAGCTGAACTCCGCCGCGCGCCGCAGGCCGGCCGCGCGCCGTTCCGCCGCCAGCGCGTCGTCCGTGCAAATCCGCCGCAGCGCCTCGCCTGCCGCGGCCGTATCGGTGAAATCGACCAAACACGCCGCGCCTTCCGCGACCTCGCGCAGCACCGGCAGGTCCTGCAGCACGCAGGGGCAGCCGCACGCCATCGCCTCGGTCACGCTCTTGCCGAACGTCTCCTCCGCCGTCGGCAGCACGTGGGCGCGCGCGCCGCGGTACAGCGCCGGCAGGGCCGCGTCATCGATCCAGCCGAGAAACCGCGTGTCGCCCGCCACGCCCAGCGCGTGCGCGCAGGCCTGCGCCCGGGCCCGGCCCCCATCCCAGTCGCCGCCCACCAGCACGAGGGGAAACTGCGCGCGCAGGTCCGGCGCGAGCCGCGCGTAGGCGGCGAGAGCCAGCTCCGCGCGTTTGTACGGATAAAAATTCGCCGCCCACAGCAGGTACCGCGGCGGCAAACCGTCGCCGCCCGCCGGCCCGTCGGGCCGGAACTCCTCGTGACGCAACCCCTCCGGGCTCACGATCATCTTCCCGCGCGGAGTGAGGTGCGCCGCAGTCCATTGCGAGTTCGCGATCACCAGCGCGGCCCGTCGCAGTCCCCGCGCTACGGCGGCGCGGCGGTAGAGCGCGCCCAGGCCGCCGCCGGACCGCAGGTGATGCAGCGTGAAGACGTGCATCACCACCGGCAGCCCCGCGCTCCGCACCGGCACAAAGCCCACCGTCAGCAGCGCCGCGGCCCCGCGCCGCCGGGCCTCGGGGGCGACGCGAAAATGATCGGCCCACAGCCGCGCCACACGCCGGTCGTTGGCGGGAAACGTCCGCACCACCTCCACGCGCGGGTCGGCGATCTCCCACGGCTGCTCCGGCCCGGCGAACAGGAGCCAGTTCACCCCGGGAAACTGCCGCAGCGCCTCCGCGACGAAGCCTTGGAACAGCGTAGTCAGCCCCGTGCGCCGCCGGGGGTTTTCGCAGAGCATGGAAAGCGCGAGCGTGACGGGCACGCGCCGAGCTTCCAAGAAACGCCGCGGCGCGCAAAAGGAAAATCCGCCCGCACCGCGCATGAAAGGCTGGCCACCACCGCCGTTCGGCGCAGCAATATCGCTGTTCCACTCGCATGAGTTCGCCAACACTTTCCTCGACTCATTCCTCCGGCGAACCTTGGCGCAACTTTGTCTGGCTCGTCGGCGGCCGCATCCTGCGTATGGCGCTGAGCATCGCGGTCGGGGCCTGGGTGGCAAGGCAGCTGGGCCCGGCCAACTACGGGCTACTGAACTCGGCGCAGGCAATCGTGATGATGGTGCTGGCGTTCGTGGGACTCGGGCTGGACAGCTTGGTGCGGCAGCGGTTGGTGCGCGAGCCGGCCGCCAGCGGGAGCATTCTGGGAACGTGTATCGGATTGCGCACCGCGGCAGGGTTGCTCGCGTATGGCGCCCTCGCCCTGGCCGCCAGCCGGGCTGACCCCATTCAGCGCGGGTTGTGGCTGGTGCTAGGCACGATGCTCGTGACGCACACCCCCCTCAGCATCGATTTCTGGTTTCAAGCGAATTTGCAGATGCGCCATTCCGCCATCGCCCAGAATTTGGCGTTTGTGCTGTCTTCCGCGCTACGTGTGGCGCTAATCCTCGCCGGCGCGCCAGTGATTTGTTTTGCCGCCGTCATCGTGCTCGATGGACCCGTCACCGCGCTCTACCTGCTGGTGGTCTACACGCAGAAGGCGCCAGCCCAGCATTTCACCTGGCGCGCCGAGCTCGCCCGCGGGTGGCTGCACGCCTGTTGGCCCCTGCTAGCAGCCAGCGTTGTGACCGCGATGTTCGCCCGGATTGACCAGGCGCTCATCCTCTGGCTCGCGGGGCCGGTGGAGGCGGGTCGCTTCGCCGCTGCCAGCCGGGTGTTTGAACTGGTCGCGTTTGTGCCGGTGGCGCTGGTCACCAGCCTGGTGGCCTCCATTGCCAGCAGTCGGGCAGCGGGACCGGCCGCGATCGAGCAGGCCGCGCGACGGGCGCTCAACGCCGTCGCCGGCCTCGGCTGGCTACTCGCCGCCGGGCTGGCCGCGAGCTCTGGCCCGATCATTGCGGGGCTGTTTGGTACTGCCTACGCCGGCAGCGAGAACCCGCTGCGCCTTCTCGCGGTTGCGCTGCTGATCCAAGGATTGGGCGCCGTCCGCACCGAATGCTGGGTCAGCGCGGGCTGGCCGGGCCGGCTGCTGGTGGCCACGCTGGCCGGAGCTGTGCTCAATGCCGGGCTCGCCCTGTGGTGGATCCCGCTTTGGGGGGCAAGCGGGGCGGCGGGCGCGGCTCTAGTCTCCCTCGCTGTTTCCCATGTGGCCACGAGCTTCTGGTGGCCCGACGCTCGGGATTTCGCCCGTTGGCAGTTGCAGGCGCTGGCCGGCGCCGCTCTGTGGCGGCCGTCCAAACCCCCACCCGCATGAAACCTTGGATCATCATCCCGGCGCACAACCGACGCGAGCTCACGCTGGGCTGCGTGCGACATCTGGCCCGGCTTGGAGAGCTGGAACGCCATACCGTGCTCGTCATCGATGACGGTTCGAGCGACGGCACAGGCGCTGCCGTGCATGCGGAATTTCCCTCGGTGGAGGTGATGCGCGGCGACGGCAGAATGTGGTGGACCGGCGCCATTGCCGCCGGCATGTCACATGCATTTGCGGTCGGTGCTACCGCGGTGTGCTGGCTCAATGACGACTGCCTGCCAGAAGCTGGTACGCTTGGCCACCTTGCTGCCCATGCCGCCGCTCACCCCGGTGAACTGGTCGCACCGGTTTGTGTCGCCGCATCCGACGGTTCGCCCATACCCACTGCGTTTATTGGGCGACGGCCACTGGTAGTCGGCGCCACGTCGGTCCAGACTGTCGATGGCGTGAGCGGATTTTGTGTCTGGGTGCCGCTTGAAACATGGCGGCGGGCTGGTGTCCCGGACGCCGCGCACTTTCCTCACTACTACGGCGACACCGCCTACATGCTAGTGGCCCGCCGGGTAGGCTGCCAAGTGACGCTACTCAGCACCTGCCTCGCCCGGCTAGTACACTACGTACCGCGCAGCACAACGGTGGGTGAATTCTTAGCGAAACTGCCCAGCGGAAGTGCCCCATGGCCGACCACGTTTGTCTCGCTACGATCACCCTTCCGACTGGCCACACAGTTTAATTATCTGCGGCTACGCTATGGGGCGGGCGCGGGAACCCTGCTCGCGCTTGCCCGGCTGGCAGGGTGGCAAGTGGCGTTTGCCGCAGCGTTGCTGCGACGGCGGCGCCCGGCAGTGGCCGCTTAATCATAGACCGGCCAGGGCCTCAGATGAAAGGCCCGCAACGGACCCCGCAGGAAAAGATGATGCAACCGGCGCCTGTCGCTGGCGCCGCTCAACGCCGGCCAAGCATGGCGAATCGCGGTCCATGCATCGGCCGGAGTGCGGGCGACCGACAGAAGCTTCCGCGCATGATAGATCGTGAGCAGCGGACTTGCCGCATGGTAGTTCGCCAGCCACGCGCGGTACACCGCAGCGGCGTCACGGGCCGCGCTGCTGGTGGCCGTCAGCCAAGCCGCGACGGATGGCAAATCCTCTGGTTGCCCGGCCCGGCGTCGGGCGGTGAGCAGCCGGACGGCGCACTCTGCCGCGATCTGTTCACAACGATGCACCTGCGTGGCCTGCCGCGCGTGGATTCGATAATGGAATAGCACCTCAGGCAGGGCAGTGATCGGAGCGGAGTCAGCCACGCGACTGATGAAATCAAAATCACTACTGTAGGGAAATACCACGCGCCGTGGATGCGCGGCCACCGCTTCACGGCGAAAAAGATGGGCACCGAAATTAGCCGCTTGTGAAAACTGGGTGAAGATGCGGTGCTCCTCCGCCGTGTGTAGAGTAAAATCCGGCCGCAGCCGGCGGCCTGCCTCATCCACCAGCCAGGTCCGGGCGGCCACGCCACCGTGTGTAGGGTTGGCCTCGAGCCAGGCGACCTGCCGAGCCAACCGCTCCGGCAGAGCCTCGTCGTCGTGATCAATGACTGCAATCAATCGTCCGCGGGATTGGGCCAACGCAAAGTTCGTGCCTTGCGCAATGCCGAGGTTGTGAGACTGGCGAAACACGCGTAGGCGCACATCCTTGCTGGCCCCAATCAGCGCATCCACCGCACCGTCAGTTGAGCCGTTGTCCACCAACACCAGTTCTAAGTCCCGCCAAGTCTGTCCAAGAATACTGCTAATGGCGGGCGCCAGATAACGACCTCCATTTAACGTCGTCATCAGCACGGAAACTGTGGGCAAGGAGGCGCTCATGGAAACAATGAGGGATGGCGCACGGGCAACCCAAGTTCGGAGTAGGTGCGAGGATAGGCAACAGCTTTGCGCGGTCTGCAATCTGGCCCAGCCTGGGATTGCAAATTCGGCGCAGCAGAGTGGAGTCGCGCCATGCATCCGAGACTGCGACTCTGGCTAGTCGGCACACTCGGCGCGCTTGCCGCAGTCCTCATGGGCATCGGGCTGGCCAATGAATCGCTCTTCCTCAGTATCCTCGCGGTCGGCGTGCTTTTCTGGGCGATCCTCGAATGGGCCGGCGGCCCGCTGCCCGAGGCCTGGCTGCTGGCGGCGATCCTGGCGGGCTACATCATCGGCAACCGGGGGTTCGCGCAGTTCAGTCTGTCCTCTGGCGTCCCGCTGCTGCCAGCGGAAACGGTGCTCCTCGTGGCCCTGCCCGCGCTGGGAGCGCGGATGGCGTTCGGGTCGATGCGCGCGTTTTACCGCGACGGCTTGAATTACGCCATACTCGCGTGGGTAGTGCTGGGCGCAGGCCGGCTGCCCCTGGATTTCTCGCACCACGGTTTTTTCGCGCTGCGCGACTTCGCGATGGTCTACTACACGGCCTTTTTCTTCCTCTCCCAGGCCCTCGCCGGCCATGCGGCTTCCGCCCGGCTGCTGAAACGGGCCCTGACCGCAGCCTTTGTTGCGCTGCCGCTGGTCGCAGCGGTCGAGCAATGGGTGCCGGGCTACTTCTTCACCCATTTCACGGTCCGCGGTGTGCCGCTGATTTACCACAAAAACGATCTGCTCGCAGCCGGCCTCGCGGGCGGGTTTTTCTGGCTCTGGACGCGCTACGAGAAGGATGGCCACCGGCTCTGGCTGGTGCCTGCGGCCGCCAATCTCCTCATGGTGGGCGCCACCGCCTCACCCCGGGCCGCGATGTTTGCTCTGGGCGTGGTGACCCTGATGTGGCTGGTTGCCCGGCGGTGGCGCATCGCCGCTGCGCAGGTCCTCATCGTCGGCACCGCCGTGAGTGTGGCAATTTTCATCGCCACCCTCGGCAACAAAGATCCGCGGCAAACTGCGGTCTATTCCACCTATGAGCATGCGGTTTCGATCTTCGATCTCGAGGCCACAGGTAGCTACGTAAACAAAGAGAGCGGTGATCCGGGTCTTAACAACCGCTTCCGGCTGATCTGGTGGCGGACCGTCGTCCAGGACACGCTCGCGCAGAATCCCGTGCTCGGCCTCGGCTTCGGCTACGACCTGGCCGCGCGTTTCCTCATCGAGTACGAGCTGCTCGCCGCCGAGGACTTCGCCACCCGCAGCCCGCACAGCATGCTCGTGTCCGTGCTGGGGCGGATGGGCTTTGTCGGGCTGGGCCTGTGGCTGGCCGTGGCCGGCGGCATGCTCTACCTGACCGGCCGCTGTTTCTCGCAGGACAACCTCGACGCCATCGGCCTCGTCAGCCTCGCGTGGGTGCTCTGGTTCAGCGCCTGCTTCGGCGTCGTGCTCGAGGGCCCGATGGGCGCGGTGGTGTTCTGGACGGCGCTCGGCCTGGCGAACGCGGGCCTCACCGACCTGCCGGCCGACGAACCGGTGCTCGCTGAGGACTTGCAGCCGGCCGCCCCACCGGATGAAGTCGCCGCCTCCCTGTGAACCTGCCCTCGCCCACCGACACCATCAGCGTCTTCAAGACCACGACGCGCGGGCGCTGGGATGCGGTGACGCCGGTCGCGCTGGTCGGGCTGAGCCTGTTCGGGGTGGCGTTCATCTACAGCGCGCAGCTCTCGATCCACGGCGACTACTGGGTGAAGCAGCTGGTCCTGCTGCTGGCCGGCGCCGTGCTCTACGCCGGCGTGGCGCTCATCGACTACCGCTTCTGGCTGAGCGTGGCGCACTGGTTTTACGCCGCCTGCCTCATCCCGCTGGTGGTGGTGCTGATCCCCGGCGTCGGGGGGGCCGCAGCCGAGAAATGGGGGGCCAGCCGCTGGATCCCGCTCGGCCCGCTCGGCACTTTCCAGCCCTCGGAAACCGCCAAGATCGCCGTCCTGCTGATGACCGCCAGCATCTTGATCTCCAACGAGATCGGCACCGTCCGGCAGTCGCTCGGGGTCCTGGGGAAATTGGCCCTTGCCGTGGGTGCACCCATGTTCTTGATCCTGCTGCAACCCGATTTGAAGTCGGCGATTGTGCTCCCTCCGATGGTCTTTTCGATGCTCTACGTCTCCAAGCTTTCCACGCGGTTTTTCGCGGCGGCCCTGGGGGCGTTCCTGCTCATCCTGGGCGTCGTGGCCGTGGATACGTGGAGCTACAAGAATTTCGTCGAGGCGCACGGCTACTCCTACCTGAGCGACCAGGGCAAGTACCAGGCCACGACCTGGGTGCCGCTCCACGACTACCAGCGCAACCGCATCATCTCCTTCGTCTGGCCGGACAAGATCGACCCGCTCGGCGTCGGCTGGAACCAGCGCCAGTCGCTCATCTCGGTCGGCTCCGGCGGCCTCGCCGGCAAGGGCTGGACCGAGGGCACGCAGGCCCAGCTCGGCTACCTGCCCCGCTCGGTCGCGCACAACGATTTTATCTTCTCGGTCATCGCCGAGGAAAAAGGATTTCTGGGAAGCCTCACGGTTCTCAGCCTGTTTGGTCTGGTGTTGTTCAACGGCATCCGCATCGCCGGTCTCGCCCGGGATCGCTTCGGCACCCTGCTCGCCCTCGGCGTCACGGTGCTGTTCGCGGTGCATGTGTTCGTGAACATCGCCATGACCATCGGGCTCGTGCCCATCACGGGCATACCGCTTCCCTTTATCAGCTACGGTGGCTCCTTTGTGCTTAGTTGCTGCTTGCTGCAAGGACTGGTCCAGAGCGTCTATCGCTTCAGGAAGGATTTCATATGAGATCGCTTCTTCGCGCTAACGACCGCCCTGCCGGAATTTCCTGCGCCGCAACTGCCGCGCCCGGGGGCCCCGTGAAACCAACACACGATCCGCACCATGAGCGATTCCTCCACCCCCGCGCCCGGCGTTCCGCCGGACGTCTCCAGCAAATATGACGCCGAGCTCGTCAACCCCCCGCCCGCCAGCACCGCCAAGCCCGTCAGCGCCGCCGAACTGAAGGCCGGCGCCGCCGAGCGCGCCCAGCAGCGGCCGCTGCTGCAAAAGATCCTCGCGGTCTTCAAGAAGGAGAAGGGCTCCTACCGCGAGCTCATCATCAACTCCGAGCCCCTCGAGAAGCGCGTCGCGCTCCTCGTCGACGGCCGCCTCGAGAAGTTCGAGATCGAGCGCGAGTCCGACAACCGCATGGTCGGCGGCATCTACAAGGGCCGGATCAAGAACCTCGACCCCGGCCTCAAGGCCGCCTTCGTCGACATCGGCTACACCAAGAACGCCTTCCTCCACTACTGGGACATGCTCCCCGCCGCCGCCGACTCGTCCGTCGAGGTCGTGCGCGTGAACAAGAAGAAGAACGCCCCCGCCCGCGGCGCCGAGCCCACCGTCAAGGACATCCCCGGCCTCTACCCGCCCGGCACCGACATCGTCATCCAGGTCACCAAGGGCCCCATCGGCACCAAGGGCCCGCGCACCACCACCAACCTCTCCATCCCCGGCCGCTACCTCATCCTCACGCCGTTCAGTGACGGCTGCGGCATCTCCCGCAAGATCGAGGATCCCTCGGAGCGCAAGCGCCTCAAGCAGCTCATCAACGAGCTCACCATCCCCGAGGGCATGGGCGTGATCGTCCGCACCGCCGGCGAGGGCAAGAAGGCCCGCTACTTCGTCCGCGACCTGCACATCCTCCTCAAGACATGGCAGGAGATCACCACGAAGATGCAGAACGACCGCGCGCCCGCCTGCCTCTACCAGGAGCCCGACCTCGTCGAGCGCACCGTGCGCGACTTCCTCACCGAGGAGGTCGACCGCGTGCTGATCGACAACCAGGACGACCACGCCCGCACCCAGAAGCTCGTCGCCCAGATCTCCAAGCGCTCCGCCGGCAAGATCGCCTTCTACAACGACAGCATCCCGATCTTCGAGCGCTTCAACATCGAGCGCCAGATCGAGCAGACCGGCCAGCGCAAGGTCCCGCTCCCCTCCGGCGGCGAAATCGTCATCGACGAAACCGAGGCGCTCATCTCCATCGACGTCAACACCGGCTCCCACAAGTCCCGCGGCGGCGACGAGAAGAACGTCATCTACGCCGTCAACCTCGAGGCCGCCACCGAGGCCGCCCGCCAGATCCGCCTCCGCAACCTCGGCGGCCTGCTCATCATCGACTTCATCGACATGAAGGAGCGGCGCCACCGCAACGCCGTCTACGAGCGGATGGTCGAGGAGATGTCCCAGGACAAGGCCAAGAACCACATCCTCCCCATCTCGACGCTCGGCATCCTCCAGATGACGCGCCAGCGCCAGCAGGAGTCGCTCTCGTCCAACCTCTACACCGACTGCCCCTACTGCCGCGGCCGGGGCATCGTGAAGAGCGCGACCACCGTCTCCGTCGAGCTCCAACGCAAGCTCTCCTCCGTCGTCCGCCGGCTCCAGCTGCGCAAGGACGGCAAGGATTACTCCCTGCGCGTGCTCGTCCACCCGAGCATCCTCGAGCGCCTCCGCAGCGAGGACGCCGAGCTGCTCGTGCGGATGGAGAAGCTCTTCGGCGTGAAACTGGCCTTCCGGGCCGACCTCAACTACCACGTCGAGAACTTCAAGATCATCAACGCCGTCACCGGCGAGGAATACCGCTGAAGTCGCCCGCAGTTTAATTCCGTTTCCGGGACCCGGCCCTTGCAGGCCGGGTCTCTTTTTTCCGGGGCTTCGCTTCCGCGAACGGGTCCCCCAGGCCGGTGCGCGCCCTCCGCGGCCAGAAAATCAACGGGCCGGCGGCGGCGCCCGCGGCGGATTTCAGCGGAGACTGCGGCGGATAAAGGCCAGGCCGTCGGTGTAGACGTCCTTGGGATCGGCGAAGAGGTCGCGCCAGACACGGGTGGCGGCGGCGAGGTCGGGCAGGGCCCGGCCAAACGCCTCGATGACGAGCCAGCGGTCGTAGCGGATTTTCTTCAACGTCGCGAAGGTCTCGGCCCACCTCACCTGGCCCGTGCCCGGCGTGCCGCGGTCGTTTTCGCTCAGGTGCACGTGCACAATGTGCTGGCGCACCGCCTCCAGCGCGGCGGGCGAGTTCTTCTCCTCGATGTGCGCGTGGAACGTGTCCCACATCATGCCACAGGCGGGATGCTCGATTTCGCCGACCCATTTCGCGGTGTCGGCGGCCGTGGTGAGGAAGTAGCTTTCAAAGCGGTTCAGGAATTCGATGGCGAGCGTCACCTTCACGGCGGCGGCGTGGTCGGCGACCTGACGGAGCGTCTCGATGCCGCGCAGGCGCTCGTCGCGCGTGGGCGCGGTGCCGCTGAACACGCCGAGCGGCGAATGCAGCGGGCCGCAGAGCACCTCGGCGTGGAATTCGGCGCAGCGGTCAAGCACCCACTTGAGGCGGTCGACGGCGGCCTGCCGGACTTTCGCATCAGGACTGATCGGGCTGGCCTCCGGCGCCATCACGGTCACGGCGGTGGCACCGAGGCCGAGGTTGCGCAGTTTGCCACCGAGCGACCGGTATTCCGCCGACGTGCCCTCGAAGACGGGAATCTCGACCCCATCGTAGCCGGTCTGCTTCAGCGCGGCGAGGAGGGGGTCGTGGGCTTCGGAAACCTTCGCGGTCCAAAGCAGGAGGTTCATGCCGATTTTCATGCGTTGCCTTGGTTGAAGTAGACCGCGAGCCCGTCCTTGCCCGGCGCCACCACATCGAGTCGCCCGTCACCGTCAAGGTCGGCGACGGCGAAGTGAATGCCGAGGCCCTTGCCGGTGCCGAGAGGGCCGAAGTCGATGACGTGTTTCGCGAAGGACTCGCCGGTCCACTTGAAGACATACCAGCCGTAGGGATCCTTGTCGCCGCCATCGCCCTGCGGGTGGGCGCGGAAACGCTTGCCGGTGATGAGTTCGTTTTTGCCGTCGCCGTCGATGTCGACCCACTGGAGGTCGTGATATTGGCTGCTGAGGGGATCGATCTCGTGGCGCGTCCACGTGCGCTGGCCGGCGGCGTCGAGCCGGTAGTCCCACCAACTGAGACCATAACCGTGACCCTCGCCGAGGATCAGCTCGTTTTTGCCGTCGCCGTTGAGGTCGACGACGAGGATCGGCACGCTGGGCGCGCGGCCGAGGTTGAAGTCGGGGTGCCAGATCCAGGTGCCGTTGTAGGGATCGGCCGGAGCTTCGAGCCAGCCGTCGCGGAGGATGAAGTCGCCGCGGCCGTTGCCGGTCAGATCGCCGAAGCCGAGCCCGTGGCCCTGGTCCTTGTTCTCGCGGCCCGACAGCTTGAGCTTGTGCGTGGCGAACTTGCCGGTGCCTTTGCCCTGCGCGTCGCGGATGAGCTTGTAGACGACCAGCGGGGCGCCGGGCGTGTTGGGCACGATTTCCAGGTCGCCGTCGCCGTCGACATCCCACGCGCGGGTCGACTCGATGGAGCCGGTCTGCGCGATGATGTGCTCGGGCCAGTCCTTCGTGTAGTCGCCGGTGTTCTCCCGCCAGCGGAGCGTCTGCCCCCACCAGCCGCCCGTGATGTAGTCGAGCCGGCCGTCGCCATTGAGGTCCATGGCGATGGTGGAAAAATCGTCGTAATATTCGTCGTGCGCGGTGACGCCGCCGATCTTGTGCTGCCGCTTGAAGTCGGGGCCCTGGTACCAGTAGTTGCCGCTGACGATGTCGGGAATGCCGTCGCCGTTGACATCAAAGATGCCGGCCGACTCGTAGCGCTCGGCCGAGAGGACGCGTTTGTGGAATGAGAGGGCCATGGTCAGACTCCTTTGAGCAGGCGGATGTATTCGCGGGCGATCTTGATGTCTTCGAGCGCCTCGGGGGCGAGGCACGGGGCGGGCGCCTCGCCGCGGACCGCCTTGATGAAGTTGAGCGCCTGGTTGCGCATGGCGTGCATCCACGGCATCTGCGGGTGCAGCGTGACGGGGACGGCGCCCTTGCCCGGGTCCTTGAGAATCTCGACGGTGCCGGCGCGGTTGTACGCGAGCGGGGCGGGCAGCGAGAGCTTCACGTAGCCGCGCTCGAAGCCGACGAGCGCGGTCTCCTGCCAGTCGATTGTCGTCGAATAGGCCGCCATCTCGATCGTGCAGGGCACGCCGCTCGCGCTGTGCGCCACGAGGAGCACCTTGGCCGGATCGGCGTAGGAAACCTTGTACGGCTCACCCACGAGGAAGCGCAGGAGGTTCACCTGATGGATGTAGTAGTTCACGAACGCCTCGTATTCCTTGGCGGTCGTCGGGTCCATGTCGGCCGGCGGGGGATCGAGTTCGAGCGCCGGGATCGGATCCACGCTGTGAATCGTCTCGGTCCAGCCCGACGCGATCCAGTCGCCCGGCGGCATCGAGACGCGCACGTATTTCAGTTTGCCGAGCTCCCCGGAGGCCTTGAGTTCATCGATGGTCCGCTTGGCATACTCGGTCGCCGGGTCGCTGCGCTTGTGGTAACCGACCATGTGCCAGGTGCCGCTCTTCGCGACCGCCGCGACGATGCGTTCTCCCACCGCGACCGACGCCGCGATGGGTTTTTCGGTGAAGATCGGCACGCCCGCGCGCGCAATCTCGGGCACCAGGATCCCGTGCCGCGTGAAGGGCTGCGAGGCCACGATGGCATCGACCTTTTCGGCCTTCAGCATCTCCGCGATGCTGCTGTAGACCTTCGGCACGTTGAATTTCTTGGCGACAGCCTGCGCCTGCACGGGGCGCATTTCGGCGAGGGCGACGATTTCACAGTCGTCCCGCAGCGTGGCATAGTTGCGGAGATGGGCGGTCTGGCCCATCCCGCCGACACCGGCGAAAGCAAGGCGGATTTTCTTTTGGGGCATAAGAGTCCACAGCCTAGCAGCATTCGGGGCTGGCGTGAATGGCGGGCGTTGCCAAGACTTGTCGGATATTGCCCATGAAAGCTCCCGCCTGCGAATTTCTGAGCGCCGGTGAAGTGCTGCCGCAGCGCGACTGGCGCATGCCGAGCCACAGCCACCGCATCCATGAACTCATCGTGGTGCTGGGTGGGCGGATGACCCTGAAAACCCCCGGCGAGACGGTTCAGGGAGAGGCGGGCGACGTGCTTTTCTACCGCGCCGGCGTTGCGCACGAGGAAGCCTCGGACCCGGCCGATCCCGTGAACACGGTTTTCATCGCCTTCAAGGCGGACGCGCCGCTCGTGGCAAATGTTGCCCTGCGCACGCGCGATGCCGATGCGCGCGTCCGGCAGATGGCGGGGTGGCTGCTGCGCGACCACCGCTCCGGCGTCGCGCCCGACCGCCTCCACCCGCTGCTCGCGGCGGTGCTCGGCGAGGTGCGGCGGCTGGGTCACTCGCCCCGCGACCCCTGGCTGGAGGAGATGCGGCTGCACATGGAGCAGAATCTGGCGCGCGCAATCTACCTGGACGATCTGGCCCGGCGGGTGCGCATGAGCAAATTTGCCTTCCTGCGGAAATTCAAGCGGCTTGGCGGACGCACGCCCATGCAGGAGCTGCAGTTGATGCGCGTGAACCGCGCGCGGGCGATGATGCTGGCGTCCGGCCTGCCGGTGAAGGCGATCGCGCCTGCCGTGGGCTTGAACGACGAATACCAGTTGTCGAAATTGTTCCGGCGCCACTTCCACCTCTCGCCGCGCGAACTGCGCACGCGCTCGCCGCGCGACCGCGACGAGGCCGGTGCCGCCCGACGCCCGGCTTAGGGCATCCAGTCAGGCCGCCCGGCACAATCCCGCATTGGCGCATGCCGGATTAACTCCCTTGCAGCCCTGACCGGTCCGGCTAATCCCGTGGCAAGTTTTCCCACCGATGACATCCCGCGAGCGAGTCCTCCAGGCCATTGCGCACCAACCGACCGACCGGGCCCCGGCCGATTACGGGGCCATCCCGGCCGTGACCGACGCGCTGATCCGGAAACTGGGCGTGGCCGATGCCGAGGAGCTGCTGGTCGCGCTGGGCGTGGACATGCGGCGGATCTGGTTCAATTACCATCAGCCCGAAACCGGCCCGGATGCCGAGGGCTACATGCAGACGATGTGGGGGGCGCGGCACCGCAAGGTCACTGCCGGCGACGGGCGCCCCGATTTCATCTCGCCCTTCCACGAGGACACCACGGTGGACGAGGTCCACGCCCACGCCTGGCCGGACGCCGGGCGGCTCGACTACTCCGGCGTGCGGGAGCTGTGCCGGAAGCATCACGGGGAATACGCCACCTTCGGCGCCCCGTGGAGCCCGTTCTTTCACGAGGTGGGCTGGCTGGTCGGTCAGGAGGAGTTCATGATGTGGATGCACACCAAGCCGGAGGTCATCCGCGCCATCATCGACCATGTCGTCGATTACGAGATCGCGGCGACGCGGCGGTTTTTCGAGGCCGCGGACGGCCTGTTGGACATCGCCTATTTCGGCAACGACTTCGGCACGCAGCGCGGGATGTTCATCTCCCCCCGGATGTGGAACGAGTTCATCCGCCAGCCGCTGAAGCGCTACTTTGACGCGTCCCACGACTACGGCTGCAAGGTCATGAACCACTCCTGCGGCGCCATCCGGGACATCATCCCCAGCCTGATTGCGGACGGCGTGGACATCCTCGACCCGATCCAGGTCGCCGCGACCGGCATGGACCTGGCGGGACTGGTCCGGGATTACGGGGCCGCCGTGAGCTTTCACGGCGGGGTGGACACCCAGCGCACCCTGCCGTTCGGCTCCCCGGCGGACGTGCGGGCCGAGGTCCGGGCGTATCTCGAGCTCACCCGGGCGAAGGGCGGCTACATCCTCTGCGGGAGCCAGGAGTTCATTGAGGACATCCCGCTCGACAACATCCTCGCCATGTATGACGAGAATCGCCGGGGAATCCCGCCGGGCCGCGCTGCCGCCACCTGACGGCGGCTACTTCGTGAAGGACCAGAGCTTCTCGGTCTTCATGATGTTGCCGGAGAAGGTCTCGATCTGCCCGCGAAGGAATTCCGGCGTGACGGCGCGGTTGTCCAGCGAGCGGTGCAGGTAGAGTTTCTTCTGCGTCCGGTCGAAATAGAAGGCCGAGGGATCGATGTCCCCGTTGGCGATCAATAACTCGACCCACTGGGCGGCAGTGACCGTGGTTTCGTCCACCATCCCGAGGTTGGCGTTGAAGCCGAGCTTGGTCAGATTCGGGCTGAGTACGACCTGCATGTTAACGGTCCACGTGCCTTGCTTGGCGACGATCAGGAAACCCTTTTTGAGCGCCTTGGGCGCGTAGCCCATGTTGGTCAGCATCTGCTGCAGGCCCTCGTTGGTGAGCCCGCCCGGGGCGGGTTCATTCGTGGGCTCGGGGGTGACCTCTTGCGAACGCAGCGGCGTCAGCAGGGCCAGTCCGCAGGCCAGGGTTGCGAGGCAAAGTGACCGGGGCAGCAGCGTGTTCATGGGGTTGGGGTGGCCGTGTTTGTGGGGAACCGGCGCCAGTTTGTCCATCCCCGGCGGGGGCAGCCTCCGCATCGACAAAGCCATTTGAGTTGTCCAACTTCTGCCGCCGCTGCCCATGCCCCCCACCGCCCCCGCCCCCCGGTCCATCAGCAAATCCGAGTTCGTCGACTCCACGTCGCTGCTCGCCGATCCCGCGGCGCTGCGGGCCCGCGCCGCGGCGGACGGTTATTTGTTCTTCAAGCAGCGCCTGCCGAAGGACGAGGTACTCGCGATGCGTGCCGAGATGCTCGCCGTCGTCGAGAAATACGGCTGGCGGCAGAAGGGGCAGGATGCGCTGGGCGGGCTGATCGACTACGACGCCATCAACGCCGTCACCGAGGAGCAGATGCACCGCACCGACGTGGGCGTCACCGCCGACGCCTACCACGATGTGCAGCGGCTGGAGCGTTTCCACCGGCTGCCTCACCATCCGCGGCTGCTGGAGATCTACCGCGCGCTGTTCAGCGGGCGCGAGGTGCTGGTGCATCCGCGCAACATCGCGCGGATGGTCACGCCGCACACCTGCATGGTGCCGACGCCGCCCCACCAGGATTTTCCCTACATCCAGGGCAGCACGCAGACGTGGACAGCCTGGTTTCCGATCGGCGACTGCCCGCGGTCGCTCGGCGGCCTCACCGTGCTCCGCGGCTCGCATGTCCACGGCTACCTGCCGGTGCAGCCCGCCAAGGGCGCGGGCGGCTTCGCCGTGCCGCTCTGCCCGGCCGAGACCGACTGGGTCGAGGGCGACTACGCGACCGGCGACGTGCTCACGTTCCCCAGCCACACCGTCCACAAGGCGCTGCGCTGCCAGTTCAAGGACCGCATCCGCCTCTCCATGGACGTGCGCTACCAGGCCGCGGACGAGCCCGTGGACAACAGTTCGCTGAATCCGCACTGCCCCCTGCAGTGGGACGAGATCTACGCCAACTGGCAGCACGACGACCTGAAATACTACTGGCGCAAGCTGCCGCTGCAGGTCAGCGCGTGGGACAACGGCTTCCTCACGCCCAAGCGGCGGATCTGCTGAGGCAAGAAATGGTAAGGTGCGTTATCCCTAACGCGCCGCGGCGGATTAGGGATAATCCGCCCTACCCCAAGGCGATTCTGCGTTTCGCGGGTCTGGGAATCCCTCGCCGACAGATTTTCCCAGAACATCCCAATCTGAATGTCACCTATTAAGTGACATTCCCTCCGGGCGGTTCAGCGGCGGCGGACGGCCGCGTGAAACCGGCCGGCCAGGATCGCGATCAGGCCGGGATGGGCGCCGAGCAGTTTGGTCCGGACCGCCCGCAGCTGCGGATGCTTTGTCCGCACCCGCCGGATGATCGCGGCGATGTCGCCATCCGGCCCCGCATGCCGGCCCGGCAGCAGGAAAAGCTGCGCCACGATCACCGGCCCGGAATTCCACGGCGGGGTCGCGAGCAGATTTTCGAGCAGCGGTTCGTTGAACGCGTGCGCCGCGCCCGGCTGCCGCTCCATGCTGCACGGCGCCACCGCGGTCACGCGGGAGCCGAGCCGGCGCCGGAGCTGCCGGGCCACTCGATCCCGCACCTGCGTCACCCCCTGCACCGGGCTGCCATGGTCCACGAGCGCGACCCGCACCGGCCCGTGCCGCAGAAGCGCCGGCGTGAGTTTCGCGCGCACCCCGTCGGCCAGCAGCCGCGCCATGCGGTCGTCCCCCCGCGCCGCCAGCGGTGCGGCGACCCGCACGCGCAGCCCGGGAAACTCCCGCTGCCACACCGCCATCCGCCCGGGAATATATTCCGTCAAGGCCCGGCTGGACCCGATAAATAGCGGCACGATGACGAAATCGCGCGCGCCCTCCGCGAGGCGGCGCCAGATAGCCGGATCGAGAATCTCCGCCGGCCGACCGCCCAGTCGCCGCGCCGGCACGGCATCCGCGTGCAGCAGCGAAACCGGCTCCACCCGCCGGCCGAGCCGCCGGCCCAGCGCCGCGGCGATGCGCCGGAGCTGCCGGGTAGCGGCCGGCTGGAGCGAACCGTTGTCCACCAGCAGCACGCGGGCGCGGTCCGGCTTATGCGCCATCGCTCTTCGCCACGGCGGCGTCCTTTTCGGGTTCGCTCGCAAAAAACACCTCGCCCGGCAGCTCCGGCGCGATGACCGCCACCGCCGCCGGGTCGGCGGGCTTCGCCGGCGCGGCCACCAACCCGAGCAGGCGGGCGAAAAAACCCTGCGATGGATTCGCTGGACCGGGATCACTCATGCCGGCAGCGCCTCCAGGTTGGCCCGCGCCTGTGCGAGAATATCGGAAAAACGGACCACCTCGCCCACGATGATCAGCGCGGGCTGGCCCTGCACGGCGGCGGCGAGGATCTCCGCCGAATCCAGGTCACCCACCTGCACCGACTGGTCCGGCAGCGTGGCATTGGCCACCACCGCCACCGGCGTGCTGCCCAACAGGCCGCCCTCGCGCAGTTCCGCGGCGATCTCGGCCAGCCGCCGCACGCCCATGTAGATGCAGAGCGTGGCGCGGGTGCGCGCCAGCGCCCGCCAGTCCACCGAAGTTTCGCGGGATTTCTCGCCGCACTCGTGGCCGGTCACAAACACCACGGCCGAGGCATGCTGGCGGTGCGTCAGCGGAATGCCCGCCACCGCGCCCGCCGCCACCGCCGCCGTCACGCCCGGGACGATTTCAAAGGGAATGCCCGCCTCGGCCAGCACCTGCTCCTCCTCCCCACCCCGCCCGAAGACCAGCGGGTCGCCGCCCTTCAGCCGCACCACGTGCCGGTCCTGCCGTGCCTCGCGCACCAGGATCGCGCCGATTTCCTCCTGCGCGGCGCAGTGCCGGCCGGCGCGTTTGCCGACATAAATCCGCACCGCCGCCGCCGGGCAGAAATCCAGCAGTTCAACGCTGGCGAGGTCGTCATAGACCACGACATCCGCCTCTTCCAGGGCGCGGCGGCCCCGCAGCGTGATCAGATCCACCGCGCCGGGGCCCGCGCCCACGAGCGTGACCCGCCCGGCCGGGGCATCCTTGTCATAGTCGTTGTTTCGTTCTTTACGGACCATCGAAACATTACTTGAGTTCTTGACTCATCTTATCAACTATAAAGTTTGTCATCCCCGTGCCCGACGTAACCACCTTATCCAAGAACGAGCTGATCAAACAGGGCGACCCGACGCTCGGCGGCACCATCGCCGCGACCCTCGCCGACCCGGCCGCCGACCGTTTTGCGGAGGACGACGAGCAGTTCCTCAAGTTTCACGGGATCTACCAGCAGGACGACCGCGACGTGCGCAAAACGGGCAAGCAGTTCATGATGATGATCCGCGGCCGCATCCCCGGCGGCGTGATGACCTCGCGGCAGTGGCTCACGTTCGACCGCCTCGCGACGGATTACGGCAACAACACCCTGCGCCTCACGACGCGCCAGAGCATCCAGTTCCACGGCGTCCACAAGTCCGGCCTCGGCACCCTGGTGAAAAAGATCAACGAGTCGCTGCTCTCCACGCTGGCGGCCTGCGGCGACGTCAACCGCAACATCACCGCCTCGCCCACCCCCGCCTACACCCGGGCCCGTGAGCAGGTCTACGCCGACAGCCTCCGCCTCGCTGAGGCCCTCGCGCCGCGGACCCCGGCCTACCACTCGATCTGGATCGACGAGGTGCAGCTCAAACTCGCCGACCCGGCCACCCCGGCCTTCGTGGACCCGCTCTACGGCCCCACCTATCTGCCGCGCAAATTCAAGGTCTCGCTCGTCATCCCGCCGGTGAACGACATGGACGTCTACACCAACGATCTCGGCTTCATTGCCGTCGTCGAGGGCGACCGGGTCGCCGGCTACAACGTCGCCGTCGGCGGCGGCATGGGCCGCAGCCATGGCAATGTGCAGACCTTTCCGCGGCTCGCCGATGTGATCGGCTTCGTGCGGCCCGAGCACCTCGTCACGGTCGCCCAGGCCGTGCTCACCCTCCACCGCGACTTCGGCGACCGCACCAACCGCAAGCACGCGCGGCTCAAGTACGTCGTCGAGGAGCGCGGCACCGCCTGGGTCCACGACGAGATCATCCGCCGCGCCGGCGACGTGCTCTCCGGGGTCCGCCGCTTCGAGTTCACGACCACCGGCGATCTTCTGGGCTGGCATCGCGCCGTGGACGGGCAGTGGTTTCTCACGCTCTTCGTCGAGACCGGCCGGATCAAGGACGTCCCAGGCCACGCGCTGAAGACCGCCCTGCGCGATGTTGCCGGGCAGTTTCCGCACCTCGAGTTCCGCCTGTCAGCCAACCAGAACGTCATCCTCGCGAACGTGCCCGAGGCCGATCGCGCCGGCGTGTCCGCTCTGCTCGCCTTTTATGGCGTCAAGGTCGAGCGCCAGGCCTCCGTCCTCCACGCCGCCGCCATGGCCTGCCCCGCCCTGCCCACCTGCGGCCTGGCCCTCGCCGAATCCGAGCGCATGCTCCCCGGCCTGATCGACCGCATCGAGCAACTCGGCGGCGAACTCGGCCTCGGCGGCGAAGAGATCATCATCCGCTCCACCGGCTGCCCGAATGGCTGCGCCCGCCCGTACATGGCCGAGCTGGCGTTTGTCGGCAAGGCCCCCGGCCGGTACCAGCTCTGGCTCGGCGGCAATGGCGCCGGCACCCGCCTCAACCGCGTTTACAAGGACGTCATCAAGGAGGACGACGTCGAGGCCGAGCTGCGTCCGCTCCTCACCCGCTGGAGGGACGGGCGCCAGACCGGCGAGCGCTTCGGCGATTTCGCCGCCCGGGTGCTCTGGCCCGAGCTGCCGGCGGCGGCCGCGCCTGCGGTCGCCTGATCGCGTTCCGCTGTCTCCTCCCATGACACCTGAAGAAATTTCCCGCTGGAACGTCGCGCTGCGCGCCCGGTCCCCGCTCGACATCGTCCGCTGGGCAGTCGCCCGGAGCGCGGGCCGCGCGGTCGTCTCGACCAACTTCCGCCCGTACGAGGCGGCGATCCTCCATCTTTGCACCTCGGTCCAGCCCGACATCCCGGTGCTGTGGGTGGATCACGGCTACAACCGCCCGGCCACCTACCGCCACGCCGAGGAACTCCGCGCTCGGCTGAAGTTCAACCTCCAGGCATATCTGCCCCGCCTCACCCCGGCCCATCGCGATGTCATCCACGGCGCCCTGCCCGATCCCTCCGACGAGGCCGGCCTGCAGCAGTTCAGCAAGCAGATGAAGCTGGAGCCGTTTCAGCGCGGCATGCGCGAACTCGCCCCCACGATCTGGCTCACCGCCCTGCGCCAGGTGCAGAATCCCAACCGCGCCGGCCTCGACATCGTGTCGCTCGACCCGAACTTCGGCGCAGTCAAGGTCAGCCCGTTCTTCTACGCGAGCGACACCGACCTCGAGGCCTATCTCACCGCGCACCAGCTGCCAAACGAGTGGGACTATTTCGACCCGGCGAAGGCCGATGAAAAACGCGAGTGCGGCCTGCATGCCGCCTGGGGCGGCCAGGCCGTCGCCGCCCGCTAACCGGCCGTTTTCCGGCCCAGCCCGTACCTTTCCGTGTCCAACTACCATCTCGACCATCTGCAATTCCTGGAGACCGAGGCCATTCACGTCCTGCGCGAGGTCGCCGGCGAGTTTGAGCGCCCCGCCCTGCTCTTTTCCGGCGGCAAGGACTCGATCTGCCTGCTGCGGCTCGCGGAAAAGGCCTTCCGGCCGTCGGAACTGCCGCTGCCGTTGCTCAACGTCGACACCGGCCACCATTTTCCGGAGCTGAACACGTTTCGCGACGAGCGCGTCCGGGAACTGGGCGCCAAGCTGATCATCCGCCGCGTCGAGGACGCGATCGCGGCCGGCATCGCCACGCCGGTGCCCGGGGAAATCAGCCGCAACCGCCTCCAGATTCCCACGCTGCTCGCCGCCATCGAGGAGTTCCGCTTCGACTGCTGCATCGGCGGCGCGCGACGCGACGAGGAAAAGGCCCGCGCCAAGGAGCGGTTCTTCAGCTTCCGCGACAGCTTCGGCCAGTGGGACCCCAAGAACCAGCGGCCCGAGATCTGGAACCTCTACAACGCCCGCCTCAATCCCGGCGAAAACATGCGCGTGTTCCCGCTCAGCAACTGGACCGAGCAGGACGTGTGGGAATACATCCGGCGCGAGCGCCTCGCCGTGCCCACGATCTACTTCAGCCACCGCCGCGCCTGCGTCCGCCGCCACGGCCAGTGGCTGCCGGTCAACGACCTCGTCCCGCCCCGGCCCGCCGAGGAAATCCGGGAGCTGGTCGTGCGCGTGCGCACCATCGGCGACATCATCAGCACCGGCATGGTCGAGTCGCCGGCCGACACCGTCGACGACATCATCACCGAGATCGCCGCGGCGCGCGTGACCGAGCGCGGCTCCCGCGCCGACGACAAGTCCTCGGAGGCCGCCATGGAGGACCGCAAGAAGGCCGGCTATTTCTGACCCGCGTCCGCTCCCGCCCATGATCAAGCCCGCCGCCCTTTCCCCGACCCTCGACCTCCTCCGCTTCAACACCTGCGGCAGCGTGGACGACGGCAAGTCCACGCTCATCGGCCGCCTCCTCTACGACTCCAAGTCGCTGATGGAGGACCAGCTCGAGGCGCTCGAGCGCTCCGCCGACATCACCGGCGGCGGCCAGATCAACCTCGCCAACCTCACCGACGGCCTGCGCGCCGAGCGCGAGCAGGGCATCACCATCGACGTCGCCTACCGCTACTTCGCCACGCCGCGCCGCAAGTTCATCATCGCCGACACTCCCGGGCACATCCAGTACACGCGCAACATGGTGACCGGCGCCTCCGCCGCCAACCTGTCCATCGTGCTCGTCGACGCGCGCCTCGGCGTCATCGAGCAGAGCCGCCGGCACACCTGCCTCGCCTCGCTGCTGCGCATCCCGCACCTCGTCGTCGCGATCAACAAGATGGACCTGGTGGGCTGGAGCGAGGCGCGGTTCAACGAGATCCGCGTCGAGTTTGAGCAGTTCCTGCCCCGGCTCGGCATCCAGGACGTCAAGTTCATCCCGATCAGCGCGCTGCTCGGCGACAACGTCGTCGATGCCTCGGTCCACACGCCGTGGTATCCCGGCCCGACCCTGCTCCACCACCTCGAGACCGTGCACATCGGCAGCGACTGGAACCTGAACGGCTTCCGCCTGCCCGTGCAGTGGGTCAACCGCCCGCATCATCCCACCGACCCGCGGCTGCATGACTTCCGCGGCTTCAGCGGGCAGATCGCCGGCGGCATCGTGCGCACCGGCCAGAAGGTGACCGTGCTGCCCGGCGGGCAGTCCACCACCGTGAAGGAAATCTGGACCTACGACGGCCCCGTCCCCGAGGCGTTCTGCCCGCAGTCGGTCACACTGCGGCTCGAGCATGACATCGACGTCAGCCGCGGCCATCTGATCATCGGGCCGGACCACTTGCCGGGCGGCAGCAGCGACCTGCGCGCCAACGTCTGCTGGATGCACTCGCGGCCGCTCCAGGCCGGCAGAAAATACTGGCTGAAGCATACCACCCAGAGCGTGCAGGCCGTGGTCACCGCCATTAACCACCGCCTCGACATCAGCACCCTCGAGCCCGAGCCCGCGCCGGCCGGGCTCGCCCTCAACGACATCGGCGAAATCCGCCTGCACACCGCCAAGCCGCTGTTCTTCGACGGCTACGAGACGAACCGGCTGACCGGCTCATTCATCCTCATCGAGCAGGGCACCCACGCCACCGTGGCCGCCGGCATGCTCCTGCCGCCGACCGAGGTCGTGCGCCCGGACACCACGGACTTTGTGATCTGAGCCGCCGCGCCTCAATACCGGCCCTCGGCGAACGCCGTCTCATACATCGCGATGATGTTTTCGGTCGGCGTGACCGGCTGGATGTTGTGGCAGGGCGCGAGGATATACCCGCCCCCGGCGCCGAGCTGGCTCATGCAGTCGCGCACCTCACGCCGCACGTCCTCCACGCTGCCGTGCGGCAGCACGTCCTGGTTGTCCACGCCGCCGTGGAAACAGAGCTTGGCCCCGAAGTCGCGCTTCAGGCCCGGCATCTCCATGCCCGGGCAGACGTGCTGGATCGGGTTGAGGATGTCCACGCCGAGCTCGATGAAATCGGGGATGATCCGCCGGATCGCCCCGTCGTCATGGTGCATCACCAGCGCACCGGCCGAGTGCGCGAGGTCGGTGAATTTCTTCTGCAGCGGCTTGAACCACTTGCGGTAGCACTCGACGCTGATCATCAGGTCGTGCTGCGAACCGTAGTCGTCGGTCACCTGCGTGATATGGATCTTGCCGCGGCCGGCCGCGAAAAAGCGGTTCGCGTAGTCCCAGCAGAACTGCGTGATCCGCCCCAGCATGTACTCGGTGAGCTCGGGCTCGGCGATCAGGTCGATGCAGCTCTGCTCCAGCCCGCGGATGTGGTTGAACCAGTAAAACGGCGCGACGTAGCAGCCCTCGATGGCGTGCTCGGGCCACGCGTCGCACTGCGCCTCGATCGTCGAGAAATCGTACCAGTCGGCGCTCGGCCACTGGAAGGCCTCCAGCTCCGCCATCGTCGTCGCATCCTTCAGCGCCCAGGCCACGTTCTCACTGTAGCGGCCGGTGCCGTAGTCCACCTCGCGCACGGTGTTCCACCAGGGCGGGACCTGGCGCAGGCCGCCCGGCAGCACGTGCTCCGGCGGGCCGACGTAGCGCGGGCTGACGCCCACGATCTTGTCGAGATGCAGCCGCGCCCACAGCTCGGGGTCGGTGGTGACGCCGAAGTGTGCCAGCAGCCGGGCGCGCACCTCGGGGGTCATCCAGATATCGAGCGGGATTCGGTCGGGCCGGCCGCGCCGGGCCGCCGTGAGAATGCGTTCACGCGGGGTCATCATGGTGGTGGCGACGCGGGGAGCGACGCCACTCCCGAAGCAGACACGGTTTGCCAGGTCGGCCAATCCCAATGTGCCCGCCGCGGGCGGGTATTAAGCTCCCCATCCCGGCGCGACGGCGGAACTTACACCTCCCGTCGCTTCGCTCCGGGTCGCAAATGGGATTGCCCGCCGGCCCTCGCGCCGACTTTAGTACTTCAGTGAAGATTTCGGTCAAAGTGGACTATGCCTGCCGCGTGCTGGCGGAGATGGCGCGGCTGCATGGCTCGGGCCACCTCGCCCAGATCGACCAGCTCGCGCAGGCGGAAGCCGTGCCGGCCAATTTCCTCGCCCAGATCCTCGGCGAGCTGCGCGAGGGCGGCTTGATCGTGAGCAAGCGCGGCATCCAGGGCGGCTACGCGCTCGCCCGCCCGCCCGAGCAGATCACGCTGTTCGACATCATGAAGGTCATCGATGGCGAGCTGTTGGAGTTCAGCGGCAACTACGGGGGCCGCACCGGGCGCCGCATGAAGGAGATCTGGACCGACCTGCGCGCCACGCTCGACGCCAAGGCCCGGGACTGCACCCTCGACACCTTCGTCACCAAGACCGGCTCCGCGATGTACCATATTTGAGGTAAATAAAACCATGGGTCACCTTGGTCCCCTGGGTCATATCTGTCCTATTCCTGAATAGTACTCGCCTACCCCCAGCCAAAGTCTGTTTCACTTGCTCCCCGCCATGAACCTGACCGCCATCAAGCAGGCCCTGCTGGACTCCTACCAGAAGCACGGCGGCATCAACCACCTCGACGGGGTCAATCTCCCCGCGCAGGACTCGGTGCAGCAGCTGGCGTCGGATTACATGCACCTGATGTTCCCGGGGTTCTTCGAGGACACCGCGCTGAGCAAGAAGGAGGTGCCGGCGCTGGTCGACCGGCTGCTCGCCGCCCTCCACCGGCGGCTGAGCGAGGAGATCGAGAAAAGCCTCCGTTTCGCCAGCGACGCCGACCCCGCGGGGCACGCCCGCGCCCTCGCGGCCGAGGCCCTCGGCCAGTTGCCGGCGCTGCGTGAGGTCATCCAGACCGATGTCACCGCCGCCTACCGGGGCGACCCGGCCGCCCGCAGCGTCGAGGAGATCATCCTCGCCTACCCCTGCGTCCTCGCCATTTCGGTGCAGCGTTTCGCCCACGTGCTCTACCGGCTCGGCGTGCCGCTGCTGCCGCGCATGCTGACGGAATTCGGCCACGAGCGCACCGGCACCGACATCCATCCCGGCGCCACCATCGGCACGCATTTCTTCATCGACCACGGTACCGGCACGGTCATCGGCGAAACCGCCTCCATCGGCGACCACGTGAAGCTCTACCAGGGCGTCACCCTCGGCGCGAAATCCTTCGAGACCGATCCGGCCGGCAACCCGGTCAAGGGCATCAAGCGCCACCCCGACATCGGCGACCACGTCACGATCTACGCCCACGCCACCATTCTCGGCGGCGACACCCGGATCGGCGCGAACTCCATCATCGGCTCCAACGTGTGGATCATGTCGTCCGTCCCGCCCGACTCCGCCGCCTACTTCAAGAGCGACCAGCTGGTCATCCGCCCGCGCCACGCCAAGCCCGGCCCGGGCTCCCTGGCCGGCGACGCGAACTTCAGCTGGGATATCTGACGCGGCGCGCCGTAGTCCCGCCCCAGCGGGACGAAGGCGGACGGCCGCTCAGTGCTTGTGCTCTTTTTCGTCGGGCTTCTTGAAGTCGTGATGGCCGGACTTCGCCACCGCGCCCGCGTCCGCCACCAGCTTCGTGGCCGCCGGGATGTCGTTCGCCCGCAGCGCCGTCTCGAGCTGCGCGAGGATCCCGGTGAGCTTCTTGAGCTGCGCCTGGAAGTCGGCCTGGAACTTCGCCCGGTCCGCCGCCGGTTTCTCGGCCTCGAGCGCCGGCGTGAGCTTCACCGCCGCCTCGGCGTTGGTGCGCACGGTGGCGACCAGGTCGGCGGTGGCGGGGCTCAGCTTGCCCTCCTTCGCGGCCTTGCGCACCTCGCGCCAGGCCTTGTTCATCTTGTTCATCGTCTGCTCCAGCTCGGTCTCCGGCTTCTCCGCCTTGACGGCGGGCTTCGGGTCCTCGGCGCGCACGCCGGGGGCGGAAATGAGGGCCAACGCGAGGGAGAGGAGCAGCAGGCGGAGCTTCATATGGGTGGAGGGAGATGGAGGAATCCCGGTGGTCTGGCGATTTTTTTCGGGCGCGTCGCCTGCCGCCGCCGGCGCAGCCCCGCCGTCCGGTCGGCCGCTTTGCCCTTGGCGAAGCGGGGCGATGCCTGTTCCCTGCCGGGATGAGCGCAGCGCCGCGCAATCCGCCCGAGCCGCCCGAGGGGGAAACCCCGCGCCGTGAATTCCGGCTCAAGCCAACCGAGTTCGAGCGCGCCAACCGTCCCGCGGATGCCTTCGGGGACAACGCCGCGATCGACACCCGGCAGATTTACCGCGAGGCCAACGCCCGGTCCCCGTCCGCGGCCGCCCCGGCCCCGGCCGAGAACGAGGTGCAGGCCATTCTCCGCGACAATGTCGCCCGGGCCCAAGCTGCCGGCCTGGACGAGGTCATCCCCCAGCGCCGCCGGCCTTCGCGCCGCAAGCGCGACTACTGGCTGATGCTGGGGGTCGGGAATCTGCTGGTGGTCGGCGCGGTGCTCGGGCTGCACCAGAACGCCGTCACGCTCGTGTTCGGCCTCAGCGCCGTCGTGCTGTTCACCCTGGGGCTGACCTGGGTGATGTGGGCCGTGATGGACGACTACTGAGCCGCCGGCGGAAGCGTCAGGTGCGCCGGCCGATCAGCTCCCACATCAGGATGGCGGCCGCCACGGAGACGTTGAGCGACTCGACCCTGCCGCTGCCGGGAATCGTGACGAGCCGCGTGCAGTGCGCCGCCACGTCCGGCGCGAGGCCTTGCTCCTCATTGCCCAGCACCAGCGCGATGGGCTTGGCTCTCACCGCCGGCGAGCCGGCCGCGGGTTTGCCGCCCGGGCCGCCGCCCAGTTTGCCGCCGCGCGTCGCCGCGCCCACCACGTCGTAGCCCGCGTCCACCAGCTCGCGCGCGAACGCCGCCAGGCCGGGCACGCGCCACACCTCGAGATGTTCAAACCCGCCCTCGGCCACGCGATGGGCCGCGTCGTTCGGCCGCGCCGCGGCCGCGTCGTCCGGGATCACGAGCCGTGGCACGCCCAGGAACGCCGCCGTGCGCGCGATCGCGCCGAGATTGTGCGCGTTGCCGATGCGGTCGAGCACGAGGAGCGCCTCGCCCCGCCGCGCCCACGCCTGCAGGTTCTCGGCCGTCGGCGCCCGCAGCGGGGCCGCCGCCACGACCGCCACGATGCCGCCGTGATGGAGGGAACCGGAAATCTTCTCGAGCTCGGCCGGCTCCACGCAGCGGTAGATCTTCTTCGCCTGTGCGAGCACCTTCGACATCACCCCGACCTGGCGGCTTCTTTCCAAGTCGAAGAACAGCCGCTGGATCGAGGCCGGGTCGCGCGCAAACCGCGCCCGCACCGCCGCCAGCCCGCAGATCTTCAGCTCGTCGCGCGCCGGGCCGCTGCGCGAGCCCTTCAGCTCCGGCGCAGGTGCTGCGGCCTCCGCTCCCGCCGGACGGGCCGGCGCCGGGGTGTGCGTCGCCGTGGAGGCACGGCGGTCGCCGGTCCCACGGTCTTCCGCCCGCCGGTCCCCGGCCGTTCCACGCAACCGGACCGGGCCGGCCGGCGCGACAAATTCACCGGTGGAGGCGGGTGCCTGGCGGGAGCCTGGACCGGGCTGGGAAAAATGGGCCATGCCCCACCCTGCATCAGGTCCGGCCCGAAACCAAACAAAAGCGCGCGGCCGGGCGGGAGATTTCACCACAACCGCACCACGGCGCGATGATCGCCACCAACCTGCCGCTTCGAGCAGTTCCCGCCTTTGTTTTTCGCCCAGTTTCAGGGGGAATTGCAGTTGCGCAGCCAAGGGTCACGACTATGCCTGCACCTTCTTTCGGTCGATCGATGAAGGCACCAGCTGAAAAAGCTTTTCCCGCCCTGCCGGCCGCGCTCGCGGGCGCCGCGATCGTGTTCGCCGCCATCTTGGCCTATGCGAACACGTTTCAGGTGCCGTTCTTGATGGACGATCTGATCGGCTTCCGGCTCCTCGCGGCGCCCAAGGTGGGGAAGACCCTGGGCGATCTGCTGCTGCCGCACAACTCCTTGGCGGGAGGCCGGCCGTTGTTGAATCTCACTTTCGCCCTCAACCAGGCCTGGAGCGGCCCCGCGGTGTGGAGCTATCACCTGGTGAACCTGGTGATCCATGCGAGCGCGGGCCTGGCCTTGTTCGGGGTGACATGGCGCACGGGGCGCTTGCTCCGCGCGGCCAACCCGGGGATGTCCGCCGGGGCGCCGGTCGCTGCGGGTGCATGCATCGCGCTGCTCTGGACCGTGCATCCCTTGCAGACCGAGGCGGTGACCTACCTCAGCCAGCGCGCCGAATCGCTCATGGGCTTGTTCTACCTGGTGACGCTGTACGGCTTCATCCGGTCACAGCAATCGGCCCATCCCGGCCGCTGGCTTGGGCTGTCGGCCGCGGCCTGCTTTTGCGGCATGGCGACCAAGGAGGTGATGGTGACGGCCCCGGTTCTCATCCTGCTCTATGATCGCACGTTTGTTTCGCGTTCGTTCCGGGAGGCCGTCGCGAAACGGCCGGTGTATTACGGCGCCCTGGCTTCATCCTGGATCTTGCTGGCGGGGTTGATGTGCAGTGCGTCCGCCGGGGCTCGCGGCGTGGGTATTGGCGCGGGCGTGGGGTGGGCAAGTTACCTGCTGACGGAAAGCCGGGTGGTCGTGCTGTATGGCAAACTGGCGCTGTGGCCCGCCCCGCTGGTGTTCGACTACGGACCGGACATGCTGGAGCGCGAGGTGCTGCCGGTGCTGCCGTTTGCCCTGCTGCTGCTGGCGGGCCTGGGGGCGGCGGTCGCCTGCTATGCCCGAGGGAGAAAAGTCCTCGGCTTCGCGATGGCGAGCTTCTTCATCCTGCTGGCGCCGACGTCGAGCTTTGTGCCCATCGCGGGGCAACCGATGGCGGAAAGCCGCATGTACCTGCCGCTGGCCGCGGTCGCGACGTTGCTGACGGTCGGGGTTGGCCGCGCTTTCGGACGATCGGCCCGGTATGTGCTGGGGGCGCTGGTGATTGCCTTGGCCGCACTGACGGTGGCGCGAAACCACGACTATCGGAGCGCCATGGCCATCTGGGAGGATACGGTGTTGAAGCGTCCGAATAACGCCCGGGCCCAGAACAACCTGGGTACCGCCTTGAAATATCTGTCGCGGGAAGACGAAGCCGTCGAACACTTCAAAACCGCCCTGCGCCTCAACCCGGATTACGCCGAGGCGCGCTTCAATCTGGCTGACACCCTGCTCAGTTCCGGGCACGCCGCCGAGGCGGCCACCCAATTCCAGCTCGGCCTGGAAATAAAGCCCGATAACAGCGTCGCGCACTGCGATTTGGCCAATGCGCTGTCCGCCCTGCCCGGCCGCGAGGTCGAGGCGGAGGCTAGTTACCGGGCGGCGCTGCGCCTGAATCCGAATTTTACGGACGCGCACGTCAACCTGGGCAACCTGCTGCTCCGGAAGCCGGGGAACACGGCCGAGGCCATCAGCCAGTATGAAGCGGCGCTGCGCATTGATCCCGGGCATTTGCTGGCCCATTACTTTCTGGCCGGTGCCCTCTCCACCCAGCCGGAATCCCGGGACGCCGCGATCGCCCAGTACGAAGCCGCGCTGCGGCTCCGGCCCGATTTCCTCGAGGGGCATATCAGCTTGGGCAACCTCCTCCTGGATACGCCCGGCCACCGAGCGGAGGCCTTCGCCCATGGCGAGGCCGCCCTGCGCCTCAATCCCACCAATGAAGCCGCGCGTCAGCTCGCCGCCCGGCTGGGGTTGACCCCGTGATTATCCTCGGCGCGCCGCGCCGGCATCCTCTGCCGCCGGGGATCGCAGGAAACAGCACCGTCTAGTTCCGCCCAGCGCACTGCGGTGGTGAAGTGCTCGGTCGCGACGGCCGTCCGCGCCGTCAGTAGCCCTTGAAATGCTTCGGGTCGTCCGGGTGCTGGTAGCGCGTGACGTAGGTCTGGTTGCTGGCGGCCAGCTTCATGAACGTGTCGAGCGGCACCACCTCCACCGGGCCGGTGAGCTGCTTGATCACCTCGACCAGGCTGTTGACGTCGTTCGACTCGCGCACGTGCACCAGCAGGAAGTACGGCCGCTTGGCGTTGAGCGCGATCAGCTCGTTCATGTCGGCGGTGACATCCTCGCGCGGGCGGCGCGGGTCGATGTAGTAGTCGTAGGAAATCAGCGGCCGGGAGCCGCGGAGGTCGCGCGTGCGCGCCGGGCCGTAGCCATTGATGAAGCCCGCCGCATCCGGGAAGGCCGCATAGTAGCGGTCCACCGTCTCCTTGGTGAGGTCGGCGTTGCCGACATTTCCGTCGGCCGCGGAGTTGTCCATGATTTCAAAGATGGTCTCGTCGAGCACCTTCATCAGGTCGCTGGCCTCCTGCATGAGCAGGCCGAAGCGGTTCGCCGGGATGTGATTCGGGTACATGTAGGACGGGCCGGACAGCCCGCCGATGAAGTAGTCCGCCGGCGTCGCCGACTCGTGGAAATACTCGAGCGCGGCGGGCGAGAAATGCACCCAGCCCATGATCGCGCCCCAGGCGAGCGGGATGCGGCCGCGGCCGGGCTTGGTCCACACGCCGATGCCGATGCCGTCGGACTGGACGAAGGAGATGTAGACTTTCGCCTGCGCGGTGAGCTTCTGCTCCGGCGTCACGTGGTGGTGGTTGGTGAACTTGAAGCCGGGCGTGAAGCCGAACTGGCAGTTGAAGCTCAGGTTCGGGAGGCTCTGCAGGCCCTCCATCTTGAGCCCGTAGGTCGAGATCAGCGTCGTGTGCTGCTCCTCGGTGTCCTTGCCGTAGACGTGCCAGCCGAAGATCGTGCCGCCGGGGTTCAGCTCGGAGAAGAACTGCTTCTCCAGCGCCAGCTCGTCGGCGTGGATCGGGTTGGCCGAGAGGTCGTGGAAGAACATCTTCTCGCGCACGCCCCAGTCGGCGATGCCCGGGATGCGGATGTCGCCGCGGTGCCCGCCCATCAGCATCAGCTTGTCGTGGCTGCAGCGCGCCCAGTAGCGGCTTTTCGCATCGGTGTAGATCTGGGCGTCGGTCTTCCCGTTGTACCGCCCGCGCAGGTCGTCGATCGGCTTGAGCCCGTGGCGCTCGGCCAGCGGGATCAGCGCCGGCGTCACCATCACGGCGTCCTCCAGGCCGGCGATGGTGTAAGCGACGTTCATCGTCGGCATGACGGCCGGGTCCCAGACCACGTAGCCCTTCGCATACTGCGCGAACTGCGCCAGCGCCTCCTCGGCGGTCGTCAGTTCGGTGAAGTGCACGCCGTGCTTGCGCTCGTAGAAATCCTTCAGCGGCCCGGTGATTTCCCAGGGAAAGTCGGCCGCGTGCACGATGTAGAACCGCGGGGCCGTCCGGTTGGCGAGGCCCTGCAGGCCGATGAGCAGCACCTTCTCGGGCAGGCCGGAGACGATCTTCCAGTCGCTGTTGAAATGCATCACGTATGCCTCGCGCGCGGGCATGACGGCCGGCGCGGGGCCGGCGCCGTGCAGCCCGGCGGTGGCGGAAAGGATCAGGGCGAGGGAGAATGTCAGGCGTTTCATGGGATTATTTCTTGGCCGCCTCCTCCGGCACCTTGGTGAAATGATAGACCAGCGGCCGGCTGCGCGTGCTGTGCAGCTCGATCAGCAGCAGCTCGTTCCCGCCCTCGAGCAGCCGGTATTCTTCGTAGAGCCGCATCGTGGCGTTGCCCTGCGAGGTCTCGAGGGGCACCTGCGCCTCGACCCGCAGCGTGCGCCCGCCGTCGAGCCATGCCGCCGTCACGTGCGCGGCCTCCTTCGGCTGCGGATAGACGGCCATGTGCCGCTGGTCGACGCGGAAGAAATTCACGATCTCCACCGGCGCCACCGTGTCCACCGTGTTGGTGGCGGTGACCTTGGTCGCGTGCCAGGTCATGTCATGGCGGAGGCCGACCTTGCTGCCGTCCGTCGCGATGACGAGGTCCATGGTGGTCCAACTGTCGAGCGCGGTGCTGCGGGCCGGATCCATCCGCCAGCGGCCGTTGATCGCCGGGTCGCCGGCCAGTGCCGCCAGCGGCAGGAGCGCGAGACCCAGCAGGAATTTCAGGAGGGTGCGTTTCATGGGAAGATTCCCCACCATGAAGCACCGCCGGGGGAGCGATTACTAGACGAAAAACGGGAAATTCCCGTCAGCTTCCGGCGACCTCGCCGACCACGGTGAACTCCTCGCGGTCGTGATAGAGGTGGCGGACCCGGAAGCCGGGCGCGTGCTGCACGAACGGCGAATCCGAGGCGCGCAGCTCCGCCAGCAGCGCCACGGGGTCGACCCGGCCAAACTTCAGGTTGATGACGAAGCGCCGGCACCAGCGCTGCGCCAGCCACGGGGCGACGAGGTGCTGCAGCACATGGTGCGGCTCCTCCACCAGGTCGCAGAAAAGCCAGTCCAGCGTGACGCCGGCCTTCGGCGCGTATTTGAACGCGTCCTCGCGCCAGTGCTCGATCAACGGGTGGTTGAGCGCGCCGCCCTTGAGCGGGCCGTTGTCGATGGCGAGCACGCGCGCACCGCGCTTGGCCGCGCTGTAGCTCCAGCCGCCCGGCGCCGCGCCGAGATCGCACACCGTTTCGCCCGCGGCCGGCTCGCGGCCGAGCACGACATAGGCCTCCTCGATCTTCAGGTAGCTGCGCGACGGGGCGAGGTCGTCGTCCGCCATCCGGCGCTGGCCGTGGCTGAGCACGTCCCGCGCGACCAGCACCCGGCCGAAGTCGGTGAAATACACCCACAGCCCGCGCGCCGGGCCCGCCCCGCGGGGCGCCTCCGCCACCGCCAGCTTCGCGACCCGCGACAGTTTCCGCCGGAGCAACTCGCCAAACGCCGTCTCAACCGCGCCGATCCGCCGACCCAGCCCGGTGATTTCCTGCGGCCCGAGCCACACACAGGGCCACGGCGCATCCACCCGCTCGCCCTGCAGGCTGGCGAGGAAGAACTCCGCGACCCGCTGCGCGAGGGCGTTGACCGAATCGCCGCGCAATTCCACCGGCGCCATCAGCTCCGCGTGGGGAAAGGCCAGCATCTCGTCAAACGCCGCGCCGTCCGCCCGCACCCAGCCCGGCCCCTGCTCCATCGCCGTCCGGCCCGCCGCCGCCAGCTCGCGCGCGAGCAGCGGTTCAAATCCGGCCTGGCAGGTCAGCAGCATGCCTGCGAACGTGGCCGCCCCCGGCCGCGCCGCGAGACGAAAAAGCCCGGGCGGCTGGCCCGGGCCTGGAGTCGGCCGAGAGTCAGACGCGGGCGCTCAATGTTTCGCGCCCGGATTGGCCTGCAGCGCCCCGCTGTATTTCATCGGGACGCTCAACGGGACGTTGGTTGCGGCGCTTTGCGCCACCGGCGCGCCGGACTGCTTCCAGCCGGAGATCCCGGGCGCATAGTGCTTCACGTTGGTGTAGCCCAGCTTGACGGCGGCATCCGCCGCGGCGGCGTAGGCGTGGCACGCCGGACCGCCGCAGTAGGCGACCACCAGGGCGGTCTTGTCCGCGGGCAGCAGCGCGGCGAGCTGGTGCTTGTGCGCGATGTAATCGATCGCACCGGGGATGTGGCCGGCCTGGTAGGATTCCGTGCCGTTCACATCGAGGATGACCACCGACTTGGCGGCGATGGCGGCCTGCAGTTCGGCCTGCGAAATGTCGGCGATCTTGGCCGACCCCGCCAACCCGGCCGTGGCGAAACAGAGGGAGGCAATCAGGGTGACAAATTTCTTCATGGGACCCCGACGCTACTCCGGACCGGCCGGTGCGCAAGTTTCCCCGCCCAGCCGGCCGCCACTCCAGGCTCAGGTGAGCTCGCAGGCCCCGCCGGCGCAGGCGATCACCTGCTTGAGCTCGGTATGGTCGGACTCCTCGCGCATCTGGGTGTAGTCCACGCGGTAGGGCCGCAGGGCGTTCCACTTGAGCACGTCGGCTTCCGTCGTGACCTCCTCGCGGGGTGCCTGCGCATAGGCCTTGTCGCCCGCATCCTGCAGCAGCGAGATCCCGGTGAAGAACCGGCGGTTCGCCCAGATGAAGTCGGCGACCTCGTCCCACTCCTCGGGCCGGACGGTGCAGGTGTTGGAGACATTGTGGTGCAGGTCCGGCGTGCGCGACGACGGGTCGCCGCCGGGGATCACCCAGCACTGCTGGACCAGCTTGACCAGTTCCAGGAACTGCACCGCCGTGAGGTCCTTGCGGAGGATTGCCTTCTTCGGCGCCTCGACGGGAAACGTGATGACGTCGTCGGTGTCGGGATTGTAGACGGACGCCTCGGTCATCTGCGGGTTCGCGGCCTTGAAGAAGGCGTAGACCGGCTCCTTGCGGTTCGCCTGCACGCGCCGGAAATAGCGGCGGGCGTGGTGCGGGTGGATGCCGGACGCGGCGTTGAGGATGAGCGACGCCGTCCCCTCGGGCTTGCAGGTCGCGAGCTTGGCCGCCGGCCGGATGCCGATCAGCGCGGCGACGAGCCGGTTGGCGGCGCGGCACAGCCGGGCGCCCTGCGTCAGGATCTCCTGGTCGAAGAGCACGGCGGGATTGTCCATGAAGCCGCAGATGGAAACGCCCAGCAGCGCGTCGTGCTCGTTGATGAGCCGGGTCACCGGGCCGAGGTACGGCATGTCGGTGTACGCGGCCTGCAGGGTGCCGATCGCGGTGGCGGCGAGGCAGGCCTTGTAGAAGGCCGACTCGTTCACCGCGGCGTGGCCGTTGATCGTCGTCAGGTTGCAGTGCTGGAAGCCGGACAGCCGCCCCGTGCCGGGCATGTCGCCCTTGTAGCCGCGGCGGTACAGCTCGTCCAACTCGGCGGCGGACAGCTCCCAGTCCACCACCGGCAGCAGGCTGATCTCGGCGCAGGGGTTGCAGCCCGCGTCCGGGTGGTCGCAGAAATAGAAGCCCGGCTCGCCGAACTCCTTCTGGGCCTTGAACAGGTTGCGGAAATGCCCGGCGTTGTTGTCGCTGCGCGCCAGCACCGCCGAGTTGTTCGAGGCCGAGCGCTGCGGGTGCTGGTCGAACCAGTTGCCCGTCTTGGCGTTCATCATCTCCTCGTCGTCGGGCGAGAAGAGGCAGATGGTGGCCGAGCGGCGGATGCCGCCCGCGAGCACCGCCTTCGCGATGAACATGTTGACGTCGTACACCTCGATGGGCCGGAGGGCGCGGCCCGCGGCCGCCGTCAGGATCTCGCCCACGCGGTCCAGCGCGTTCCGCAGCGGCAGATGGCCCGGCGCCTTGCCGCCCGAGGTCTTGAGCAGCGCGCCGCGCGGCCGGATCGCGGAATAGTCGAACTCGATCAGCTTGCCCTCGTAGTGCGAGAGGACGAGCGCATGCAGGGCGTCGGACCAGCCTTCGATCGTGTCGGCGATGCGATAGTGCAAGACGGGCAGATCGTTGTCGGCCGCCCGGGCCGGCAGCGGCGGCAGCATCGCGATGTGATGCTTCTGCACCGAGAAGCCGACGCCGCAGCCGCTCAGCAGCAGGAAGAAATATTCCTTGAAGAATTCCAGCCGGTCCACGGTGGAGAAGCTGCAGTTGAACATGCGGCTGTGGTTCCGGAGGATCGCCTCGCCGCCGAACTGCATCGACCGCATGCTCGGCAGAACCTTCTTGGCCGCCACCTGCGCAAATGCCTCTTGGATGATCTCTTCCAGCGTTTTTCCGCCCCAGGTGTGCGTCAGCATCTCGGCCTCCGCGCCCGCCAGCTCCGCCACGTCCGCGGGCAGCTTCACCGGCAGCCGGCTTTCCAGCTTGGCGGCGAAAAACCCGAGGTGCATGTCGCGCACGCGCTCGACGCCCTCGGTGAAGATTTCCCGCCGGCCCAGCTCCGGGCGGTAGCGGGCGTACTTGGCCATCGCGATGTAGTCGGCCATGCCGTTGTTGGCAAAAGCGGTGAGCCGCCGCTCCGCATGGCGGGCCCGGTAGAGCATGTAGGCCCGCGCAACCTCCCAGCGCCCGGCCGCGGCGATGGCCTTCTCGACGGCATCCTGCACCTGCTCGATGGAGGGATGCCGGCCGTCGCGATAATGCAGCTCGAGCATCTGCGCGACGCCGGCCGCAATCGTGGTCACCTCGCGATAGGCCTCGCTGTCGAGCCCGTAGCAGGCGAGCAGGTCGTCGCGGTAGGGATTCGGGGCATTGTCGGTGCGGACCTCGTGAAACGCCAGCGCGATGGCGCGCGTGACCTTGTTCTGGTCGTAGCGCACCTTGGTGCCGTCGCGCTTGAGCACCATGCGCCCGTCGGCGGCGATGGCGCGGCTCAACAACTCGGCGCCCTTGCGGGCAGGAATGCGGTCATTTTCGTTCAACAGCGGGGCGGTCGGAGAAAGCGTTTTCATGAAATTCGGACAGGGGAGGCAGGCGCGAACTGCGGGCAGGCAGGAACGCAGGGCACCTCTATCTGTTGTGGTTCATTTGCAGTCAATCCACTGCCGGTGGTGGAGGTGTGGTATTACCGCGGATGATGGCAATTCTTGCACGGCTCATGAATCTTCCTCGTAGTGCGCTCTTTTTTGGGCACCGGAAAGAAAAATCGGGACAAGATATGCGTAACTTTCCGGCCGTTACCGCCCGACTGCCGCGCCCGGGGCGCTCACCCGCTCACAGCCGGTGCAGGTGGAAGCCGCCGTCCACGTCGAACACCGCACCGGTCGAGAAGGGAAACCGGTCCTCGGCGATCGCGCGGACCGCACGCCCGATGTCCGCGGGCTGGCCCCAGCGGCGGATCGGCGTGATCCCGCGCTCATCCTGGAGGATGAGCTTGTCATACTTCTCCTTCACGCCGCCGGTCATGTCGGTGGCGATGACGCCCGGGCGGATCTCGTAGACGTTGATGCCGTCGTTCGCGAGCCGCTCGGCAAACAGCTTCGTCATCATCGCCAGCCCGGCCTTCACCATGCAGTAGTCGCCGCGGTTGATGGACGCGGTGTAGACGGAGATCGAGGTGATGTTGACGATGCGGCCGCGGAAGCCCTCGGCGTCGGGCGACTGCCGGAGCATCTGCTTCGCGACGAGCTGCGTGAGAAAATAAGGTCCCTTCAGATTGATCGCATACAGCCGGTCGAAGCTCTCCTCGCCCGCCTCCAGCAGGTCGGCCCGGACATTCGGCGCCACCCCGGCGTTGTTCACCAGCAGGTCGATGCGGCCGAACTGCTTCACCGTCTCGGCGACCAGCCGCGCGCGGTCGGCGGCGACGGCGACGTCGCCCTGCACCGTGAAGCCGTCGCCCCCCGCCGCCTGCACCAGGGCGAGGGCCTCGGCGGCGGCCGCGGCGTTGCCGGCGTAGTTGATGGCGACGCGGCAGCCCGCGCGGGCGAGTTCGAGGGCGATGCCGCGGCCGATGCCGCGCGACGCGCCGGTGACAAGAGCGGTTTTCTGGGCCATGGCGCAGAGCGAAGCGGACCCGCGCGCGCCGGGCAACGTTGATTCTGCCTCCCGCCCGGGAAAGTGGCCGCGGGCGCGAACCGGGGCCCGTTTCGCGGGTCAGTCACTGGCTAGAACCACCATACCCATGAAAACATCCCTGCTCGCTTTCTCCCTCCTCAGCCTCGCCCTCGTCGGCTGCAGCAAAAAGGACGACCCCGCCACCCTCGCCGACAAGACGAAGGACGCCGCCAACACCGCCGTCGACAAGACCAAGGAGGTCGCCAGCGACGTCGCGGACAAGACCAAGGAAGTGGCCAAGGACGTCAAAAACGCCGTCTCTGACAAGCTCACCGAGTGGAAGCTGACGCCGGACGACATCAAGGCTGACTTCGCCAAGGGGGCCCGCATCGTTCGCACCAAGAGCGTCGCCGCGGGCGATAAGGTCGCCACCGTGGCCGATAACGCCCGCATTGTCACCGTCATCAATGCCAAGCTGGTCGCCGATTCCGACCTCTCGGCCCTGAAGATCAACGTCGATGCCGACGCGGGCACGGTCACCCTCAAGGGTACCGCGAAGTCCCACGCGTTCATCGGCAAGGCCATCCTGCTCGCCCTCGACACGGATGGCGTGAACCAGGTCACCTCGCTGCTGACGGTCGAGTGATCTGAACTGCATCCGCCGGAAAGTTTCCCGCCAGCCCGCACCCGCGGGCTGGCTTTTTTTTGCCCGGCCGGGCCGCACCGGGCGCATTTTTGTTTTCTCATTTTGCTTTCCCTGGCTCATCGTTCCGTTTCTCCGGCCCACTTTCCCATGAAAAAATCGCCCAAGAAAACCGTGCTGCTCGTCGCCAACGGCGACCTGCGCCAATCCGCCAACGAAAAGACCTGGGCCTTCCAGGAGGCCATGGAAAAACAGCTCACCGCCGCCGTGGCGAAGCTGGGCTACACGCTCGTGCGTGCCCACCCGTACAAGCCGGAGGTGAAGCATGGCTTCATCAGCTCGCAGAAGGAAGGCATGGCGGTGTTCGCCACGATCGACCCGCGCACGCCCATCATCGTCGCCGAGGCCGTCTGGCAGTACTCGCACCACGTGCTGCACGGGCTGATCTCCCACACGGCGCCGATTCTCACCGTGGCCAACTGGTCCGGCTCCGCGCCCGGGCTCGTCGGCATGCTCAACCTCAACGGCTCCCTCACCAAGGCGGGCGTGAAGTACTCGACGCTCTGGAGTGCGGACTTCACCGACGAGTTCTTCCTCGGCGGCCTCGCCACCTGGCTGAAGACCGGCGCCGTCAAGCACGCCGCCGCGCACGTCCGCCCGCTGGGCAAGGTCGTCGTCCCGGCCAAGGCCCGCGCCATCGCCCAAAAAATCGCCGCCGCCCTCCGCCGCCGGAAGTCCATCATGGGCATCTTCGACGAGGGCTGCATGGGCATGTTCAACGCCATCATCCCCGACGAGCTGCTCTTCCCGACCGGCGTCTACAAGGAGCGGCTCTCGCAGTCCGCGCTCTACTACGGCGCCACGCAGGTGAGCGACGCCGAGGCCCGCGCCGTCTACGACTGGCTCCGCGCGAAGGGCATGAAATTCCACCTCGGCACCGACGACGCCTCCGAACTCACCGAGGCGCAGGTCATCTGGCAGTGCAAAACCTACGTCGCCGCCCTGCGCATCGCCGACGAGTTCGGCTGCGAGTCCATCGGCATCCAGTACCAGCAGGGCCTGAAGGACCTCCTGCCCGCCTCCGACCTCGTCGAGGGCCTGCTCAACAACTCCGACCGCCCGCCGGTCGCCAACGCCCAGGGCGAAATCATCCGCGACGGGCAGCCGCTCACGCATTTCAACGAGGTGGACGAGTGCGCCGGCCTCGACGGCCTCTTCACCAACCGCGTCCACACCGCGCTCAGCCAGCCGGTGGAGAACACCCTGCACGACCTGCGCTGGGGTGATTACGACCGGAGCGGCACGACCAAGGAGTACGTCTGGGTGTTCCTCATCTCCGGCAGCGCCCCGCCCGCGCACCATATTGACGGCTACGCCGGCACCGACTCCCTCCGGCAGCCCTACATGTACTTCCGGCTCGGCGGCGGCACCGTCCGCGGCATCGCCAAGCCCGGCGAGATCGTCTGGAGCCGCATCTTCGTCGCCGGCGGCAAGCTCAAGATGGACCTCGGCCGCGCCCAGGTCGTCACCCTCCCGCGCGCCGAGACCGAGCGCCGCTGGAAGGAGACCACCGTGCAGTGGCCGATCATGCATGCCGTGACCTACGGGGTGTCGCGCGACCAGATGATGGGGCGCCACAAGGCCAACCACATCCAAGTGGCCTACGCGAACTCCGCCAAGGAGGCCGACCTCGCGATGTACACCAAGGCCGCGCTCGCCGCCGAGCTCGGCCTCGAGGTCTCGCTCTGCGGCACCAAGGCCGACGGCTCGAAGTTCTGAGCGCTGGGGAATTTTATTGGCAACCACCGAGGCACGGAAGACACGGAGGAAAATCCATTCATTGGATCTACTCCGTGATCTCCGTGCCTCGGTGGTTAATTTTAGCGTTGTCCAATGCCACCACTGACCGCTTCTGACCCGACCAATCATGAGTGACCTCCCACCCCTTCCCCCCGGGCCGCGCCCCGGCAAGTACCGCCATTACAAGGGCGGCGAATACCTCGTGCTCGGCCTCGCCCGGCATTCCGAGACGCTCGAGCCGCTGGTCGTCTACCAGGCGCTCTACGGCGAGCGGGGCCTCTGGGTGCGCCCCGCCGCGATGTTTTGCGAAACCGTCGTCATCGACGGCCGGACCCTTCCGCGGTTCGCGCTCATCCCCCCGCCGTGAATGTCACCTAATAGATGACATTGCCGCGAACGCTACGGCGCGGGTTCAGCGGATCCAGCCGGCGAGGATCGCCCCGACCGTGGCCAGCGAGACGCCGGCCCAGAGCGTGAAGCCCACGGCCAGCGGCCGCCAGCCGACGACCTTCAGCGCCCCGCGCGAAACATTCGCGCCGATCAGGAACAGGGTCACGACCAGCGCCCGGCGCGCCCCGGCGAAGACCACGGCCCCGGCTTCGCGCGCCGCCGGCACGAAGGTGACGAGCGCGGCCGCCGCGATGAATCCGAAAATGAACCACGGCACGGCGATCCGGCCGGCCGGTTTGCCCTCGGGGCGGGTGACGGCCCAGCCGATGGCCAGCGCGAGCGGCGCGATCCACAGCGCGCGGGCAAGCTTCACCGTGGCTGCGACCTTCAGCGCCTCCTCGCCGTAGCTCGCGCCGGCCCCGACGACCGAACTGGTGTCGTGGATGGCGAGCGCGGCCCACAGCCCGAACTGGTGCTGGCCGAGGTGCAACAGGTGCCCCGCCGGCGGAAAGACCAGGAGCGCGACGCCGTTGAGCAGGAAGACCGTGGCCAGCGCGACCGTCGTGTCCTCCTGCCGCGGCCGGAGCACGCCCGCCACCGCGGCGATGGCGCTGCCGCCGCAGATCGCCGTGCCGCTCGTCAGCAGGATCGTGAGGTCCCGCGGCAGCCCCGCGCGCCGGCCCAGCCAGAGGCCGAGGGCGAAGGTGAAACCGATGCCGACCACCGTGTAGCCGATGCCGCCCAGCCCGACGGCGTAGATGATCGCGAGGTTCATGCCGGCGCCGAGGCCGATGACGGACCCCTGCAGGAGCCGGGTCGCGAGCGGGGCGGTGACCCGGAGCCAGGCATTGGCGCCGAGCAGCCCCAGCGCCACGCCCAGGGCCAGCGCCGCGGCGCCCGACACCGCCGGCCAGCAGCAAAGCGCCGCCGCCGCGCAGAGCAGGGCCGCGCTGGCCGGCGGGGAGATGCTTCCGGTTCGGACGTGGTTCATGGGCTCCGGCCCTCGCAGCCGGTGCGGCGTTGAAACGGCCCGCGCCCGCCAAAGGCGAGATTATTCCCCCCGCGCAAAACGCTCGCCATCAAATGCGCGAAAACATCTCGTGGAGCCGCCATGCGCGTCCTCCTCGCCTTCGACAAGTTCAAGGACTCCCTCGCCGCAAGCGCGGCGGGCGAGGCCGCGGCAGGCGCGCTGCGGCGCCGGCACCCCGACTGGCAGCTCGACCTCTGCCCGCTCGCCGACGGCGGCGAGGGGTTCGCGCCGATCCTCACCGCCGCGGCCGGCGGCACGCTCTCGACCGTTTCCGTCACCGGCCCGCGCGGCGCCCCAGTCGAGGCGGCCTTCGGGCTCGTCCCGTGGGCGAAAATTCCCGCCGCCGCCCGCGCGTTGCTGCAACTGCCGGCGTCGATCCCCGAGCACGCCGAGATCGCCGTGATCGAGATGGCCGCGGCCAGCGGGCTCGCGCTGCTGCCGCCGGACCAGCGTGATCCGTGGCAGACGACCACCCTCGGCACCGGCCAGCTCATCGCCGCGGCCACGCAGGCCGGCGCGGCCGCCATCCTCCTCGGCGTCGGCGGCAGCGCCACGCACGACCTCGGCCTCGGCGCCCTCTCCGCGCTCGGCTTCGAGTTCCTTTCCCACAACGCCGAGATCATCCGCCCGCCCACCCCCGTCCGCTGGGACCTGATCGAGCGAATCACCGGAAAACTCCCCGCCGCGCTTCCCCCGGTCCGGATCGCCTGCGATGTCTCCAATCCCCTGCTCGGCCGCAAGGGCGCCGCCGCGGTCTACGGGCCGCAGAAGGGCCTGCGCCCCGGCGATCTCGCCAAGCTCGACCACGCGAGCGCCCGGCTCGGCCTCCTGCTCTGCGCGCATTGCAACCAGCCCGACACGCTGATGGATGTGCCCGGCGCCGGCGCCGCCGGCGGCATCGCGTTCGGCCTGATGACGGCGGCACAGGCGAAACTGCTGCCCGGGTTCGAACTCGTCGCCGCGTGGCTCGACCTCGACGCCCGCCTCGCCGCGGCGGACCTGGTCGTCACCGGCGAGGGCCGTTTCGACGACAGCTCGCTCAGCGGCAAGGGCCCGGGCGCCGTCGCTGCCCGCGCGCTGGCGCGCGGCAAGCCCGTGCACGTCTTCGCCGGCCAGGTGGCCGCCGCCGATGCCCGGCCCGGCCTCACGCTGCACGCCATCACGCCCGCGGGCCAGCCGCTGGCCGAGGCCCTGCGCGCCGCCGGAGCCAACCTCGCGGCCGCCGTGGCGCATGCCTTGTGAGAAAACCCCGGGAAACATTCTCGACGGAGCTGCACCGCCGCCCAAGGTTTCGACCCGCATGCCCGGTCTCTCCCGCCCGCTCCCCGTGAAACACCTCGGCGCCTCCCTCATCCTGCTGCTGGGCTTGCTGGGCTGCAGCGCCAGCCGCCCGCCCGCCCGCCCGGTGGCGCCCCCGCCCGCGCCGCGCGTCGCCCCCGTCACCGTCCCCGCCGCGCCCATTTTCCCGGTGATGCTCGGCATCGACGTGCTCGAGTCCGAGGGCTTCGCCGCGGTCAAGGGCAAGCGCATCGGCCTCCTCACCCATCCCGCCGGCGTGAACCGCCGCGGCGTGAGCACGATCGACGTCCTCCGCCGCGCGCCCGGCGTGAAGCTCGTCGCGCTCTACGCCTGCGAGCACGGCCTCTACGACGAGCTGCCCGCCGAGACGCCGTTTCCCGACCACGTCGACCCCCGGACCGGCCTGATGGTCTATTCGCTCTACAGCACGAAGGGCAAAAAATTCCGCCCCACCCCCGCGCAGCTCAAGGCGATCGATACGCTCGTCATCGACCTGCAGGACATCGGCGTGCGCAGCTACACCTTCGTCGGCGCGATGAAGACCGCCATGGAGGCCTGCTTCGAGAACGGCAAGGAGGTCATCGTCCTCGACCGGCCCAACCCGCTCGGCGGCCTCAAGGTCGACGGCCCGCCCCTCGATCCCCAGTGGATGAGCGACGTCGGCCGGTTCCGCGTGCCCTACGTCCACGGCCTGACGATCGGCGAGCTGGCGCACCTCGCGAAGGAGGCGCCCGGCGTGCTCAACGTCTCCGAGGCGCTCCGCACGCGCAGCCGGCTCACCGTCATCCCGATGCGCGGCTGGCGGCGCGCGATGCGCTGGCCCGAGACCGGGCTCAACTTCGTGCCTACCTCCACCGCGATCCAGGACTTCGCCGCCTGCCAGGGCTACGCGATGACCGGGCTGGGCTGCATCCTCGGCGGATTCACTCACGGCGTCGGCAAATCGTACCCCTTCCGCGGCATCGCGCACAACACGGTCAAGATCGACGTCGTCGAGCGGGAACTGCTCGCGTGCAACCTGCCCGGCCTGCGCTTCCGCCGGGTCAGCGCCCCCGACCGCAACGGCAAGCCCGCCGTCGGACTTTACATCGAGATCACGGACTACGACGACTGGCAGCCGACCGCGCTGAGCTTCCAGCTGATGCGGCTGGCCTGCCGACTCGAACCGAAGAACCCGTTCGCCAACGCGAAGGCCGCCGACCGGCGCACGTTCCTCGTCCACATGGGTTCGTCCGCGTTTTTCAACGACCTCATCCTCAAGGGCGCGCATACCGACGTCGACGCGTGGCTCCGCACCTGGCGCGAGCAGGCGAAGATCTATCAGGAGCAGAGCAAGCGTTACTGGCTCTACCGGTAGCCGGGCCGGGTCCGCGATTGCGGTTTGCCATGCCGGGGTCCGCCGGCTTCATGTGGGCCCATGCCCCCGACCCCCCGCCCCGTCCGTCCGGCCCGGCTGCTGCCGTGGCTCGCCGTCCTCCTGGTCGCCCTGCCACTCGCGGCGCACGCCGCCGATGCCTTCGATCCCGCAGCCGCCACCGCGGCCTACCTCGCCCGGATCCCCGCCGAGGCCCGCGCCCGCTCCGACGCCTATTTCGAGGGCGGCTACTGGCTGATCCTCTGGAACCTCTTCGTGTCCGTCGGTCTCGCGTGGTTCCTGCTCGGCACCGGGCTGTCCGGGAAGCTGCGCGACTTCGCCGAGCGCCGGTTCCAGCGCCGCTGGCTCCAGGTCGCCACCTACGCGCTGGGCTACATCCTGCTCATGACGCTCCTGGAGTTGCCGTGGAACTTCTACACCGGGTTCCTCCGCGAGCACCAATACCACATGTCCAACCTCACCACCGCCGGTTGGTTCGGCGAACAGCTGAAGGGCCTGATCGTCGGCCTCATCCTCACCACGCCCGTGCTGCTGCTCCTGTATGCGGCGCTCCGGCGCTGGCCCACGCGCTGGTGGAGCCGCGCCGCCCTGGTCACGCCGGTGTTGATCCTGCTCCTGTTGGTGATCGCCCCGGTCTTCATCTCGCCGGTGTTCAACACCTACAAGCCCCTGCCCGACTCCCCGCTGCGCGACTCCATCCTCTCGCTCGCCCGCGCCAACGGCATCCCCGCGGACAACGTCTACGAGTTCGATGCCTCGCGCCAGACCAAGCGCATCAGCGCCAACGTCAGCGGCGCCCTCGGCAGCATCCGCATTTCCCTCAACGACAACCTGCTCAAGCGCAGCTCGCCGGCCGAGATCCGCGCCGTCATGGGCCACGAGATGGGCCACTACGTGCTCAACCACGTCTACAAGCTCACGATCTACCACAGCCTCGTGTTCGCCTCGGCCTTCGCCTTCACCGCGTGGTTCTTCGGCGCCGCGTTCCGCCGGCGGGGCGCGGCCTGGGGCGTGCGCGGCATCGACGACCCGGCCGGGCTGCCGATCCTCGCCGCGGTCCTGGCAGTGTTCTTTTTCCTCGTGACCCCGGTGTCGCACAGCATCACCCGCTCGACCGAGAGCGAGGCCGACATCTTCGGGCTCAACGCCGCGCGCGAACCCGACGGCTTCTCCGAGGTCGCGCTCAAGCTGTCGGAATACCGCAAGCTCGCCCCCGGCCCGTGGGAGGAGATCGTGTTCTTCGACCACCCGAGCGGCCATAACCGCATCCTGATGTCCATGCGCTGGAAAGCCGAGCATCCCGCCGACCCCGGCAAGTAGGGCTCCGTCCGGGGCGGAGCAAAGGTTACGGGCGCTATCAGTGAAATCTGGTGAATTGCGTAGGGGTGCAGTCTTGCTGCACCCTCTGAGAATCCTTTCGAAGGGCGCAGCAAGACTGCGCCCCTACATTCAGAATGACATATTCTGGTATCCTCCGCGCTCTCCGCGTTCTCCGCGTGAAAAAATAGACTCTACCTCCCATGCCCCGCCCTGCCGCCCTGCTCGCCGTCCTCACGCCCGATGAGAGGGCAAAATTCATGCCGGAGCCCGTGCTCGCCGAAGTGCGCGCGCTCGCCCCGGAGTTCCGCCTGCTCGACCCCACCGGGCTCAGCACCGAGGCATTTGGCCGCGAGGTCACTGCGGTGAACCCCGAGGTCATCCTCGCCTGCTGGCAGACGCCCGGCCTGCCCGCGGTCCTCCCGCCGCGCCTGCGCTACGTCTGCTACCTCACCGGCGGGGTGAAGCGACTCGTCACCCGCACGCTGCTCGAGCGCGGCCTGCTGCTCACCAACTGGGGCGGCTCCATCAGCCGCACGGTCGCCGAGTGCGCGCTCTTCCACACCCTCGCCTGCCTGCGGCTGGCCCCGCGCTGGACGCTGATGATCCACCGCGACGGCGGGTGGCGCGACGGCTGGGAACAGGCCGGCTCGCTCTTCGAGCGCCGCGTGGGCATCCACGGGTTCGGCCCGGTGGCGCGCGCGTTTCTCAAGCTCATCGCGCCCTTCAACTGCCACGCCTCAGTCTTCGCGCCCGACGTGGACGACGCCGTGGCGAAGGCGCACGGCGTGGCCCGCGCCGCCTCGCTCGACGCGCTGTTTGCCGACAACGACATCGTCGTCGAACTCGCCCCGCTCATCCCCGCGACCATCGGCAGCGTCACCGAGCGTCACCTACGGCTCATCCGGCCCGGCGGCGTTTTTGTGAACGTCGGCCGCGGCGCCGTCGTGGACGAGGCCGCGCTGCTGCGCGTCGCCCGCGAGGGCAAGATCCGGGTCGGCCTGGATGTCTTCGTTAATGAGCCGCTCCCCGTGGACAGCGGCTTCCGCGGACTGGCCAACGTCAGCATGACGCCGCACATCGCGGGCCCGACGCTGGACCGCTATTGCGACGCCGGCGCCTTCGCCCTGCGCAACCTCCGCGCCTACGCCGCGGGCCAGCCCCTCGAAGCCGTCATCACCCCTGCGATCTACGACGCCTCGACGTGAATATCCAAGGTAAGGCGCGCGAGAGACAATGAACGTGGCAAGGTTAAACATGCGCGCGCTACTGCCAACTCTTGGATATGTTGCACTTTTAGGCTGTAGCTCGACCGCTGTGAAACAGAACGCCGGAGGCGTAGCGACAGCTTCAGCCCTCGTCGTCGCGCTTCCCCTCATACCCTTCGCTGAAGGTTACCACTTCCTAAGCGGTGATATTCGGGATCTAAAGGCGAAGGTAGCCGCGGTCAAAGTGAAGCTCGATCCGGTCTACGAAGAGAGATTGCGCCTGATTCAGAGCCGAGATCCGGTTGCGGACGCCCGAACAGTTGTCGCCGAAGGCTGCGAACTCTTTCTTGCATCGGTTCCGGACGGTGTGGTTTTTCCGGGATATTTCGACCCAAGGGTTGGCGCCACGACCCCATTCTATTCCACTCCCTCGCAATCGTCGAAGAGCCCGACCTATCGCTTCCTCGAGGAGCTCATGGACAAAGATCCCCTGCATAAGGAAAGCGAACGGCTCGGCGTTTCCTATTCTGGACCGGCATATACCGCATTTTTGAGGGCAGGCTGGAGCTTCGAAGAATCGTTTAATCACGAGATCGCCCGCTTGACTGGAAAAGCACCATATAAGACCCCAGATCCAACGGCTCGTCATTAACGTTGAACGGCTATTAAACCGAAGTCTGTTCACCGCGCTCTTTACGGCTAAATAATCAGTTTTCCCGCCGATTTTCCCTTGCCGCTCGGCGCGCGCGGGACGAAATCTCCCGCCGGCCGGCGCACCCCGCGCGCGGCCGGTTTTCCCCTCAACCCCCAACCTCCGCGTTTTATGCCGAGACCCTGCACGCTCTTCACCGGCCAGTGGGCCGACCTGCCCCTTGAGAAACTCGCCCCGCTCGTCAAAAAAATGGGCTACGACGGCGTCGAGCTCGCCTGCTGGGGCGACCACTTCGACGTCGATGCCGCGGCCACCGACAAGAAATACGTCGCCGCCAAGTGGGCCCTGCTGAAGGACCACGGGCTCACCTGCTACGCCATCTCCAGCCACCTCGTCGGCCAGGCCATCTGCGACCGCATCGACGAGCGCCACCAGGCGATCCTCCCGCCCGATGTCTGGGGCGACGGCGAGCCTGAGGGCGTCCGTTCGCGCGCCGCCAAGAAGATGATCACCGCCGCGCAGGCCGCCCGCGCGTTCTTCAACGCCAAGCCCGGCCGCAAGGGCGCGGATGACTTCCCCGCCGTCGTCAACGGCTTCACCGGCTCCAGCATCTGGCACTCGATCTACGCGTTCCCGCCGACCTCGCAGGCCTACTGGGACGCCGGCTTCGCCGACTTCGGCAAGCGCTTCCGCCCGATCCTGAAGGCCTTCGACGAGGTGAACGTGAACTTCGCCCTCGAGGTCCACCCGACCGAGATCGCCTTCGACATCGCCTCCGCCCAGCGCGCGCTCGCCGCGGTGAAGAATCACAAACGCTTCGGATTCAACTACGACCCGTCGCACCTCGGCTACCAGGGCGTGGACTATGTGAAGTTCATCCGCGCGTTCAGCGACCGCATCTACCACGTCCACATGAAGGACGTCTGGTGGGGCCACGGCGACGGCACCGTTGGCACCTTCGGCGGCCACGTGGGCTTCGGCGACGCCCGCCGCGCCTGGGACTTCCGCTCGCTCGGCCACGGCGACATCAAGTTCGAGGACATCATCGTCGCGCTGAACGACATTGGCTACCGCGGCCCGCTCTCCGTCGAGTGGGAGGACATTCGCATGGACCGCGTCCACGGCGCCACCGAGGCCGCGGCCTTTGTCCGCAAAGTCGACTTCCCGTCCAGCGCCCTCGCGTTCGACGCCGCGTTTGATAAAAAGAATCAGTAACCAATCCTAAGCGCAAAGACGCGAAGTCGCGAAGAACTGCCCTCCTGTATTCTTCGTTCCGATCTTAGCGACTTTGCGTCTTTGCGCTTCCCTCTTCCTCCTATGAAAAGAAAACTTCGTTTTGGCATGATCGGCGGCGGACGCGGCGCGTTCATCGGCGCCGTCCACCGCATCGCCGCCATCATGGACGGCAAGGCCGAGCTCGTCGCCGGCGCGTTCTCGTCCGACGCCGCCCGCTCCAAGGCCTCCGGCGCCGACCTCTTCCTCGACCCGGCCCGCGTCTACGGCAGCTACCGCGAGATGGCGAAGGCCGAGGCGAAAAAACCCGCCGGTCAGCGGCTCGACTTCGTCGTCATCGTCACGCCCAACCACCAGCACTTCCCGCCCGCGAAGCTGTTCCTCGAGAGCGGCTTCAACGTCGTCCTCGACAAGCCCGCGACCTTCGATCTCGCCGAGGCGAAGCAGCTGCGCGCCGTCGTGAAGAAAACGAGGAAGGTCCTCGTCCTCACGCACAACTACACCGGCAACGTGATGGTGAAGCAGGCTCGCGAGCTGGTGCGCAACGGCAGCGTGGGCGACATCCGCAAGATCGTCGTCGAGTACCCGCAGGGCTGGCTGAGCACCTTTTTGGAAAAGACCGGCCAGAAGCAGGCCGCCTGGCGCACTGACCCGAAGCGCAGCGGCGCCGCCGGCTGCATGGGCGACATCGGCACGCATGCCGAGAACCTCGCCCGCTACATCACCGGGCTGCACATCGATTCGCTCTGCGCCGACCTCACCACCTTCGTGAAGGGCCGCAAGCTCGACGACGACGGCAACGTCCTCGTCCGCTACCGGGGCGGCGCGAAGGGCGTGCTCCACTCCTCGCAGATTTCCATCGGCGACGAGAACATGCTCAACATCCGTGTCTACGGCACGAAGGCCGGCCTGGAGTGGCGGCAGGAATTCCCGAACGAGCTGGTGGTGAAGTTCGGCGACCAGCCACGCCAGACCTGGCGCCGCGGCAACGGCTACCTCTCGCCCAACGTGGGCAGGTTCACCCGCATCCCCGCCGGCCACCCGGAGGGCTACCTCGAGGCGTTCGCCAACATCTACCTGGAGGCCTACCGCGCGATCGCCGCCGAGGTCGAGGGCAAGCGCCAGCCGAAGGATCTCGATTTCCCGACCATCGACGACGGCGTCGAGGGCATGGCCTTCATCGAGACCGTGGTGAAGAGCTCGAAGGCCGGCGCCAAGTGGCTGAAATTTCCGAAAGCGTAATTGTTACGTCTGCGGTAGGGCGGGGTCTCCGACCCGCCCTTTGAATACGGCATCACCAGAGCGATCGCTCAAATGTTTGCGCGGCAAGGGCGGGTCAAAGACCCTGCCCTACCCCGGACCTACTTCTTCGCGCCCGCCTCGTTCTTCGCCACCCAGGCCTCGTACTCCTTGCGCGGCATGAAGCGGAGCGAGGCGCTGTTGATGCAGTAGCGCAGCCCGGTCGGGGCCGGGCCGTCGTCAAAGACGTGCCCGAGGTGCGCGCCGTCGACGTTGCAGTGCACCTCGTCGCGCTGCATGCCGAGGCTGTAGTCGGTGGTCACGCCCACGAAGGCCTTCTCGATCGGCTTGGTGAAGCTCGGCCAGCCCGTGCCGCTCTCGAACTTGTCGCGGCTGTCGAACAGCGGCGTGTCGCTGCAGACGGAAAAATAGACGCCGTCCGCGTGGTTGTCCCAGTATTCGTTCTGGAACGGCGGCTCGGTGCCCTGCTGGCGCGCGACCTGGAACTGGCGCGGGTTCAGCAGCTGCCGCCACTCGGCGTCGGTGTGCTGCACCTTGGCCTTGCTCATGTCGATCACAACGTTGGACGGCAGGCCGCAGGCGGACTTTTCGCCGGGCTTGCACTGGAGGGCGTCTTTGGCGGGTTGGGTGGATTTCATTTCGGTTTGGGCGCCGGCGGCGAGCGCCAGCGCGGAAAAGAGGGTGAGGCAGGAGAGCTTTCGCATGCCCCTGAGAGTACCCAGCGAAGGCAAATATTCCAGTGGAGGATGCATTTTCGAAGGGCCATAATCGAGCGTGGCACGGGTCTCCCGACCCGTGTTGCTGCTGTAAATTCAACCCACGGGTCAGGAGACCCGTGCCACCACGAACCTCGCAATGACAAGCCGGGTCATTCTTCCGCCCGGACCTTGACCGACCCGTCCTTGAATTCCGTGCTCAGCCGCTGGCCGGGCTTGATCGCCGCGCGCCGCGCGACCGGTTTGCCCCGCTCGTCGCGCACGATGGCGAAGCCGCGGTTGAGCACCGAGGCCGGGCTCGCCGCCTGCAGGCGCTTGTAGAGCGAGAGCAGCTGGTGCGACCCGAGCTGCACGCGCGTCTCGGGCGAGGCCTGCGCCAGCCGCGCGCGGATCTCGCCCAGTTCCTGCCTCCGCGCCTGCACCGTCGACCGCAGCGCCGCGGCCAGCCGGTTGGAAAAATCGTCGAGCCGCAGGAAACCCTGCTCGATCTGCGCCGCCGGCGTTAGCAGGCGGAGCCGCGAGCGCGCATGGTCGAGCCGCTCGCGCGCCCGCTCCACCGCGCCCTCGCCGGCGTCCACCATCGCCTCGCCCGCCCGCCCGGCGCGTTCCGCGCAGGAGATGAAATTGCTCGAGATCAGCTCGGCCGCGCCGCTCGGCGTCTCGGCCCGCACATCCGCCGCGAAATCGCACAGCGTGAAATCAATCTCGTGCCCCACCGCGGAAATCACCGGCACCGTGCAGGCGGCGACGGCGCGCACCAGCGGCTCCTCGTTGAAGGCCCACAGGTCCTCCAGGCTCCCGCCGCCGCGCCCGATGACCAGCAGGTGAAAAATCCCCAGCTCCTGCGCGGCCGCCAGCATCGCCACCATCTCCGCCGCCGCGCCCTCGCCCTGCACCTTCGCCGGCAGGATCACCAGCCGCCCGCGCCAGCCGCGCCGCAGCAGGATCCGCATGAAATCCTGCACCGCCGCGCCCGTCGGCGACGTGATGAAGCCCACCACCGCCGGCATCAGCGGGATCAGGCGCTTTTTCTCCGCGGCGAACAGCCCCTCGTCCGCCAGCTGCCGCTTCAGCCGCTCAAACTCCTGCTGCAGCCGGCCCACGCCGTCCTCGATCACCGCCCGCACGATCAATTGGTACTGGCCGCGCGCTTCGTAGACGCTGACCTCGCCGTAGACCACGACCTGCGACCCGTCGCGCAGCTTGACCGTCTGCCGCGCGGCGTCGCCGCGGAACAGCACTGCGCTCAGCTGCGCCCCCGCGTCCTTCAGCGAAAAATAGACGTGCCCGCTGGCCTGCGCGCGGAGGTTCGAGACCTCGCCGCGGACCCAGCCCGGCCGGATGCCGCCCTCCAGCAGCGTCTTCACGCGCCGCGTGAACTCCGTCACGCTCTCCGCGCGCGCCCCGCGGTCGCCCAGGTCGAGTTCAGCTTTCACGCTTCATGTATTTCTGCCGCAGCAAGTGCACCGCGGCCACCGCGGCCACGATCACGCCGAGCCCCACCGCGGCGACCTTGAAGTTGCCCGTCAGCACCCCCCGGCCGAGCACGATCGCGCCGATGCACCACGGCAGGACGCACAGCCACGAGACGAGCATGAACATCCGAAATGGCACCCCTGCCAGCGCGAGGATGCAGCCCTGCAGGAAAAACGGCGTGCCCGGCGTCAGCCGCACCAGCAGCGCCACGGCGAGCGCGTTGTCGGCGGTGACACGCGGCACGCTGTAACCGTAGCGCTTGAGCAGGCCCGTCAGCAGCGGGCGCAGCGCCCAGTGCGCCACCACATAGGTCAGCGCGAGGTTCACGGCGACGGCCACCAGCGTCGCGGCGATCACGCCGCCCAAGGTCATCTGGGCCGCAAACGCCTCGCCCGCGGGAATCGTGAAGGCGAGCAGCGGCGCCCCGATCGCCGGCAAGAGGGCCATGGCCGAGAAAAACACCCACGGCCCGGCCCCGCGGATCAGCGCCATGCCCTGGTCCACCATCTGGCGCAGGTTCATCCCGCGCAGGACCAGCACCGCGACCACGACCAGCGCCACCGCCACCACGGCAAGTTTGACCCACGGGAGTTTTTTCGCGGCCGGCGCTTCGGGCGTCATGGGGCCAGCCTGTCCGCCCGCGCGCGCCGCCGTCAAGCGCGCCCGTCCCCGGGCCGGCGCGGCCCCGATCCGTCGGTCAGCCTCCCCGCGCTTTATAACCTATTGGGTTATGTTGCCCGGGGGGCGTGGGCGGGTAATCGCGATTCATCCGGGCTCCGGCACATCCAACTGGCCCGCCCGTCCCGGGACGGCAGGCTTGCCCGCCCGGCGGCGCCCCGCTCTTATCGCCGGTGATGACGCGTCCCGCCGATTCCGCCTCCCGCCTGATGACCGTGGTGCTCAGCGGTTTCGGCCTTGCGGCCCTGCTGGTCATCACTCTCACAGATCGCGGTGCGACATATATGTACGCCCGGCCGTGGTCGTTCGCCTACCTCGCGGCTCTGCTCGCCCCGGCGCTGCTGCTCGGATGGCGGGCGCTCGATTCGCGCCAGCCGCTCGTGCTGCCCGCCCGCGCGTGGACCGTTACGGCGCTGGCCTTTGTCGCCATCGTGCTGGCCTCGGCGCTGGTGAGTCCCTGGCGCGGGCCGGCCCTGCTCTGGAGCGGCCCGCTGCTCGCGGCCGTCGCGGTGTTCCTGCTCGCGTTCGACTGGTTGCAAACCGCGCCGTCCCCCGCCCGGCGGGATCAATTGCTCACTGCCGCCGGATTTTTCCTCGGCCTGGTTGCGCTGACCAGCACCGGCCTGTGGCTGAACGGCCTGGCCGGTCACGTCGCCGCGCCCTGGGCCGTGCGTAATCTTTATCCGCTCGGTCACCCCAACTACACGGCCGGTCTCGCGCTGCTCATGCTGCCGCTTTTCACGGCACTCGCGATCCGCGACCGCGGCATGCGGCGCGCCGGCTGGGTGGCCGCCGCCCTGCTCGCCCTGGCCATGCTCATCACCAGCGGCAGCCGTGGCGGCTTCCTCGGGCTGGCGGTGCTCGTCGTGGTGCACCTGCCCGCGCTTGCGCGCGCCCTGCGGGTGAAACTGTGGATCGTGGTCGTCGCGGGTGTGGCCGTGCTGCTGGCCGTGCTCGCCTGGAACCCGCGCACCCGCACGCTGATCAGCGGCGCCGCGGCCCGCGCCACGCTGCAGGCGAGCGACGAACAGCGTGCCGCGATGACCGAGGCTGGGCTCCGGATGGGACACGACCGGCCGCTGCTGGGCTGGGGCCCGGGGACCACGCCCCTCGCCTACCCGCGTTTCCGCCAATTCCTCGACGGCGGCGCGGAAAATGTCCTGCAGCTGCACAGCACGCCGGTCCAGCTCTGGGCCGAACTCGGCGCCGCCGGCGTGCTGGCCGCACTGGCGCTGGCCGTCCTCGCGCTGGGCGCCAGCCAGTCCTCGCCCGATTCGCGCCACGTGCTGCTGGCCTTGTCCGGCTATGCCGTTTTCAGCCTGACCGACTGGCAGCTCGACGTGCCGGTGTTTTCGTTCGCCCTCGCCGCCGGCGTTGCGCTGCTCGCCCCGCCTGCCGCCCGGGTCTTCGCCCCTGGGCGCATGGCCGTCGGGTTCGGCGTGATCGCCGCCCTCGGCCTCATCGGCGTGCTGGGCCGTCGCGACCCCACCCCCGAGCTCAACGTCCGCGCCCTCGCGCTGGCGCGCGACCCGGCGCAGGCCGATGCCGCCATCGTGCTCCTCAACCAGTCCCTCGCGCTGAATCCCGACCAGGAGATCGCCCATTTCAACCTGGGCTGGCTGCTCGTGGTTCGCGACCCCGCCGCCGCCGAGCGGCACTTCCTCGCCGCCGCGCACCTCGTGCCCGACAAGGGCGGCGTCTACTTCGGCCTCGGCCTCACCCGTCTCAACCAGGGCCACCGCGACGCCGCCGTGCGCGCCCTCGCCCTCGAGTGCCTCAACGACCCGATCTTCCTCACCTCGCCGTGGTGGCGCCTGCCCGAGATCGGCGAGCTCCGCCCCTCGGTGACGGCCCTCACCCGGCAATGGCTCGAGGAGCTCGCCGCCGTCCGGGCGCTGGCGAATTCGCCGGCCGCCCGGGAAGCCGCCTACCTCGCCGCCCTCCTCGACTGGCTCGGCGGCCAGGGCGCGCCCGGGCAGATCCTCGCCGCGGCCAACACGCCGGAACGCGTCGCCTACTTCGTCCGCCGGCCGGAGCCGCCGGATTTCACCGCCGCGCGGGGACGGCTCTACCGGCGCGAGCGCACCGGCTACCCCGTGCTCATGCGCGACCTCGATCTCGCGATCCCCGTCGATCTGTTCGACGTGCAGGAAAACTTCCTCGCCGTCGAGCTGCGCCCGCTCTTTCCCGCCAAGGGCTGGCTCCGGTCCCCCGTGTTACTGACGTTGCTCGACGCCCCGCGTTCGCCCAAACCTTGACCCGTGCCCCGCGCCGCCTCCCAGTCGCTCCGCGAAACCGTCATCCCGCTCACCCTGCTCGCGGGCGACACGGTCGTCACGTTCGCCGGCCTCGTGCTCGGCTGGTGGCTGCGCTACGCGTCGCCGCTCGGGAAGCTCGGCATCGCCGTGCCCGGCGCCACCTTCACCCGCTACCTGCCGCTGCTGCTCGTCGGCGTGGCACTGCTGGTCGGCGCCTTCGCGCAGTTCGGGCTCTATGACGCCCGCCTGCTGCTGCGCCGCTACCAGAGCCTCAACGCCATCCTCAAGGGCGCGGCGTTCTGGCTCGTCGCCTACCTCGGCGTCTCGCTGGTGCTGAAGTTTGACCCGCCGATCTCGCGGCTGTTTGTTGTCGTGGCGTTCGTGTGCGTCATCGTGCTGCTCTACGCCTGGCGCTCGCTCGCCTACGCCCTGGTCACGCGCAGCCCGCTGCTCACGCGGCTGCGGCGGCGCGCCGTGCTGCTGGGCTGGAACGACGACGCCCGCGCCCTCGCCGCCGAGATCGCCCGCGACCCCGCGCATCCGTTCGCGCTGGCCGGCGTCGTCACGCTCGCCAGCGACACCGCGCCCGCCTTTCCCGGCGCCCCGGGCCGACCGCCCACGCTCGGTGGCGTGGCCGAGCTCGACGCCATCCTCGCCCGCGAGCATGCCGACCTGCTCATCGCCACGCGGCTCGACCTGCCGCGCCCCGAAATCCGCCGGATCGTCGAGACCTGCGAGCGCGCCTACGTCGAGTGGAAGATCGTGCCGGGCGCCTTCGACATCTTCCTCAGCGGCCTGCGGCTGCAGACGATCGGCCGCGTGCCGGTCCTCGGCGTCGAGGAGCTCGCCATCCACCGGCTCTTCAACCGCGCGCTCAAGCGGACCCTCGACCTCATCGCCGCCGTGGCCGGCCTCGTGCTGTCGCTGCCGGTGGTGGCGGTGCTGGCCGTCCTCATCAAGCGCGAGTCGCCCGGCGGCCCGGTGTTCTTCCGCCAGACCCGGGTCGGCGCGGGCCACCGGCCGTTCACGCTGTGGAAGCTGCGCAGCATGGCGCCGGGGGCCGACGCCACCGACGCCGCGCGCCAGAGCACCGCGCGCGACGACCCGCGGCTGCTGCGCATCGGCGCGTTCATCCGGCGCTGGAACCTCGACGAGCTCCCGCAGTTCTGGAACGTTCTGCGCGGCGACATGAGCCTCGTCGGCCCGCGGCCCGAGCGCCCCAGCCATGTCGACCAGCTGGCCGACGCCATCCCGCACTACCTGCCGCGCCACCTCGTGAAGCCCGGCATGACCGGCTGGGCGCAGGTCAACGGCCTCCGCGGCGACAGCGACCTCGCCCTGCGCGTGCAGCACGACATTTTCTACATCGAGAACTGGTCCGTGTGGCTCGACGCGCAGATCGTGCTGCTGACCTTCGTGCGCTGGCGCGACGACAGCGCGTACTAGGCCCGGAAATCTTGGCTCACGTTCCCCGCCTCACACCGGCCGGACCTGCCGGTGGTCGCGGAGCCAGGCACGCAGCAGGGCGACCTGCTTCCAGAGCCCGAACGCCGCCGCGTACTTCCAACGCGCGAACGACGAGGTCCCGAAATGCTTCAAAAAAACCGCCCGGTTCGCGTCGAAGATTGCGCGCGCCATCGCGTCGTAGTCCTTCGCCACGCTCACGCCCTTCAGGTGGGTGATGCTGACGGCGCCGTCGTAGACGATCTTCCAGCCGGCCCGCGCCACGCGGATGCACAAATCGAGGTCGTCGCCGTACATGAAGAACGCCTCGTCGAAGACCTTGCCGTCCGGCGCCACCGCCGCCAGAGTGCGCCGCGGCGCGAGCATGAACGCGCCGTTGATCGCACCGACCTCGTAGGTGCCGCCGGCCGGCCGGTGCGTGAGGTTGTAGCCGGCGAACAGCGCCGTGTGCGGAAACGCCGCCGCCAGCCCGGTCGCCCGGCAAAACCCGTCCCACAACGTCGGAATGCCACGCCGGCACGCGAGGTCCATCGTGCCGTCCGCCAGGACGAGCCGCGGGGTGATCAGCCCGATCCGGTCGTCCGCCCGCAGGCGCGCGAGACCGTGCGCCAGCGCCGGGGCGTTGCTGACTGTGTCCGGGTTGAGGAACAGGATGAAGTCGCCGCGGGCGCGGGCAAAGCCGAGGTTGTTCGCCCGGCCGAAGCCAAGATTCGCTCCCGGCGCCAGGTACCCGGCGTGGGAAAATTGCGTGCGCACGATCTCGCCCGCGCCGTCGCCCGGCGAGTTGTCCACCACGATCACCTCGACCTCGCGCCCCTCGAGCGTGCGCGGCAGGGAGGCGAGGCAGGCACCGATTTCATCCCGTGACCGGTAGGCGACGATGATGATCGAAAGCAGCGGCGTGTTCGGCGTGGACACGCCCCGACGCTGTGCCATACTCACTTCAAACGCAATGCCTCCTGAATCCTCACCCCTGATCAGTGTAATTGTCGTCTGCAAAGACCCCGGACTGCGCCTGCGTGACGCCCTTGCCAGCGTCTGGGCCCAGCATATCTCGCCGCTGCCCGAACTCATCGTCGTGGACGGTGGCTCGGAAGACGGCTCCCGCGTGTGGCTCGCCTCCCAGCGCGCGCGCCTCGCCACGCTGCTCATGGAACCCGACCGGGGCGTTTACGATGCCATGAACAAGGGCCTGGCCGCGGCCCACGGCGAGTGGGTGCTCTTCCTCGGGGCCGATGACAAGTTTCCCCACGACGGCGTGCTGAGCCGGACCCAAGGCGCGCTAAAACAGGCCACCGGCGGGGTGGCCGTGGGCGAAATCGCCTACGATGACGGCCGGATCGAGTCCCTCCCGGCGAAACCGAAACCGGTCGCGCGGAATTTTGTGCATCATCAGGGCGCGTTCTACCGCCGGTCATTGTTCGCGGAGCACGGCTTCTTTGATGCGTCGCTGGCCGTGATGGCCGACTATGACTTCAACCTGCGGCTCTGGAAAAAGAAAGTCACCTTCACCGCACTCCCGCTGCGCATCAGTGTCTGCGGCACCGGCGGCCTGAGTGACTCTGGTGACTGGCGCGGCTGCCAGGAGGAAATCGCCGTGCGCCACCGCCACTTTCCCGCCTGGCGCTGCTGGTTTTCGGATCTGTTCACCGTGCTGCGTTGGGTCCGCCAAAAGATCGCCCCGCGCGCCTCCCGCCCCAAGGGCTGAGCCCGGCCCCAGCTTCGCCCGCCGCGGCGCCGCGGACTGCGCCCTGCCCGGCTGGCCCCTTGCCGATGAAATCTGACGAACCCGTGCGCTACGACCGCTCCCAACAGGAATGGGACAAGGTCCTCTCCGACCCGGACCGGCAGAAAGTCGGGCAAAGCTGGTTTCGCGAGGATACCCTGAACCATTGGCGCCATGCCCGGATCCGCGCGCCGCTGCAGGCGATCGTCGCCCACGACCCGGCCGCCAGCTGGCTCACCGTGGGGGACGGGCGCTATGGCACGGACGCGCACCATCTGATTGCCCTCGGCGCCCAGACCGTCCACTGCACGGACATCTCCGACACGCTGCTGAAGATCGGGCATGAAAAGGGCTTCATCCAGTCGTACTCCGCCGAGAACGCGGAGGCGCTGAGTTTTCCGGACAAAGCCTTCGATTACGTCTACTGCAAGGAATCCTTTCATCATTTTCCGCGGCCCTACCTCGCCCTGGGCGAAATGTTCCGCGTCGCCCGGAAGGCCGTGATTCTGACCGAGCCCCGGGACCGCGTCATCGACCGGGCGACCTGGCCGTTTGCCTTCCGCCTGCTGAAAACCCTGCTGCGAAAAAATCGGCAGCAGCACGACTTCGAGCCGGTGGGAAATTACATCTATTCCATCTCCGAGCGGGAAATTGAAAAGTTCCTGCTGGGGATGCACTACACCTCGGTCGCGTTCATCGGCTGCAACGACGCCTATCTGCCCGGCGTGGAGTTTTCCGCCCTGACTTCCTCCAGCCCGGCCGACCGGAAGCTGCGCCGCAGGATTCAGGGCCGGATCAAGCTCCGCGATGCGCTGACCCGGATCGGACTGATGAAAAGCACCCTGCTGACCGCCGCGCTTTTCAAGGCGGCGCCGGCCGCGGGTTTGGCGGAAACCCTGGCGAAGCAGGGCTGGAAATTGAAGCATCTGCCGAAGAACCCCTATCTCGGCTGACGCCAATCTGCCGGGCGCGGCGGTTCAGGTCCTCAGGTCGCGCAACAGCTGCGTAAAACGCTCGTAGCGGGACTCCCAGGTGTTGGCCTGGGCCCGAGCGATGCGGGCGGCGCGCGCCTCCGCGGTGTCGGTGGCCACCACCCGCTCGATCGCGGGAACCCACTGCTTCGGTCCCAGCGGGTAATTCAGCATGTCCGGCAGTTCCGCGACCAGCTCGGGCAGCGGGCTCGCCATCACCGGGCGGCCGGTCGCCAGGCATTCGTAGGTCTTGGCCGGCATCACCGCCTCGGTGTAGCCGTTCAGGGCGTAGGGCAGCAGGATCACGTCCGCCTGCTCGACAAACTCCCGCAGCCGCTCATGCGGCACCTGGCCGGGGAGGATGACGTTGGCCGGAAAGGCATGCGGGGTTTTCACCGGGCCGACCAGGAGCAGCCGCCAGCCGGGCCGCTCCCGCGCGATGTGGTCCAGCAGCGCGAAGTCGAGATGCTGGTGGTGCAGGTGCCCGTAGTAGAGCAGCACCAGCCGGTCGAGGGGCGCGGACGGGCGCGGCGCGACGAGGAAGCGCTCGACGAGGGCGCCGTGCGGCAGCTGCACGCAGCGCCGGGCCTTGGGCTGCTTCCGGGTCAGCAACGTGCGGCTGGGCACCAGCGTGAGATCCGCCTGCCGCAGCAACTGCCGCTCGTCCGCCGGCAAAAACTCCGGGATGCCGCGCACGGCCAGCCAGTCGTCGGTGCAGTCGTAGACCAGCCGGCGGTGCGGCACACGCTCGATCAGCTGCAGTGCCGTGCGCGCCGCGGAATAGTTGACGATCAGGTCGACGCCGCGGCGCAGCTCCGGGTGCCACGCGAGCCAGCGGTTGAGCAGGACGGCGTTGAACCGGCACCACTCCGGGCTGATCGCGGGCAGCACGAGCGGGCGGACCACGCTCACGCCGGCGGGTGGCGGCGCGGAGCGGAGCTTTCGGGACGGCTTGAACCAGCCCCACAGCCGCCCCAGGTCCTGCCAAGTCGGGCGCCGCACGCCCGGAATCTCGCAAAACACCACATCGTAGTCCCGCGCGCACAGCGTCGCCATCGTCTGGTGACGCTGCCAGACGAAGTCCCAGCGGATATTCGAAATGAAGAGGGCGGTCGGGCGCATGTTCAGTCTCCGCGGTAAATCCGGCGCATGGAAACGAAACCGTGGCGGCGGATCCGGTCGAGGTAAACCGGAAGATTGTCGCGGCCAAACCGCAGGCGGGACCCGAGCGGGGCCGGGGCGTCGGCCCAGCGCGCCAGCGCCCGGCTTTTCTCGACGTCGGCGGCCGCCTCGTCCTTGGACAGCTGGCCGGGATGCAGCCGGAAGCGGGCGACCTCCGCGGAAACATATTCAAAGCGCACCCCGCCGGCCAGCGCCCGGCTGAACAAATCCAAATCACCCGCCAGCCGGTAGCCTGCATCAAACCCGCGCAAAGTCGTCAGCAGTGACGACCGCACCCAGGTACCCGGCTGGGCGAACGGGACGATCCCGCGCGCGAGCAGGGCCGCGAGGTCCCCGGCCTGATGCGCCACCGGCAGCCAGCCTTGGAGCGCACCGTGCGCATCGACCAGGCTGACGCGGCCGTAGACCACGCCGATTTCCGGGTTCTGCTCGAGCCGCCGCAAGGCCTCCGCCGCTCCGGCCGCACAGAGCACATCGTCGTCGTTGAGATAAGTAAAAGCCTCGGAGTCCCCCGCCGCGGCGATCCCGGCATTGAGGGCGGCGTACATGCCCCCACCCGGCTCGGCCACCACCTGCGCCTGGGGAAAGCGTTGCTCCAACTCCGCCCGGACCGCCGCCGGACAGACCAGCACGTGCCGGCACGCGGACCCCAGTCCGGCCACGCTGGCCGCGGTTTCCGCCAGCCACGGCGACTGGCCGAGCGTGGGCGTGACGATAAGCAGGTTGCTCATGCGGACGCTCCTTCCTGCAGGGCCTTGGCGACCGCCACACGCACGGACTCGAGGGAGATGCGTGTCAGGCAATAGGGTTCAGGGTGAATGCACTTCCAGTTGCATCCGAAGCAATCGAGCGGATGGGTGAGCCAAACCTGTCGCGCGGACCGCCTCCACGGGCCAAACTCTCCAAAGTGCCCGCCGCCGATCAGGATCACTGCCGGCCGGTCGAAGCTCGCCGCGAGGTGCGCTGTCGCGGTCTCCACCGACACGACCAGGCCTGCCCCCGCCACGTTCTTCGCAAATGCGACCACGTCCATCGGTGCCGCGCAAGTGACGCCGGTGACGCCGCGGTCCTGCAGGATGGCCACGAGTCGCCGCAACCGCGGCTGCTGCGCCAAGTCACCGCAGAGCGTGATCGGCGCGGACGACATTGTCCGCACCGTCTGTAATGCCGCCGTAAGCAGCGGCCCGGGAAAGTCCCGGATCTCTGCGCTGCCAAACGGTGTTACTAGTATTCCCACTTGGGCCGTACCAGCACTCACCTGCTCAAACCGGGGAATGATTTCCGCCGCTGCCACCGGCCGGCCCAAGACGTGCGCCAGCAGCTGCCGGTGCCGTTCCTGCTCGCGGCAGCCGGCTGGGTCCGCTGCCGCGGGCGGCACATACCTCGTTCGGACAGCAGCCGCATGCGCAAAAGTGCGGCGGGCGGCAAATTCACGTTCCGCCCGCGCCTCGTCGATTACGTGGGTGCGGCCGCCCAGCCACGTCAGGACCAGCTCGTCCCAATCGTCCCGCTGGTGCCGCAGACAGATCACCACCTCGGCGGAAACGCCGCCGAGCAGGGCCCGGGCCTTCCGCCCATCCCAGAGCAGGCGCTTGTGCCCCACCCCGATGGGCAGGATCAGCCGCGCCGTGCGCGGGAACTCCTGCTCGGCCAGCGGTGCCACTTGGGGCGAGACAATCAGCAGGCATTGTTCCTCGCCAAAGCTGGCGAGCACCTGGCGGATCGCCGAGACCGCGAGCACGAAATCGCCCAGGCGGTCGAGCTTGACGATCGCGGCCCGGTACTGGCCGGGCCTTTCGCGGACGATGGGGCGCGCAAGCCACCGGGTGAGCAGGCGGCGCAGACCCCTGACCGGCCCGCCAGCACCTGCCTGCGAGCTGTGAGTTGTCGGCGTCATGCCCATGCCTCTCCAACTACGCTGATACAATCAGAGCGCTGCAACCATATCGTTGGCGGGGTGCCCGGTCTGCTCAAAGCGGCTTGCGCAATTCCAGACAGCAGACGCCTACCCCGGGCATGTCCGCGAATTGTTCAAACCATTGGTAGGAGTCCGCCGCCGTCCACGGGGCGTCCACCGCCCAGGCGTAGCTGTACCCTTGGTGCGCGCGTTCGACAAAAGCCGCGTACGTACCCGCCCGCTTTTCACCGAACCAGGCAATCCGCCTGATCTCCAGGTCCGGCACCTGCGCCAGCAAACGCTGCCGCACCGCCGCCTCGTCATAGTAGCGCTGGAAAAAATATCCCCGTTCGGTCCGGACGAGGCCCAGTTGGTAGGTGTTTTCGCCGACAAATTCCTCCGTGTAGGCGGGCGCGCTCATCACCGTGAGGCAAAGCCGGCCCCCGGGCAGCAGGCAGTCAGCCAGGGCCCGCAACGCCCGGCCGTCCTCAGCGTTCCCCGCGATGTGCTCGAAGACCGAGACGGACCAGATCGCCTGGTAGCGCTGCTTTTCCGCCGCCAGCGCCTGCACATCGAGGCCGGCCACCTCGATCCCGCGCAATCCCAGGCGCTGCACCCGCTCCCGGATGGTCGAGCTATCGCGGGCATCCGGGTTGGAAATCCGGATCCGCAGTCCCGGCTGGGTCGCGGCCAGATAAAGGGACAGCAGCGCCGGTGAGGAAACGTCCAGCGCCGGTCCGGTCACGCCCCGCAACGCCTCCGCCACGAAGGAAAATTCGTAGTAGCGGAGAAAATCCACCGGTTGCAGCGCCATGCGCAGGCTGCCGCGCATGCCGCGGAGGCACATCCGCCAGCCAAGCCGCCGGCCATAGCGGTCAAACTCCAGGCCCGGGAGGCCGCGCCGGCGGGCGCGCTGCCGTGCCCGGGTGCCGCGCAGCCAGTGCCAGGGAATCAGGAGATGGTCGGATCGGATCATGGCACGGCCCGGCCCAGCAGCCGGCGGGCTGATCGGCGCAGCAACCCGGCGTATCCGCCGGAATACAGTGTGTGCTCGGTATGGCTGTCCGCGCGCCGGTCCCGCTCGATATTTTCCGGATGCCGCAGCGGGAAGGTCAGCTCCGCCGTGGGCCGGCAGAGCCGGCGCTCCGCCGGCCGCATGTGCGTGGCATCGAGGCCAAAGCCGATGTTGGTCACCAGATTGACCCCGGGGAGCGCCGCCAGCCCGCCATGACGCCACATCGCGTAGGTCCAGCGGTAGGCCCAGCTGTCCACTTTCCCGGCGTGGACCCGGTCGAAAACGTCCCGCCAGTACTGCGCCGCCCCGGGTTCGCTGAACTGCTCGCGCAACCAGCTCGTTTCCCGCGCCGCCGGCCAGTCCTTCATCTCCCAGTCGAAGTGCTTCCATGACCGGCGCCATGCCGCCCAGCCCCAAACGTGGTTGTACCGCGAAAAATAATACCGGTCCGGCTGCGCACGGGCTTGAAAATTAGCCCCGCCTATGTGGCTGATCCGGTCATCATCCCGATACCGGGCGAGCAACTCGGCGCTGAACGGGAAAAAACTCCGACCCGGCACGCAATCATCTTCGAGAATAATGGCCTCGGGTTCGCGGGCAAAGACCGCGTCCAGCCCCGATGACACACGCCGCGCGCACCCGAGGTTCGCCGGCGCATAGTCGCGAATCACCTCGCAGGGCCAGTCCACGCCGTGCTCGACCAGCGACCGCACCTCCGCGCACAAAGCGGGCTCACCCGGCCGGTCGCGCCGCGGGCCGTCGGCCACGACGTAGAGCCGCGACGGCTGCGCGGCACGGATCGCCGCCAGCGACCGGGCCGTGCAACCCGGCCGGTTGAATACAACAAGAACGACCGTGGTAGTCAGCGCGGGTTCTCTCGCCGTGGCGGCGGACGGATTCATGGTATCGGAGGAGGAGGATTCCGATCGCTGTTCATTTTACCGATCGCGAGAACTCCGGATGCCGGGCTGCTCCCACCATTCCATCGCTGATCAGTTGATCGTGGGCCATCACTTGATTCGCCGACACCACCGGCCACAGCGGGACGCCGCCTACGAAGGCGGCGGTGGCCGAGAAGGTGCTTGGGGCGCTGACGATGAAGTCGCACAGGGAAAGCTCGACCCAATTCTCAAACCAATGTCCGGCCGACCGGGGATTGCCGCTCGCGAGATGCACGGGCAGGCCGCCAAAATCCGCCGGATCCTGCCAGTCTTCCGATGCCACCACCACGCCGACCCTGCGCCCGCCGTGCAAATCGAGCAACTGTCGGATCCACCCGGCGTATTGCGCACTGGTGAAAAAAAACCGCCCGCCGTCCCACACCCGGTAATCCGATTGCCGGACGAGCACGCCCACGAGCACATCGTAACGCGCTCGGAGCAGAGTCATGAACTCCTGCGCCGGTCGGGCAAATTCAGGCGCCGGGAGAAAATATCCGCGAAGCTCCGCCTGATACTGCTCAAAAAGGCGCCAACTCGCAATTTTCCAGCCGCTGCACGTCGTGACAGGCGACCGCGCCACGCGGGGGAAAAAAACGGGGTCGTCCAAGTCGATGCCTTCACTCTTCGATCCGCCGTCGGTGATGGCCTGCCAGCCCGGCCGCCACCGACCGGCGACGTGCACGAGACTCGACCACCGATCGCGGTCCAGCCCGCCCCGGCGCATCCAGCCGGGCAAATCGTCGAGCCGCCGGGCCCACGCGTCCATACGGGATGGCCGGATCGGAAACAGGCAGGCGGGGTGTTGGCGCCAAACGTCGAAATAGGTCGCGTAGGGCCAGAACGCCAGGTCAAGCACCTCGACTTGCCCTTCATGCGCCCGCACCCAGGCCATCCAGTGGGTGAAACGAATGAGCTGGTTGCCCAGCCGGCCGGCACCATGCGTGTAGAGGACCATTGGCGAAGTTGCGGTCATCGTGCCCCTGGCGTTAATGGCGGTTCCACCGCGGCGCCACCGCGACATAGTTCGCATAGGAATAGTTCTCCATCCACGCTTGGTAAGGGCGCAGTTCGAGGGCGTTGGGAAACAACTTGGCGAGCTTATAACCCCGCTCTTCCAGCAGCTCATAAATACTGCGCAAGGTCGTGCCGGCGTCGGCCGTTGTGCCTCCATATTCAAACTGAATGACATCCACGACCTCTGGTCGCAGCGCCATTTCCAGTCCGCGCAAGACGGCCAGTTCCGAGCCTTCCACGTCGAGTTTTAGCAGATCGATCCGCGGTACTTTGTGCGACTCCAGGTAATCCTTGAGTCGGAGCAACGGAACTTGGATCGTTTCTCCCGGCACCACCGCCGCGGTGCGGCGCGGCACGAGTGAAGCGAGGCTGCTGCCGGACCGTCCAGAAAACAAGGCGGCCTCTCCACATTGGTCGGCGAGGGCCGCCCTCACGATATGCACCGCCGCATCGGCCACGAATGCCTGCCGCAACCGTTCCACGTTATGGGGCGAGGGCTCAAAGGCATGCACTTCGATGGGACAACCTGCCCCTCGCGCCTCCACCAGAATCAACCGGGTGTAGTCGCCGGCATTGGCTCCCGCGTCACACGCGACGAACGCCCGCTGCGTTCCAGCCGCGTGCGCCGCGATCAGCTGCCGCAGCAGCCAGCGTTCGCCATTGTGCGCCGGCCGGGGATCGTCATTGTTTTCCGCCAACCGGAAAAGCCGGCGGCCCAGCGAGCGGGTGCCCCGCCGCCACCAGGGGGAATTCACGCGCAGATTCATGGCCGGCGCAGGTGATAGAGGCCCGTGCCGAATCCCCGCGCAGGGTCATAAGCCGGGAACAGCGCACGGCCGTAGATGTATCGCTCCTCCACGAGGTCAAGCCCGGGAAAGAGCGCCAAGAGGTAGGCCCGGGTGAAGGCGCGATGCGCATTGAAGCAGACCCGGCATTCGGCATCCACTGGGACACTGACGAAGAGATCCCCACCCGGCGCCAGCACGCGGCCCAGCTCGGCCGCGGCCTTCTCCGAACCCGCCGCGTCAAACGAGTCCCCGTAACGCCCCAACCCAATGTGCTCGATCACGCAGAGGGACGAAAGGCTCGCCACCGATCGATCCGCAAACGGCAAGGCCAGGACCGATCCGTGCTTGAAGGTAAATCCGGCGACCTCGATGTCCACCGGCCGGATATCGATTAGCGTGACCGGAACAAACTGCGCGACGAGCGCCATTGACTTTACCGAAGACGCGACATCCACGTGCCGGGCCGGCCGCCGCATGGCGATCTTGCGGGCAAACCAGGTGTCCTGCAGGAAATACGTCGGTTCCACCGGCGTGGTGGTCGTGCGATCCGTCAGGTACGGCTGGATATACTGGCCGCGCATGACGAACGGAGAGCCGGCGTTGAGCCGGCGGAACTGGCGGTATTCCCCCGCAAAGCCAGCCAGCCGCCGCAGCCCGGTCACCCAGCGGAAGCCGGCGCCAAATTGGACGGACAGTGCGCGCCACGCTTCGCGGATCACCCGCAACGGCGGACATTGCTTGAGCCAGTGGGGAAGTTTCATCCGCAGATTCTCCTCCACAACCGACCCAGACGGCCGTGGCTTCGCGCGCGGGCGGCGGTAGCCTCCGCTTGCAACCATGAATTCATAAAATCCCGGTCCGCGACGGGCACGGCCACGAACACATCGTCAGAAAGTACGACATATCGCCGTCCGTCGGCCCTCAGGACTGCCACCGTGGCAGCCAGATCGGGCCACAAATCCGCCCGGTGCGGACGCGGCGGCGGCGCGCAGAACAATCGCGCGTCATCGACCATGACCGTGTGGACGCGGGGCGCGGAGTTAATCAACGCGACCTCCGCCAACATCGGGCACTCAATTTCGCGACCCGCGGTATCCAGTCCGCTCCAATGCGCATCCAGCCAGAAGAGAGCCGGCTTGGCCAACGCGGGGACGATCTCGCGAAGGACGGCAGACGACTCGCCTGCTACCAACCGCACATTCGGCGCGGCCTGAAACCGGGCCTTGGCGGCCGCGTGGTAGACCGGTCCAAGTTCGATCGTCGTCACACGGGCAAAATGTTGCGCCGCCCAAGCCGCGGTGTCGCCCCGATAGGTACCGGTTTCAATGAAGTCGTCGAAGCCGCTCTGGCGCTGCAGTGCCAAAACCAAGGCTTCGGGCGGACCCATGCGATGTTGTGCCATGACTCGATCCTATCCAGCAAATCTCCGCCACGGCAACAGGACTGCCTGCGCCATCCGGCGGAGATTCGCGCGCGCGCGCGGGTGAAACACCTCGAGGGCAAAGGTCGTCACGGCAAACGAGGCGAAGGACGACACAATCGCGCCGCGGACGCCCCAGCGGGGAACCAGCAGGAGATTGAGACAAATGTTCACCACTGCGCCCGCCACCGCCGTGAGCAGCGCAAAGCGGAACAGGCTCTCGTTGGTCATAAAGATGCCGCGCGCCACGCCGAGGTTCGTGAAGAACAGCCGGAAGGCCAGCCAGGGCAGCAACGCCGCCGTGCCCGCGTAGGACCCGCCGTACAGCAGCCGGGCCGCCGCCGGCCCGAGCACAATCAGCGGCAGGGCCGTCGCCAAAAACAGGACGAACATGACCCGATAGAGACTGTGCAGGCGCCGTTGGTAAAGCGTTTCATCGTCGCGCTTGGCGCGCGCAATTTCCGGGGCGGCGACCGTCATGACCACGGTGGGCACAAATGCGAACACTGTGACCAGCCGGAGCGCTGCCGCATACTGGCCAAGCTCGCTGCCACCGAGGTGGTATCCGATCACCAACTGGTCGAAATACGCCTGAGCATAGACCGCCAGCCCGGAGCCCGCCAGCGGCCAGCTCTCCCTCAGCAGCGCACCTGCGCGGGTCAGCTCACAGCGCCAGTCCGCGGGCCGCCACCCGCGGCGCTGCACGGCCCACAGCCAGCCGGCTGCACACAGCGCGAGCTCGATGACCCCGGCGGCCGCAAACGCCAGCACGGGCGCCCGCGCGATGATTAGCGCCACCTTGAGGAGGTTGGCCAGCACACAGGCACCCATGCGCACCCAAGCCGACACGCGCGACTCGCCCTTCGCCTGGAACAGCAGGTCGATCACATCGAGCGTTTGGAAAAACATTCCCAGCGCGACCACCAGGATCATCGGACGCACATCGGCCGCGAGTACGGATTGCAGCCAGGCGAGGGCCACGCAGACGAGAAACCCAGCGCCCGAACTCATGGCCCTGATGAAGTAGGCCGTGCCCATCCATGCCTCGGTCTCGGCCGGCGCACGCGCCAGCTCGCGCACCAGCACGGCGTTGACGCCCAGCGAGGTGAACGAACTCACCAGGCCGACGATCGCGAGGGCGTAGCTCAGCCAGCCATAGCGCTCCGGGCCGAGGTAGCGCGCCATCCAGACGCCGACCACCAGGCCCACCGTCATGCGCAGGATTTGATCGCAAAGCAGCCAGGATGAATTGTCGAAGGCCCGCCGCAACGTGTCCCGCCCGGCGAGCCGCTTCCGCAGAAACAACGGCAGCTGATCGACCGTGATCATGCCGACGTGATCCGCTGCCGGCCCATGGGGGCGGTCCCGCCCAGGCAGTCGCTCGGTCGTAGGATGGACGATGCGGGCGCTGGTTTATTCATGTCTGCATTCAGCGTGGGCCGCCCGTCGCAGCGGGTCAACGTCCGCCCCGCGCCGGGAAAATAGGCTTCCGTCAACCCCGCCCGGCCCTACCCTCGCATTCCCGCCTCCATGCCCATCCACTCCGTCTCGCCGCCCCATGAATGAGACGTCCAAGAGCCGGAAGTTCTGGGGTCCGCTCGAGCGGTCGGTCCTCATCGGCACCGGCATCGACATTGGCTGCGGACCCGATCCGGTCACGCCCACGGTCCGGCAATTCGACCTCGCCGACGGCGACGCGAATCACATCACACGGCACGTCCACGAGCAGTTCGATTTTGTCTACGCCTCGCACTGCCTGGAACACATGCACGACCCGCGCCAGGCCGTCCTCGAGTGGTGGCAGCTCGTGAAACCCGGCGGCCACCTTTTTTTCATCGTGCCCGACGAGGATCTTTATGAGCAGGGTGTGTTTCCCAGCCGGTTCAACGACGACCACAAGGCCACTTTCACCGTGGACAAGGCCCAAAGCTGGTCGCCGGTCTCGATCAATGTCCGCGCGCTGGCCGCGTCGCTGCCCGGCGGCGAACTCGTCAGCCTCGAGTTGCAGCATCACGGCTACGACCGACGGCTGCTCCGCCACGGCCCCGATGTGCGGCCGCCCGGGTGGCCGTATTTCTGGATCCGCGTCTACCGGCGACTCCGGAGCATGGGCTGGCTGCCCTGGCTCGAGCCGGTGGAACGCTGGCGCAGCCACTGGTTTGCCGTCGACCAGACCAAGCGGGCAGACACGCTTGCCCAGATCCAGTGCATCGTGCGCAAACGCGCTTAGCGGCGCCCCGCCCGTCCCGGAAAAAACTTCCGTCTCCCCCCGCCTCCGCTACGTTGCCCCTGCCGCATGAAGCTTTCCATCATCATTCCCTGCTACAACGAGGCCAAGACCATCCGCGCCATCGTGGAACGCGTGCGCGCCGCCCCGGTGGCCAGCAAGGAGATCATCATCGTGGATGACTGCTCGCGCGACGGCACCCGCGACCTGCTCCGTACCCAGCTCGCCCCGCTGGTGGACCGGGTCATCTACCACGACGTCAACCGCGGCAAGGGCGCCGCCCTCCGCACCGGGTTCGCCGCCGCCACCGGCGAGATCGTCATCGTGCAGGACGCCGACCTCGAGTACGACCCGCAGGAATACCCGCGCCTGCTCAAGCCCATCCTCGACGGCAAGGCCGACGTCGTCTTCGGCTCGCGCTTCATGGGCGCCGAGGCGCACCGCGTCGTCTATTTCTGGCACATGGTCGGCAACAAGTTCCTCACCCTGTTCTCGAACATGTGCACCGGCATCAACCTCACGGACATGGAGACCTGCTACAAGGTCTTCCGCCGCGACGTGCTGCAGAAGATCACCATCGAGGAGGACCGCTTCGGCTTCGAGCCGGAGATCACCGCCAAGATCGCGAAGCTCGACTGCGTCATCTACGAGGTCGGCATCAGCTACTACGGCCGGACCTACGCCGAGGGCAAGAAGGTCGGCTGGCGCGACGGCTTCCGCGCGCTGTGGGCCATCGCCAAATACAACCTGCTCCGCTGACCGCCGGGCCGCGCGCGGGACCAACCCCATGACTCCGGCGGCCCTGGCCACCCTGCTTCCCCCGGCCGCACTGGGCTGGACGCTGCTGCTGCTGGCCGCCGCGTGGAGCCTGCGGGCGGTCTGGGCGGGCGATCCCGCCCCCACCCTCGGCTGGAAATGGTGGGTGCTCGCGGCGGGAACGCTGCTGTGCTTCCGCTGGCCGATGCTGGGGGTGGTGCACCAGTTGAACCCCGATGAAAGCCAGCTCATCGCGGGCGCGCTCACCCTGCGGCATGATCCGGTCTTCTGGCGCTCGGTGGACGGCGGCACCGCCGGGCCGCTCGATTACTATCCCCTGCTGCCGGCTGCGTGGGCGGACGGCTTCGCGAGCTACGTCGTCGCCCGCCTGATCGGCCTGGCCGCGGCGTTCGGCGCGATCGTGCTGGCCGGGGAAACGCTCGCGCTGCTGGCCGGCGCGGCCGTGGCGCGGGTCGCGGTGCTGCCGGCGCTCGCCGCCGCCGCGTTCACGACCAACCCCGATTTCGCGCATTATTCGACCGAGCTCACCCCGGCGCTGCTGCTCGCCGGCGCCGGCTGGCTCGCGGTGCGCCAGGGCCGCGCCCCCGCCCCGGGACGGTTGTGGCTCATTGCGCTCCTGCTCGGCGGGGTCGCCTGGGCCAAGCTGCAGGCCGTGCCAATCGCCGCCGCGCTCTGGGTGCTCGTGGCCGTGCACGAGAGCCGGGCCGGGCGGGCCCGCGCCCTGCTTCCCCTCGTGGCCGGCGCGCTGCTGCCGGCGCTCGTCTGCCTCGGGATCGCCGGGCTCACGGGCCAGCTCGAGCACCTGTACGTGCCCTACGTGCTCGCCAATTTCGCCTATGTCGGCGCGCCGCATTTCTCCTGGGCGCAGGTCGCTGCGGACCAGTGGCAGAATGCGCTCTCGGACGCCTACCTCGGGTTCTGGCTCGCGGGCTCGGCCCTCATCCTCGTCCCGCTGGGGCTCTGGCAGGTCCGCCGCGCCCCCGCCGGGGCGCGCCGCGTCGCGCTCGCGGCCGCCGTCCTGTTCGTCGTCGGCATATACAGCGCGCTCGCCCCGCGCCGGGCCTCGGGGCATCACCTGCAGCTCGTCCCGCTGCCGCTGCTCTGGCTGACCGGCACGGCCCTCGCCCTGGCCTGGCCGGACGGCGCCGCGCCCGGCGCGGCCGGCAAGCGCCTGCTGTTCGCCGGTCTTTTTCTCTTCGGTGGCCTCGTCCCGCAGCTCGCGTGGCGCGCAGGCGGGGTGGATTCGTTTGCGGCGATGAACGCGGACCCCGTGCGGCCGGGCCGCCGCGAGCTGGTCGCGCTGGTGCGCTTTTTCTCCGCCCCGGGCGAGCCGCTCGCGGTCTGGGGCTGGCGTTGTTCGCTCTATGTCGAGGCCGGCCGGCCCCAGGCGACGCGCCAGGCGCAATCGGAGGCGCAGATCTACGCCGGGCCGCTCCAGCCGTATTTCCTGCGCCGGTACCTGGAGGATTTCCGGACCGCCAACCCGCCGGTGTTCGCCGATGCGGTGGGCCCGGGTAATTTCGCCTTCGAGGACCGCGGCCGGGCGCACGAATGTTTCCCGCCGTTGCGCGACGAGGTCCGGGCCCGCTACACGCAGGTGGCCGACCTCGACGGCACCCGCCTCTTCGTGCGCAATGACCGGCTCGCCGCCGCCAACCGCACCCTGCGCGCCCCGGCGACACCCTGACCGCCATGCTGCTCGACCTCACCGCCTCCCTCCTGCTGTTCCTGGCGCTGACGTTCGGCCTGGCCTGGCCGCTCGCGTCCCGGCTCGCGCTGGATCCGGCGGAAAAACTCGGCGCGGCCGCCGTCCTCTCCCTGCTGGCGGCCTACCTCGTGGCCTTCGCGATCTACGCGTTCGGCCTGCCGGTGGCGGGGCTCTGGCTGCTGCCAGTGCTCACGGCGGCGGGGCTCATCACCGGCCGGCAGGCGCTGATCGCGACCTTCCGCGACGCCGACGCGCGCGCGCTGCTCGCGGGGCAGTTGCTCGTCACCGGCTGGTGCACGGGCTGGCTGTGGTTCATCGCGAGTTATGCCGGCGGGGGCTGGACGAGCGACTGGTTTGAGCACTGGGAGCGCGCCCGGTTCTTCCTCGACCGCTGGCCGCAGGACACGAAGTTCCTCGATCTCTACGCGCTGCCCGCGCGCCCGCCGCTGGCCAACCTCGTGACCGGCGCCCTGCTCGCGGCCACGCGGAAGAACTTCGCGCACTACCAGCTCTTCACCGCGCTGCTCAACAGCCTCGCGTTCCTGCCGGCGGCGCTGCTGGCCCGGCGCTTCGCCCCGGGCCCGGGCGGCCGCCGGGTTGCCGTCGCGGTGCTCGCCGTGCTGCTCATGCTCAACCCCTCGTTCGTGCAAAACGCCACGTTCGCGTGGACAAAGCTCAGCGCGGTTTTTTTCATCCTGAGCGGGCTGTATTTTTATCTCCGCGCGCTGGACGCGGGCGCGCCCCGCACGGCGGGACCGCTCGGCGTCGCGGCGCTCGCCGCCGGCCTCCTCACCCACTACTCCGCGGGACCGTACGTCCTGCTGCTCGCCGCCGCCTGGCCCGCCCTCCACGGGTCCCGCTGGCAGGACGCGGCCTTCTGGCGGCAGACCGCGATGCTGGGCGTGATCGGCGGGCTGGTCCTGGCCACGTGGTTCGGCTGGTCGCTCGCGGTTTACGGTGCGCACACGACGCTGCTCTCCAACTCCAGCGTCACCGTGAAGGACGTGCACACCGGCAACCAGGCGCTGAAGGTGGCCCTCAACCTGCGCGACACCCTGGTGCCGCATTTCCTGCGGACGCTCGACCCGGCGCTGCTGACCCAGCGCAGCCCGTGGGGTTACTGGCACGACTGGTTCTTCCAGCTCTACCAGCTCAACCTGTTCTTCGTGTTCGGCAGCCTGGCTTGGCTCGTGCTCCTGCGCGAGCTGGTCCGCCACTGGCCGGCGGCCGCCGCGCGAAGCCGTCGGTTTTGGGCGTGGTTCATCGGCGGCGCGATCCTCCTGGGCGTGGCCGTGCACGGCGCGCGCGACACCTGGGGCCTCGCCCACATCTGCCTGCAGGCGGTCGTGGTCCTCGGGCTCGCGTACCTCGCCGCGCGCTGGGCCACGCTGGGCCACAACTGGCGCGTGGTCCTGCTGACCGGCATCGCGCTCGATTTCCTGCTTGGCATCGTCCTGCACTTCGCCGTGCAGAACTACGCGCTGGACCGCTGGCTGACGCCAAACCGGTCGCCGGTGGAGATCGTGCAGAGTTACTCCGCGACCTCGGTGATGAACGCGATGGGCAAGCTCTACCACCAGCTCGGGTTTTTCCACGATGCGTTCACGCTGCCCGCCGCCCTGGTGCTGGTTCTGCTCGCCGGCCTCCTCGCCGGCGCGCTGATCCGCGTCCGCGCGCCGTGACCACCCGGCGCCCGGGTCCGCGCGACCCGGGGACGGCAACCGCGCTTGTGCTCGCCCTGCCACGGAACTTTTCCCAGCCTCGGCTCCGGCCATTGGTCGCCATGGACTCCTCCCTGCCAGCATCCGCTTCCCGACCCGATCCCCGCTTGCCCGGCCTGCCTCCCGACCGGGTGAATCCGCGCCCGCGGGCCTGAACCATGCGCGGCATCGCAGCGATCCTGGCGGCGGGCGGGTTGCTCGCCCTGTTTGGCTGGATGGCCGCCAGCGTGTCGCGCGAGCACAGCACGACCGCCGACGAAATCTCCTACATCACCTCCGGTTACAGCTACTGGAAAACGGGTGATTTCCGCCTGTCCCCGGATGCCGGCAACCTGCCGATGCGCTGGGCCGCGCTGCCACTGCTCGCCCGGGACCTGCATTTCCCGACGCTCAACCAGCCCGCGTGGCTCGGCGCGGACGTGGGCACGCTCGGCCAGCAGTTCTTCTTCCAGTCGGGCAACGACCCCGCGGGGATGCTCGCGGCGGCGCGGGCGATGATCGCGCTGCTTGGCGTGGCGTGCGGCGTGCTGGTGTTCGCTTGGTCCCGGTCCCTGTTCGGGCTCAAGGGCGCCCTGGTTTCCACTGCGCTGTTCGCCTTCTGTCCCAACCTGCTCGCGCATGCCGGGCTCGCGACCAGCGACCTGGCGGCTAGCCTCGGCTTCCTGGCCGCCGGGCTGGCGGGCTGGCGGCTGCTGCATCGCGTGACGCCGGGTCGCGTGGCCGCGGCGGGGGCGGCGGCCGCCCTGCTCGGGCTGAGCAAATTCTCCGCGCCACTGTTGCTGCCGGTGCTGGGGCTGATGGCCATCGCACGGGCGCTCCGTGGCGCCGCCTTGCCGGTCCGGCTCGGCGGGATTCGCACCCGCGCGCGCGGGTGGCGCGCGGCCGGGATCCTGACCGCGGCGTTTGCCGGCGCAGCGCTCCTGGGCGGGGTCCTCATCTGGGGCGCGTACGGTTTCCGCTATGCCGGGGTGCGCGGCGCGGGCCACTACAACCAGTCCTGGGATGAGGTCCTGATGACTAACGCGCCCACGGCGAATCCCGATCCCGCCGCGGCGGCCCTGCTGCGCCCCGGCGCGGTGCAGGCGGTCGTGCGGCCGTTGCGCGCATGGCACGCGCTGCCCGAGCCGTGGCTCTACGGCCTCACCTTCGTCGATCGTTTCTCCCGCTTCCGGGTGGCCTTCTTCTTCGGAAAAATCGGCGCCACGGGCTGGGTCGCGTTCTTTCCCGCGGCCTTCCTGCTCAAGACCCCCCTGCCGGTCCTGGCCCTGCTGGCGCTGGCCGGCGCCCTCCTCGTGGCCCAGTCCAGATCCGGCGGCCGCGCCGGGCGGTTGTATTATCGGCTCACGCCGCTCGCCGCGCTGGGCGCGGTCTACGCCGGGTTTGCGCTGACCAGCCACATCAACATCGGCCTGCGCCACCTCCTGCCGCTTTATCCCGTGCTCTATGTGGGGGCCGGCGCCGTGGCGCTGGGCTGGCACCGCCGGTGGCTGGCGATCGCGACCGCCGCCCTGCTCGTGTGGCACGCCGGGGCCTCGCTCGCGATCCGTCCGCACTACCTCGCGTATTTCAACCCGCTGCTGGGGGGGCCGCGGCACGCCTATGAGCACTTCGTCGACAGCTCCCTCGACTGGGGCCAGGACCTGCCCGGCCTGAAACGCTGGCTCGCCGCCCACGCGCGCGGCGAAACCATCTTCCTCTCCTATTTCGGCTCGGGCTCGCCGAAGGCCGAGGGCATCATCGCGACGCGCCTGGCCGACGGGAACTTCGACCGGGAACTCCGCCCCGTGGCGCCGCCAATGACCGGCGGCGTGTATTGCATCAGCGCCACGATGTTTCAGCAGATCTACACCCTCGTGCAGCACGGCTGGACGCCGGATCACGAGCACCGCTACGCGGAATTGTGCGCCTGGGCGGACGCCTGGACCGCCGGCTTTGACCGCACGCCGCGCGACACCGCCCTGCAGTTCCTCGTCGAACTCGAGCACCTCCGCTTCGGCCGGCTCTGCGCCGGACTGCACCGGCGCGCGCCTGATGACGAGGTGGGTTATTCGATCCTCATCTTCCGGCTCACGGACGCCGAGGTGCGGGGCTACCTGGCCGGGCCGCCGCCCTACTTTCGCTGACCGGCCAACCCCGCTTGTGCTCGCACTTCCCGCCCGAACCCTCACTCTAGCCGTTGCCCGCGCCACCCGCCGCCCAGACTGAACCATGCCCGCCCCTGCTCCCACCATCGCCGTCGTCGTCCCCGTGTTCAACGAGCAGGCCGTGCTGCCCGAGCTCTGCACGCGGCTGGCGGCCCTGTTCGACGCCACCCCCGCCTGCCGCTGGCGCGCCGTGCTCGTGGATGACGGCAGCCGCGACCATTCCGCGGCGCTCATCCGGGCGCGGGCCGCGGACGACCCGCGGTTCGAACTCGTCGAGCTTTCGCGCAACTTCGGCTTCCAGGCCGCCCTCGCCGCCGGCCTCGCGCACGCGCGGGGCGCCGACGCTGTGGTGACGATGGATGCCGACCTGCAGGACCCGCCCGAGGTCATCCCGGCGCTCGTGGCCGCCTGGCGGGACGGCGCCGAGGTGGTGCGCGCCACCCGCCGCACCCGCGCCGAGACCGGCCTGCGCCGCCTGGGCTTTGATTTCTTCCACAAGCTCTTTGGCTCGCTGTCCGACTATCCGGTCGAGCCGAACAGCGGCACCTTCGGGCTGCTGGGCCGCGATGCGGTCGAGGCGTTTCACCAGCTGCCCGAGCGCAACCGGTTCTTCCCCGGCCTGCGCGCGTGGATCGGGTTCCCGGTGGCCAGCGTGCCCTATGACCGGCGGGAGCGCGCCGCCGGCGTGCCGCAGCAGACGTTCCGCCGGCTGGTGCGCTACGCGCTCGACGGCGTGTTCAGCTTCTCGCACCTGCCGCTGCGCCTGCTGACCTACGCGGGGATTTTCACCGGTGCGACCGGCTTCTGCCTCGGCCTCTACTACGTCGTGAAACGCCTGATCAACATCGAGACCGCGCCGACCGGTTTCACGACGCTGGCGGCCCTCGTGCTCTTCCTCGGCGGCGTGCAGCTCATCGCCATCGGCGTGCTGGGCGAGTACCTCGGCCGCATCTACGACGAGGTGAAGCACCGCCCGATCTACCTCGTGAAGCCGCCCCGCGCGCGCGGCTGAGCCATGGGCGGCACGCGGGCAACGCTGGTGGCGGGCGCGCTGCTCGCGCTGTTTGGCTGGATGGCCGCGAGCGTCTCGCGCGAGCACAGCACGACCGCCGACGAGATCTTCCACCTCACGGCCGGCTACAGCTACTGGCAGACGGGGGATTTCCGGCTCCAGCCGGAAAACGGCAACCTGCCGCAGCGCTGGGCCGCGCTGCCGCTGCTGGCGCAGGACCTGCGCTTCCCGCGGCGGGACCAGCCGGCGTGGGACCACGCCGACGTCGCCGAGCTCGGCCAGCAGTTTTTTCACGAGTCGGGGAATGACCTGCCGCGGATGCTGGCGGCCTCGCGCGCGATGATCGCCCTGCTGGGCGTTGCGGGCGGCGTGCTGGTCTTCCTCTGGTCGCGCTCGCTCTTCGGCCCCACCGGCGCGGTCGTGTCCACCGCGCTGTACGCCTTCTGCCCGCTGCTGCTGGCGCATGGCGGGCTGGCGACGAGCGACATGGCCGCGGCGCTGGGTTTCCTCGCCGCGACCCTCACCGGCTGGCGGCTGCTGCACCGCGTGACTGTCACGCGCGTGCTGCTCGCGGGCCTGGCGTGGGGCGGGCTCGCGCTGGCGAAGTTCTCCGCGCCGCTGTTCGCCGCGATGTTTGCCGTGATGGTGGTGCTGCGCCTGGCGCGCGGCGCCCCGCTGCCGGTGCACCTTGGTCCGCGCCACCGGCGGACGCGAGGGGCCCGCTCCCTTGGCGTGCTGGCCGCCGCCAGCGTGACGGCGCTGCTCATCGCGTGGGCGCTGATCTGGGCCGCCTATGGTTTCCGCTTCGAGGGGCTGCGCGGGCCCGGCGGCTACAACCACGCGTGGGCGGACTACGGCGGCGGCCTCGCCGTGCGCGCGGCGGGCTGGGCGCGGGCGGCGCACCTGCTCCCGGACCCGTGGCTGCAGGGCTTCGCCCACACGGCGCACTTTGCGGCGGGCCGGCCGGCGTTCTTCATGGGCGAATACGGCACGACCGGCTGGACGGCGTTTTTCCCGGTGGGTTTTGCGCTGAAGACCACGCTCCCGGCCCTCGCGCTGCTCGCGCTGGCCGCCGGGGCGCTGGTGCGCACCGGCACGCGGCGGCGCTGGTACCGGCTCGCCCCGCTCGTGGTCTTCATCGCGATTTACGGCGCCGTCATGCTGACGAGCCGCCTGAACATCGGCGTGCGCCACCTGCTGCCGCTTTATCCGGTGCTCTACATCCTCGCCGGGGCGGTCGGGCGGCTGCCGCGACCGCGGTGGCTCGGCGCCGGGATCGCGCTGCTGCTCGGGTGGCACGCCGGGGCGTCGCTCGCGATCCGGCCGGACTACCTTGCCTACTTCAACCCGCTGCTCGGCGGTCCGGCGCACGGCTACGAGCACTTCGTCGACAGCTCGCTCGACTGGGGCCAGGACCTGCCCGGCCTGAAACGCTGGCTCGACGCCCACGCCGCGGGTGAAAAGGTGTTCCTGTCCTACTTCGGCTCGGGCTCGCCGGCGCACGAGGGGATCGCCGCCACGCGGATCGCCGACGGTTATTTCGACCTGCGCACGCGCGAGGTGCTGCCAGAGATGACCGGCGGGATCTACTGCCTCAGCGCCACGATGTTTCAGCAGCCCTACACGCTCGTGCGCCACGGCTGGACGACCGCGCATGAGCAGCGCTACGCGGAACTGCGCGGCTGGGTGGACGCCTGGCGCGCGGGCCGCGACGCCACGCCGCGCGCCGCCGCCATCCAGCGCATGATCGAGCTGGAGCACCTGCGCTTCGGGCGGCTGTGCGCGGGGCTGCACGGCCGGGCGCCCGCGGCCGAGGTGGGCTACTCCATCCTGATTTTCCGGCTGACGGGGGCCGAAGTGCGGGCCTTGCTGGACGGGCCGCCCCCCTACGCCCGATGAACGCCTCCCCCCGCCCCCCGTGGCTCTTTGCGCTCGTCGCCGCGCTGCTTGCGCTGCACTTCGCGCTCGCGGTCGGCAGCAAGCTGCAGGAAAGCACGACGTCGGACGAGATCGTGCACCTCACCGGGGGCTTCACGTTCGACCATTTCGCCGACTACCGGCTGCACCCGGAGAACGGCATCCTGCCGCAGCGCGTCGCCGCTCTGCCGGCGGCCCTGATGGGCACGAAGTTTCCGCAGCTCGCCGGCAACCCGTACTGGCGCACGAGCGACGCCTGGGTGCTCGGCCACGAGTTTTTCTATGAGACGGGCGACGATCATTTCCCGCGGCTGATGGCGGGGCGCGCGCTGATCGCGCTGTTCAGCGTGGCGACGGGCGTGCTGGTGTTCTGCTGGACGCAGCGGCTGTTCGGCAACGCCGGCGCGCTGGTGGCGCTCGGGTTTTTCGTGTTTGAGCCGAGTTTTCTCGCGCACGGCGCGCTCGCGACCAGCGACGCGTGCATGACGTTCTGCATGCTGGCGAGCGTGGGCGCCTGGTGGCGGCATCTGCACGACGGCCGGGCCCGCTGGTGGTGGCTGAGCGCCGCGGCGTTCGGGCTGGCGTGCGTCGCGAAATACTCCGCGCCCCTGCTGCTGCCGATGTTCGTGGCGCTCGCGGCGATCCGCGCGGCGGCGGCCGGGCCGCTGGTGCTGCTCGGCCGCACCTGGACCACGCGCGGCGGCAAGTTCGGCGCCGCGGCGCTCTCCGCGCTGGGCCATGGCGCGGTGGCGGCCCTCGTCATCTGGGCGTTCTTCGGCTTCCGGTTTGCCGCGGCCAACCCGGCGCTGTTGCCCTTCGATCATTTCATCCGGCCGTGGGAGTGGCTCGACGCCAACCTCGGCGCCCCGGGCCGGGTCATCCGCGCCCTCGCCGCGTGGCACGTGCTGCCCGAGGGCTACCTCTACGGGCTGGCCTACGTGCTGGAAACGGCGCAGGTCCGCTCGGCCTTCCTGAACGGCGAGTTCAGCACGACGGGCTGGCCGGGTTTCTTCGTCTATGCGTTTGCCTACAAGACCACCCTGCCGCTGCTGCTCGCGAGCGGCGCGGCGGCCGTGCTGCTCGTGCGGCGCTGGCGGGCCGAGTGGTACCGCTTCGCCCCGCTCGCGGTGCTGTTCGCCGTCTACTGGATTTTCTCGATCACGAGCCACCTGAACATCGGCCAGCGCCATATCCTGCCGACCTACCCGGTGCTGTTCATCGCCACCGGCGCGCTGGGCGCGTGGCTGGCGGCCCGGCGCGCGGCGCTGGTCCTGGCCGTGGCGGCGCTGCTCGGCTGGCATGCGGTCGAGTCGGTGCGGGTCGCGCCGCACTACCTCGCCTACTTCAACCAGCTCGCCGGCGGCCCCGCGAACGGCCACCGCCACCTCGTGGACAGCTCGCTCGACTGGGGCCAGGACCTGCCGGGGCTGAAGGCATGGCTCGACGCGCACGCGGCGCCGGGCGAGCCGGTTTTCCTTTCCTACTTCGGCACGGGCGAACCGGACTACTACCACATCCGCGCGCAGCGGCTGCCGTTCGTGAACGGCTTCAAGCTCACCCAGCCGTGGGTGCCGCTGCGGCCCGGCGTGTACGCCATCAGCGCGACCATGCTGGAGCACGTCTACAGTCCGATCCGCGGCCCGTGGACGCCCGCGTTGGAGAAGGAATACCAGTGGATGCGCGGCTATGAGCCGATTTTCGGGGCCTACTTCCAGGATCCGCACCAACGCGCGGAACTCGACCGGCAGGCCACGCCCGCGAAGTGGCGGAGCGCGTGGACGCGCCACGATCTCCTGCGCTTCGCCCGCCTGTGCCACTACCTGCGGGTGCGGGCGCCGGACGCCAATATCGGGTACTCGATCCTGATCTACCGGCTGAACGCCGCGGAGATCGCCGCCGCGACGACCGGCTCGCTGGCCGACTGGCAGGCGCTCCTCGACCGCACCGTCAGTCGCGGCGCGCCGTGAGGGCGCGCGCCCGGGCGGCGGCGGCCAGACGCGTTTCGCCGGCCGCGGCGAATTGATCGGCCAGCAGCCCAAGCGCCACGACCCGCGCGCCGCTCGAGAGGTGTCCGCCGGCGTGCGCCTCGGCCCAGAGATAGCTGCCCAGCGCCGGTCGCGTCCGGCCGAGCCGCAGCCAGACCAGCGCAAGATTGTAGGCCGGGGCGTAGAACTCAGGCGCGCTGAGCCGCGCCAGCCGGAGCTGCTCCTCCGCCACCCGCAGGTCGCCGGCCCGCACCGCCGCCACGCCCAGCTGCTGGTGGAGAAACGTCACCGGCGGGGTCGCCGCCGGCGCGCCGGCGCCGGCAATCAGCGCCTGGAGCGCGGACGATTGCCGCAGCAGGCGGGCCCGGCCCGCGGCCAGCGCCCGGTCGGCGGGCAGCAGGGCAAGCCCCCGGTCATAACACGCCAGCGCGTCGGCCGGGTGGCCGCGGTTGTACAGCAGCTCCGCCGGACGCTCGAAACGCATGATGGGATAAACCTCCGGCGCGAGTCCCGCCGTGACGTGCTGGAGCAGCGTCGGCGCATCGCGCCACACCGCGCATTGCCGGACGCTGAGCCCGCCCAGCCAGGCGACGGCCAGCCCGCCGGCGGCCTGGGCCAGCACCCGCGCGCGGGCCGGGCGCAGCCGCAGCAGGCCCAGCACCAGGCCCGCCGCCAGCACCAGCTGGGTGAAGGCCGAATACCGGTCGCTGGGAAAATACGGTCGCTCCACAAATCCCATCATCGGCAGGAGCACGCAGACATGCGCCAGCAGGAACCAACCGACGGTGCGGCGCGCCGCCGGCCAGGCCGCGCAGACGACGGTGGCGGTCCCCAGCAGCACCGCGCTGACGACGAACGGCGCCGCCCCCGGGTCAAAATCCACCAGCACCATGTTGTACAGCGTCAGTGGCGTCGGCCAGAAGGGGATCCACGCATAGTACACCCAGACGTAGGCGGCCTGCATCGCGCGGGCCAGCAGCGGCAACTCGGCCAGCGTCGGGACGGGGATGAACACCGCGTCGGCGCTCAGGCGGGAGGCCAGGTTGAGCCCGGCCGCCACCGCGGCGGGCACGAGGAACGGCAGCGCGATCCAGCCGGCGCGCCGCCAGTCATTCAGGCGCCAGAACGCCACCAGCGCGAACACCGGGGCGAAGCCAATCGCGACCGGATAGCTGAGCAGCGACGCCCCGTAACACAGCAGCGCCCCCAGCCGGACCCCCGGCGCGCCGGGGTTGCGCACGAACAGGACCAGCGCGAGCAGCAGGAAAAACTCGGCCTGCCCGTAAAGCAGCGCGGACGCCCAGGCGACCGATTCCACGCGCAGCGGGTGCCACGCCCAGAACGCCGCGCCCAGAAATGCGCAGGCCACGCCCCAGGCGCGCGGCGCTGGACCGGCCCCGGGCTGGCTGGCCTCCACCAGCCGGCGCAGCAGGATGAAGAACAGCAGCGCGTTGACCGCGTGGAGCGCCAGGCCCGCGAGGTGATAGCCGGCGGGATTCAGGCCGGCGACCGAGAACACCGCGGAAAAACCCAGCCAGCCCAGCGGCATGCAGCGGCGCGCATAGCTCCAGTCGCCAAACGCCCACCGCACGCGTTCCAGCGAGAGCGGTCCCAGGTGCGGGTTGAAGAGGATGTTGCGGTCGTCATCGAACGACACGAACCCGAACTCCCCCACCCGCCAGTAAATCGCCGCGCAGCCCAGCACGAGCAGGGCGCCGAGCAGCCAGGGCAGGAACCGGGAATCGCCCGGGGCGGGTGCGGATGGGGCGGCGGGAGTCATGGGCGGACGCAACTCACGGCCGGGAGGAAAGCAGCGGGGCGAGGCCGCGGCGCGCAAAATGCGTCAGGAAGACCAACAGGCACAGGAAGAACGCCCAGTCGGCCGGTTGCTCAACCAGGTAGGACCACTTGGCCAGGAGCAGGACGGTGGCGCCCGGCAGCACGCCGATCAGGCGGTTGAGGACGACACAGCAAAAGGGCGCCCACCAGAGCACGACCAGCAGCAGCCCCATCGTCCAACGCGCGAGCCGGCGCACAGGCGCGGGCGCGGCCAAGTCGCGCGGCAGCACCCACAGCCACGGCGCCAGCCAGATCGCGAAGACCCACCGGTAGCCAAAATTCACGCTGGTGAAGAAGCAGCCCGTGAGCAGCACCGCGCCGAGGATGAAATGCAGCCAGGCGGAACGCTGCTCCGGACCGGGTTCCCAATCCCCCAGCAGCCGGCCGGCCCAGCAACCGGCCACGGCCACCAAGCCGGCCGCGGCGCACACCAGCTTGGGAAGCCAACCCATCCAGCCCAGTTCGCGGAAGAAGCCCGTCGCCCCAAAGGTCAGCAACCCCTCGGGCTGGGGCGCCAGCGGACCGAAGGCCGCCAGGTCGCCCGCCACGCTGATCCCCGCCACCGCGAGGAGCAACGCGGTGAGGAACAGCCGGGGACGCAGTTCGTCCCGGTCCACCGCGGCCAGGAGGACCAAGGCCGCCGCGGCCGGGTAATATTTCAGCATGGCCGCCGCCGCGACCAGGAAGGGCGGCACCCACCGGACCCACCGGCACCCGCTCAGCAGGCACGGCACCAGCGGCGCGAGCAGGATGAAAATCACGAGGTCGTTGTTGCCCCGGTCCACCGCCAGCACGACCGGCGACGAACAGAGCACCGCCGCATACCACCAAACCTGCCCCGGCGTGCGCGGCCGCAGGCGCGCCATCGCCGCGACCAGGAAGGTCCCGACCAGCCCGAGGCCCAGCCACAGGGTGTCGGCGCGGGTCAGGCCCAGGTCGCGCAGGTGCAGCCACCAGTGGGAGTAGACATGCGGCCGGTGGAAATAATCGAGCGGGTTCGGAGCATACGGGTCGAGCCCGCGGGCCAGGGCGTCGTTGGACGCCAGCAACGCAAACGTGTCGATGAACCACCCATCGTAGTGGTTAACGCCGAGGGAAAAATACAGGTCCGGATGGAGCGCGAAAAACCCGAAGTAGGCCGCCGCCAGCAGGCCGAGCAGCAGCCACCACCGCAGCGCGGGCCGGTCACTAACCGCGTGGTCCGGGACGGACGAGGTACGGCCGGTGTCTTTCATTCGGAATAATTGACGGGCAGCGGGTCGCTCACCAGCCCGACCGCCGTGATGGGATCGAGGCTGAGTGACTGCAAGACCAGCCCGCCGGAAGCGTCCGGGAGCCTCCGCGCCGGGCGGACCCGCAGCGTGTAGCGGTTGAGGCCGGGCGCCAGCGCGAGGTGGAAACGCAGCACGCGCGGCCCCGTCACGGTCGTGGTCTGCCGCCGCCGGGCGGCATCGCTGAGCGTCAGTTCGCACGGCGCCGCCCCGGCCATCGGGGTGCAGGCGAAATCCAGCCAGCGTTGCTGGAGCGGAGGGCCGGCCGCGGGGCACTCGATGTCGAGTTCAAGCACGTCCCGGACGAGGTAGTACCGCCCGGCGGCAACCGCGCCCTCCTCCACCGCGCCGCGAACCGTCAACGTGCCGGCGGGCGCGTAGGCCGCCACCGGCCCGTGACGCGACAGATCCAGCCACCACAGGGCTGCGCCGGCGGCCGGCAGCCGGCGGAACGCATACGATTCGCTGGGCACGACCCGGTCGCCGAGATGGCGCCGGTCGAGATAGACGTCGGCCGACCGGCCGAAATAACACAACCACAGCGCAACGAGGGGATGATCATTGGTCACCAGGTAAATTCTCCCGGGATGCTGCGGCACATCCGCCCGGATCCGGTGCATCTCCGGGGAACCCAAGTCCGCGAGCACGTCCACCCGCATCGTCACCTGCGCATGCTGGGGCAGCGCGCTCACGGCGCCGGCGCCGAGCGCGAGGGCGGCCAGCACGGTCAGCAGGCGGACGTGACGGCGGCCGGCCGCCGCCACGCCGAGCATGGCCGCGCCGACCCACAGCGGCGTGAAGCCCGCCGCCAGCTTGGCAAAGGGATACTTGGCCAGTACGGGCGCGAGCAGCAGCCAGCCCAGCACGCCCAGCGGCACCAGCAGCACGGCGAGCAGCATCCGGCTCCGGCGCCACGGGCGGCAGCACAACGCGCAGGCCATCAAGCCCAGGATCAATCCGCCGGCTCCGACCACCACGCCATCCAGCCCGGTGCCGGGAGCGAGATCGAGAAACTGCCGGCCCCAGCCGCGCCAGGTGCCGCTCTCCGGGACCAACGCCGCCAGCAGATTCGGATTACGGGTATGCGTCCATTGTTCCAGCAGCCAGCGCGGCAGGCGCAGGAGGTAGCCGGGGTTCGCCACCAGGCTGCCAAAGGCAATCCACCCGAGATCCCGCAGCCGGGCCGGCCAGGGCGCCTCCGCCAGGAGTCGCATCACGATCACGAGCCCCACGCCCACCACCGCAATCTCGGTGTAGGCACCGGCGAGAAACGCCAGCAGGAGCGACGCCACCACCCGCTCGGTGACCCGCAGCGGACCACGGGCCGCGAGCAATCCCGCCAGCGCCGGCAGGACGAAGAGCGTGCTCGCCTGGGAAAAATAACAATCCAGCTGCAACGTCGTGACCGCCGGGCCGAGCGCCGCACCCGCCCCGCCGATCGCCGCCAGCCAGCGCGGCACGGCGCACGCCCGCAGCCAGGCCGCCACCGCCAGGCCCACCAGCCCGAGGAAAAACACGCTGATGGCACCGTAGGCCTGCTGGCAGTCCGTGCCGCCAACCACCGCGAGGGCTCCATGGGCCACCGATTGCGTGATGCGCTGCTCCTTGGTCTCCATCACCCGCACCATCCACGGCTGCAGGCCGATGTCCGCGGCGGTCAGGGAGAATGGCTGGTCGACCAGGAACTGCGCCGTGACCACATAGTTGGCCTGGTCGTAGCGCCCCTTGCCGTAGAAATCCGCCGGCCCGACCCAGAGCAGCCCGAGGGATTGCACCGCCACCACCACGGCAAAGACCCCCGCGAACATGCGCGCATCGTTCCACCCGTGACGCGTACCGGCGCCGCGCCCGCGCCAGCCATGCCAGCCGGCGGCCGCGAGTCCGGCCAGGGCCACGCCGAACGCCGGCCACGCCGTGCGCGCGATCGGAACGTCGAGGTAAATGAGACCCTGCAGGGCCAGCGCGTGCGCGCAAAAACCCGCCAAGCCGCACCACAGCCAGGTGGCGCGGCGAAACGGGGGCGGCCGGCCGGTGAGGATCCAGACCCAACCGCCCCATCCCCCCGCCGTCACGAGCAGGCAGAGAAATTGCCAGAGGAGCAGCGCCCGGCCTTCCATCACGGGGCGGCCTTGGCGGCGGCGGGCGGCGGCGGGGGATCCGGGCCGACGGCGACCAGCCGGCTCAGGCGGGCCATGCGGCCGCCAAAGCGTTTTTCTGCGAGGGTCTCGAGCTGGAAGTTTTCCGGCATCACATCGTCGGGATCGACGCCAAATTTGCCCCCGGGCGTGGTCGGCCGCAGGGCCTGCGCCACGATGATTTCCCGAAACGTGCCCTGCGTCATGTGATAGCGCAGCTGGTCACCCCGCTGGCGCGCGACGCCGTTGATCAGCGCGGGGATCTTCCACAGCACCCACGGGATGGTGGACTTGTTCGAGATGAACAGCAGGGTCCCGCGGCCGCGCGGGACCACGAAGTCATGCTCCCAGTCCACCTCCTGCATCACCAGGTTCTGGGTCGTGTAAAGCCGGTGGGCCATGGCGGGCAGGGCCGCGACGAGCAGGAAGGCGCCGGCGCCGAGGAAGGCCGCGCGCGTGGCCGGGAACCGCCGGTCGAGCCGCCGCGCGAGGACCGCCGCCGCCAGCGCGAACAGCACGCAGGCCGGCAGCGCAAAGCGGGCGGCGATGCTGTCGGTGAGCCGGCTCCAGTAATAGAACATCAGCATCGCGAAGTTCCCGGCGATCGCCGCGCCGAACAGCACGGCCACGACCTGCTCCGCCGGGAGCGCCGGCCGCCGGCGGAGCCACCGGATCGCGCAGCCCAAGAAGTACACCAGCCCGGCGCAGCCGAGGATGGCCAGGTACCAGGAGTTGGCGTAGGTGTTGCTGAAGCTGAAGAGGAAATCGTAGGCGTTCTGGAGGTTTTCCGCGAGGTACCCGGTGCTGAAGCGCGTCTTCTGCCCCTCGCCCAGCTGCCAGAGCAGCGGCACCGACGAGACATACCGGTTGTGCCAGGCATAGGGGATCAGCAGCAGCGGCGTCACCACCGCCACCCAGGGCAGCAGCACGGCGCGGACCCGCCACCAGCCGGCCAGGATGACCACCGCCACCGGCCCGACAAAGATCACCGACTCGTAGCGGCTCTGCGCCAGCAGGACGGTCGCGAGGCAGAGCAGCGCCAGCCGGTCCGCGTCCGGCGCCCGCAGGTAGAGCAGCGCGAGGCACATCACGAGGAGGAGCATGGTGAGATTGTGCATCTCCATCCCGGCGCAGGTCGCATTCTGCCCGAACAGCGGCATGGTCACGAGCAGCACCACCACGAGCAGCCCGCCGGCGCGGCTGGTCAACTCGCGCCCGAACCAGTAGACGAGGCTGAGAAAGCAGGCGGTCAGCCCGGCGTTCAGGAAGAACACATTCGCGATCCGGTACCCGACGAGGTCGTGCACGAGCGAGAGGATGAACGTGAAAAAATAGGGCCGCTTGTCCAGGAACGTGTCGATCGGCAGCCACGTGCCGTTGAAGTCGTAGGCGCGGATGACCGTGCCGATTTCCTTCGTGACGTGCATGTGAAACGCCGTGGCCTGCAGCACGTATTCATCGAACAGGACCTTGTGCTGGAACGGGTCGGACCAGAGCGCAAAGGCGGTGGCGCCGGCGATCGCGAGGGCGGGCCAGCCCGGCCGGCGCAACCAGCCCGACCAGACCGCCGGGCGCGCCCGCGCCACCCGGACCGCATAAAACCCGAACAGGCCGAACAGCCCCAGCATGTAATAGTAGCCGCCGTTGACGATCAGCACCTCCGCGAGGTGCGGGGTGACGAGGACGAAGCCGAGCGCGAGCGCCAGCGCGCCGCTGAGCCCGAACAGCAGCAGCCGTTTCCTCGCCGGAGGGTCGCTCAAGAATTGGCTCGGCAGATTCATCGCGCGGTCGGGCAGGCCGGCTGGATCACGGGAGCTGCTTGATGAAGTTCTCGAGGTAGGCCTTGCGGAGCTTTTCGATCTCGGCGCGGCTCTTCGGTACGACCGGCGGCGGCCCGCCTTCCGGGGCGGTGAGGGAGGCGCCGCCCTGCCGGACTTCCTTGATCCGGCTGATGCGCGTCAGCGTCAGGGTCTGGAGGCGCTCCTCGCGCACCGGCTCCAGCACGAAATCCGGCCCGAGGTCGTCGCCTTCGCGCAGGCTCAGCACGCCGGTCTCCGGGTCGATGTTGTAGCGCTGGAAGACATAGAACGCGGCGAACGTGCGGTTGCGCATGTTCCACGCGAGCGCCTCCCGGCGCTTGAGGACTTCCGGGACCGTGGTCGCGGACACCTGGTGCGAGACCCAGAGAATGGAATCGTTGTCGATCATCAGGTAGTCATGGCGCGGCTGGTCGGCCATGAACTCTCGGCGCCAGGCGGTTTCCCGGCCCGGCAGGTATTCCTGGGTGTAGGCGTGCTCGGCCATCGAGGGCACCCCGCTGGCGAGCAGCCCGAACGCCGCCACGCCGAGCAGCAGCCGCTGGAACCCCGCGGCGGCGAACTGCGGCAGGACCAGCAGCACCGCGACGACCAGCCAGAGGTGGGTGGGCAGGCTGAGCCGCCGGATGACCGGGTCGTCGAACTGCCCCCAGAAATAGCCCATCATGACGGCAAATTGGACGGCGAAGCCGGCGGTGAAAATCACCGCGGCCACCACGGCCGGCGGCTCCGTGCGCAGCGTGCGCAGGCGCTTGGCGATGAACAGCAGGGAGAACGGCACCGCGATCCAGCCGAGGACGGACAGCGTCAGCGAGTTCGGCTGGTCGGTGGCGCTGGCGAAGAAAAACTTCACCGCGTGCGCCAGGTTGTCCGGCACATATGCGAGGGAAAACGGCACGGTGGCATCGGACTTGTCGCCGAACGCCCGGCCCATCTGCCAGGCCGACGTGCGCAGCTCGAAGATGCGGTGCTGCAGCGGATACGGCAGCAGCAGCAGCGGGGCGAGGATCACCGGCCACGAGAGGATGACGCGCCGCTCCTCCCACCAGACCCACAGCACGAGGATCACGACGGGCAGCACGTAGATCAGGGACTCGTAGCGCGTCTGGCCCAGCAGCAGCGTCGAAAAGCACAGGGCCGTGAGCGAGGCCTCGTCGCGCTTTTGCACGAACCGCGCGCCGAGCAGCAGCGTGGCGAGGATCATGACGACGTTCAGCAGCTCGAAGCCGCCGCCGGTGGCGTTCTGCGCGAGCAGGGGCAGGCCCGCCAGCAGCAGGACCGCGAGCCAGCCGGCGCGCCGGCCGGCGAGCAGGCGGCCGCCGAGGTTGGCCAGGCCGAGCAGCACAAAGGCCAGCACGCCGTTCAGCACAAAGGCGTTGGCCGGCCGGTAGCCGGTGAGATCGTGCACCAGCGAAAGCAGGAACGGGAAGAACAGCGGGCGCTTGTCCATGATGCCGTCCAGCACCACGAACGCGCCCTGGATGTCGTTGCCGCGGGTCGGGGTGAGCACCGTCTTGTCGAAATGCATGCTCATCGACGTGCCGAGGAGCATGAGCTCATCCATCACGATCTTGAAACCGAACGTCTCGTGCACGAGCAGCACGATGCCGCCCAGCCCCACGACCGCCACGGAGACCCAGTCCAGGCGGCGCCAGTCCAGCGTCCGCAGGTCGTCGCCGAAGGTCTGCCAGAGCGCCCGCAGAAAGAGCAGGAACGCCGCCAGCAGAAACCAGTAGCCGCTCTTCGAGACCAGGTTGATGGCGGCGTTGCCGGGAATCGCATAAAAGCCCAGCACCACGGCGAGGGCGCCCGACAGCAGGAAAAGCCAGAGGCGTTTGTCAGTGAACAGGGCCGGGAAGGCGGACGGGGTCATGCGCGCAGGGAGATTGGGCGGTTGGCGTGAAAAATGAAAGCTTCTTGGCGGGGACTGCGTGTGTTCCGGCCGCGTCCCGGGATCCAGCGGTCCGCCGCGGCCGGGCACAAAAAAGCCGCCCGTCCCGCGAAGCGGGAACGGACGGCTTGAAGTTTAACGGGTGACCGGATTACGGGGCGTAGGTGATCGTGCGCACGCCGGCGACACCGGCGATCGTGATCGCCACACCCTGCGTGAACGCGCCGGGATAGGTCTCGTTCGCGACCAGGTTCAGCGACTTCACATAGTTCGAGGTACCGATCA